>NZ_JADNOH010000085.1 GCF_015557435.1 Collinsella aerofaciens
AAAGAGAAGAGGCGGGGCATGCCCCGCCTCTTACACCACATCTCTGCGCGCTACCGTCGAAATGGCGATGAATGCACGATTTTGATCCAGCTGTTAGTCCTTATAATGGACATATGTTGCGTAACTTAAGCAAATACTATCTTTTTATACGTTGTAAGCAAGGTAGCAGTACTCATTTTTGCCATTTTTTGGCCACGACCTTTGTGACAGACGTGCTGGCGGGTTCGAATCCCATGAAATAGGCCCAAACAAAAAACGGTCCCCTTTCGAGGACCGTTTCCAAATCAGTGGTGGGCGATGAGGGATGTCCGCGTGCGGCTGGCGCCGCCCGCGCCCCGCTTCGTCGCTCCGCTCCTCGCGTGCTGCGCTGGAAAACGCTTCGCGTTTCCTCAGCTCCGCACCCTTGCGGGTTCGAATCCCATGCGCTGAGCCCGAAAAAGAAAGGCCTCCAGTGATGGAGGCCTAACAAATCAGTGGTGGGCGATGAGGGATTCGAACCCCCAGCCTTGTGCGTGTAAAGCACCTGCGCTAACCGTTGCGCCAATCGCCCGTGCGGAGAGAGTATAGCAAAACAACCGCCTCATTCATCTCATATCCATTAAAGGTAACCGGCACGTGTCACAGCGGAGCTGATTCAGTTGAGATTGCCTGAACATTCCGCCCCTCTTTACGCCCTCGGGTATACTCAAAAGCTACTGATTCGATTTGATGCCCAGCAACAGCAGAGGGGATAGTATATGTGCGGTTTTGTCGGTTTTGTCGGTGGGACGGATAACCAATCCGAGGTGCTCACCAAGATGATGGACCGCATCGTCCATCGTGGTCCCGACATGGGCGGTCAGTTTATCGACGGCCGCGTTGCCCTCGGCTTCCGCCGCCTGTCGATCCTCGACCTGACCGAGGCTGGCGCCCAACCTATGGCCAACGAGGACGGTAGCGTCGTCATTGTCTTCAACGGCGAGATCTACAACTTCCAAGAACTCCGTTCCGAGCTCGAAGCCAAGGGCTACAAGTTCCATTGCGGCGCCGACACCGAGAGCCTCCTACACGGCTACGAGGAGTGGGGCGAGGCCGTTCTCGATCGCCTGCGCGGTATGTACGCCTTCGTCATCTGGGACAAAAAGAAGAACAAGCTTTTTGGCGCCCGCGACATCTTTGGCATCAAGCCGCTTTACTACTATCCCATGGCCGATGCGGGCGACGGCGCTCCGGGCGTGCTCTTTGGTTCTGAGATCAAGAGCTTCCTGGACTACCCGCACTTCCACAAGGCGGTCAACAAAAAGGCCCTGCGTCCGTACATGACGCTGCAGTATTCGGCAACCGAGGAGACCTTCTTCGAGGGTGTCTACAAGCTGCCGCCGGCGCACTACTTTACCGTCGATATCCCGACCGGCAAGATGAACATCGAGCGCTACTGGGATTGCGATTACTCTGCCGTCGAGAAGCCGTTCGAAGAGTATGTCGATGAGCTGGACGAGGTCGTGCACGAGAGCGTCGAGGCCCATCGTATCGCCGACGTCAAGGTCGCGTCGTTCCTCTCCGGTGGCGTCGACTCCAGCTACATCGCCGCTTGCCTCATGCCCGACAAGACCTTCTCGGTAGGCTTCGATTACAAGAACTTCAACGAGACCAACTACGCCAAGGAGCTCTCTGACAAGCTCGGCGTCGAGAACGTCCGCAAGATGATCACCGCCGACGAGTTCTTTGGCGCGCTCGAGGACATTCAGTATCACATGGACGAGCCGCAGTCCAACCTGTCGTCCGTGCCGCTGTGGTTCCTGGCCGAGATGGCCCGCAAGGACGTCACCGTCGTGCTTTCGGGCGAAGGCGCCGACGAGCTCTTTGGCGGCTACGCCTATTACGAGGACACGGTTCCGGTGCGCAAGTACAAAAAGATGGTGCCGCTGCCCATCCGTCGCGCGCTCGGTAACCTGGCGCTGCACATGCCGTACTTCAAGGGCCACAATTTCCTGGTCAAGGGTGCCGAGATCCCCGAGAAGTCGTTCCTAGGACAGGCCCTGGTATGGCCGGAGCGTGAGGTCGACGGCGTGCTCAAGCCCGAGTACAACACCGGCGACGGCGCCTTCGAGCTCGCCGCCCCCATCTACGCGCGCGTAAAGGGTCAGCCCGAGCTGGTCAAGAAGCAGTACCTGGACATGAACATGTGGCTCCCGGGCGACATTCTGCTCAAGGCCGACAAGATGTGCATGGCGCACTCGCTGGAGCTGCGCGTGCCCTTCCTGGACCGCAAAGTCATGGAGTTCGCCGAGCACATTCCCGACCGCTACCGCATCAACGAGAACGGCAACAAACAGGTACTCCGCCACGCTGCCAACAAGTCGCTGCCCGATGAGTGGGCCACCCGTCCCAAGGTGGGCTTCCCGGTGCCGATTGTCTACTGGCTGCGCGAGCAAAAGTGGTACGACTATGTCAAGGAGTACTTCACCGCGCCGTGGGCAAGCGAGTTCTTCGATACCGACGAGCTCATGCACCTGCTTGATCTGCACTTTGCGGGCAAGGGCGATTTCCAGCGCAAGATCTATACGCCGCTCGTGTTCCTGGTGTGGTACAAGCGCTTCTTTATCGACGAGGACCAGCCCGCTGTTCAGGCTGCCTAGCCTCGGCTTACGAACGCCTGCGCGTAACGGCTCCTCCGGGAGCCGTTTTTGCGTGGGTGCGTTTCAGTTACTATAAAAACCGTCCCTGCCAAATGGCTGAGAAAGGCGAAAGATGCACCATTCGGATTCCGCGACCGTGACCACGGTCGATACGCTTGCCAAGCTTCTCGATGTGTGCGGCGAGCTGCGCGCATCAGAGCAGGTTGACGAGCGTGCCGTGACCGGCTGCTCGTTTGATTCGCGCGCGGTCTCGGCAGGTGACGTGTTCTTTTGCAAAGGCGCTGCCTTTAAGCCCGCGTTTTTGAGCATGGCGCTCGATGCGGGCGCCGTCGCATTTGTGTGCGAAGAGTCGCTGGTCGAGTCTCTGGAGCCGCTGGCGCAGGAGAGCGGTGCTGCGATGCTGGTTGTTGATAGCGTTCGCACAGCCATGGCCCTGTTGCCGCCGGAGGTCTACGACCGTCCCGACCACGACGTCAAGATCGTGGGCATCACCGGTACCAAGGGAAAGACCACGGCCGCTTTTATGCTTCAGTCCATCATCAAGGCAGCGGGCGAGTCCTGCGGCATGATCGGCTCGGTGAGTACCGACGATGGTATCGAGTGCTACGAGAGCACCAATACCACGCCAGAGGCCCCCGAGGTCTGGCGCCATATCGCCAACTGCCGTGAGTCCGGTCGCCAGTCCATGGTCATGGAGGTCTCGAGCCAGGCGCTCAAGTACCAACGCGTCGAGAATCTGCCGTTTGACGTGGCGTGCTTCCTCAACATCGGGCGTGACCACATCTCGCCGATCGAACACCCCACGTTTGAGGATTATTTTGAGAGCAAACTCAGGATCTTTGACCAGGCAAAGACCGCCGTGGTGAATCTGGGCACCGAAGAGGTTGACCGTGTGCTGGAGGCAGCGTCGACGGCCGAGCGCTTGGTGACCGTTGGCGTCGAGCATCCCGAGGCAAGCCTGTGGGCAAGCGATGTCCGCGTGGTCGGCTTTAACATCGAGTTTAACCTGCATGGCCTGTGTGCCGACGAGTCCGAGGCGGGGGAGAAGATCCTGCTGGGTATCGCGGGAGACTTTAACGTGGAGAACGCGCTGGTCGCTATCGCCGCTGCGCACGAGATCGGCATCGGTATCGATGCCATCAAGAAGGGCCTCTCCAAGCTTCGTGTGCCGGGCCGCATGGAGGTCGTGGAGTCGAAGGACGGCCGCGTGATCTGCGTCGTTGACTATGCGCACAACCAGCTTTCGTTCCGATCGCTTTTCTCGTCGGTTAAACGTGCGTTTCCCGCCAGCCCCGTCATTGCAGTGTTTGGCGCTGCCGGCGGCAAGGCGCAGGAGCGCCGCGAGCAGCTTCCGCGCGAGGCCGCACCATATTCCGACCTGATGATCTTTGCCAACGAGGACCCGGCTCACGAGGACCCGATGAAGGTCTGTCGCGAGCTTGCCGAGCATGTTCCCGACGATACGCCGAACAAGATTATCCTCGATCGCGAAGCCGCTGTGCATGCGGCGTTCAAGGCGGCGCGCGAGGAGTACGTTAACCCCGATGCTCCCACCATTGTCTTGCTGCTGGCAAAGGGTGACGAGGAGCTCATGCACGTGGGTGACGAGTTCGTGCCCATCGAGAGCGACCTTTCGTTGGCCAATCGCCTGATCGATGTTACCCAGTTTGACTAATGAACTATGATGGCGGCGGCGCCCTGAGTGCGCTGTCGCCATAAGCGTGTTCCCTCAATCAAAACATGCCGTCCAAGTCCAAACCCTTCTACGTAAACGGAGTAACCATGTCCCACAACACCCTGCCGACCGTTGCCGAGCTTTCGGGCGAGATGCGCGAGCGCTTGGCCAAGGTCAAGTACGTCTTTACCGACCTGGATGCCACGATGCTCGCGCCCGGCTCGTGCGTGCTGCGCGACAATGACGGCAACCCCTCGACCAAACTCGTCGAGGCCGTCGTGGCACTCGCTCGCGCTGGTATTCAGGTGGTTCCCACCTCGGGCCGCAACCGTACCATGATCCACGAGGACGCGCGCGTGCTCGGCCTCAACTCTTACATTGGTGAGATGGGCGGCCTGGTCATGTACGACCTCAAAGCCAACGATTGGGAGTATCTGACTGGCGACATGCCTTACGACCCCGTCTGCGGCCTTACTCCGCACCAGGTGATCGAGCAGACCGGCGTGTGCGAGAAGATCCTCGCCCGCTGGCCGCACAAGATCGAGTATCACAACGACATGTCGACCGGCTACAAGTACCGCGAGGTCACCGTCGGCATGCGCGGCGACATCCCCGATGACGAGGCGCAGGCCATCCTCGACGAGGCCGGCTGCGGCCTGGTGTGGGCCTGTAACGGTCACCTGACGCATCTGTCCAAGCCGACGACGCTCGAGCTCGATCGCGTCGAGGACGGTCGCGCGTTCAACATCAACCCCGCGGGTCTCAACAAAGGCGTCGCCATTGCGCGCTTCTGCGAGCACCTGGGGATCGAGCGCGAGGAGACGCTCGCGCTCGGCGACTCCGAGTCCGACTTCTACATGGCCGATCACGTGGGCACGTTCTGCCTGGTCGAGAATGGCCTGACGAGCGCCGGCGCGCCCGAGTTCCTGGCTGCTTGCGAGAACGCTTTCGTTACGCGCGGCAAAATTGTCGACGGTTGGGCGGCGACGGCAGAGTTGCTGGTCGCGGCGCGTTCGTAGCGCGGCGTCGCCGCACTTGGACATGTCTTTTCGAGAGAGACTGGTGAGGTAATGTCCGATATCGAGAATCCGGCAGGCGACACGCGCCCGATTGGCGTGTTCGATTCTGGTTTGGGCGGTCTGACGGTTGCGCGCGCCATCGCGACGGCGCTGCCGCATGAGTCCGTCTACTACTTCGGCGACACCAAACGCTGCCCCTACGGCACGCGCACCGAGGATGAGGTGCGCTCGTTTGCGTTGCAGGCGGGCCGTTGGCTGTCGAAGCACGACGTCAAGATTATGGTCATCGCCTGCAACACGGCGACAGCTGCGGCCTTGCGTCTGGCCCAGCAGGTGCTCGACGTTCCCGTGATCGGCGTGATCGCGCCGGGTGCCCGTGCGGCAATCAACAGCACCCGCACGCGTCGCGTAGGCGTGCTCGCCACCAACCTCACCATTCGCTCGGGCGCTTACACGCGCGCCATTCAGGACCTAGATGCCGGCGTCGACGTATACGGCTGCCCCGCCTCGAGCTTTGTCGAGGTTGTCGAACACGAGCTCGCCTCGGGTGCGCATCTGCAAGAGCAGTGGCTTGAGAACGAGGACATCTTCGATACGCCTGCCGTGCGTGCGCTGGTGGGTGCCACGGTTGAGCCACTGCGCGACCACGGTATCGATACCGTGGTGCTCGGCTGTACGCATTTTCCGCTGTTGGTGGGACCTATCCGCCATGCGCTGGGGCCTGGGGTACGCGTCGTGAGTTCCGCCGAGGAGACCACGCGCGAGCTGACCGATATCCTCACGCGCCGCGAGCAGCTGGCGGGCGTCGCCGCCGAGCCGCAGCATCGTTTTGCCACGACGGCCGATAACATTGCCGAGTTTGCGGTGGCGGGCAGCTTTATCTTTGGTCAGCCGCTCAAGAGCATTGAGCATATCGATATCGATGAGCTGAAATAGATGTAAGGCCGCCGTCAGAGCCTTCGCCACACCTTTTGCCGAAAGGATTTTTCTATGGAGTACATGCAGGTCAACCGCGCCAACGGTCGCGCCGCCAACGAGTTGCGCCCCGTTAAGCTCACCCGTGGCGTCATGAAGCACGCCCACGGCTCGTGTTTTGCCGAGTTCGGTGACACGCGCGTGTTGTGCGCCGCCACCATCGAGGAGGGTGTGCCGGGTTGGCGAAAGGGAGCTAAGGCCGGCTGGGTGACCGCGGAATACGCCATGCTGCCGGCGTCGACCGGCAAGCGCTGCAAGCGCGAGCACGCCAACCGCAAGGGTCGCTCCATGGAGATCGAGCGCCTCATTGGCCGCAGCCTGCGTACCGTCGTCAACATGAAGGCGCTCGGCGAGTACACCGTCACCGTCGACTGCGATGTGATTCAGGCCGATGGCGGCACGCGTACAGCGAGCATCACCGGCGCCTGGGTGGCGCTGCACGACGCCCTCGCCATGTGGGTCGAGGCGGGCAAGATCGAGCGCATCCCGCTTACCGGCCAGGTGGCTGCAATCTCCATGGGCGTTGTCGACGGCAATACGCTGCTTGACCTCGATTATTCCGAGGACAGCCATGCCGAAGTCGACATGAACCTCGTCGCCACCGACACCGGTGAGATGATCGAGCTCCAGGGCACTGGCGAGCAGGCGCCCTTTGACCGTAAGCGCCTCAACGCCCTGCTCGACTTGGGCGACAAAGGCATCGCCGAGCTCATCGAGCTTCAGCGCCAAGCCATCGCCTAACCTGCCAAAAAGGGACAGGTTTATTTGGCAGGTTTTATCTGGGAAAACGTCGAAGTATAAGACTGCCGTTGATTGAGAGGGGAGAGGCGGAGGCCCTCGTCGCCCTCGGCGCGGCATTGCTATAGAGACAAGGAGACCACTCATGGCACTTGAGAAGATCGACATCGACACCCTCGACCCGGCGGCGACCATCGTCGTGGCAACCGGAAACGCTCATAAGCTCACCGAGATCGAGGCCATTTTGGGCAAGGTCATGCCCGAGGTGCGCTTTGTGGCGCTCGGCCAGCTGGGCGATTTTGAGGACCCCGAGGAAAACGGCACGACGTTTTTGGAGAACGCCATCATCAAGGCGCAGGCTGCGGTCGAGGAGACGGGCCTTATGGCCATTGCCGACGATTCTGGCTTGGTCGTTGATGCCCTGGACGGCGAGCCGGGCGTGTATAGCGCGCGCTATGCGGGCGTGCATGGCGACGATGCCGCCAACAACGCCAAGCTGCTCGTTAACCTGGAAGGCGTGGCCGACGAGGATCGCACCGCGCGCTTTATGAGCGTCGTTGCGCTCATCGACACGGACGGTTTGGTCACCTATGCTGAGGGCGCCTGCGAGGGCGCTATCGCACACGAGGGCCGCGGCGATCACGGCTTTGGCTACGACCCGCTGTTCCTGCCGGTCGACACGCCGGGCAAGACCATGGCCGAGCTGACGGCGGACGAGAAGAACGCCATCAGTCATCGATTCCATGCGCTCGAGCACCTATCCGCCAAACTGACGGGCGAGGAGTAGGCCGTGCGCGCGGTGGTGCAGCGCGTGCTCAACGCCGGCGTGACGGTCGACGGCAAGTGCGTGGGCAAAATTGGGCGCGGCTATCTGGTCCTGCTGGGCGTGGGCCATGGCGATACGCGTGCCGAGGCCGACAAGCTGTGGGGCAAGCTCCGCGGGCTGCGTATCAACGAGGACGAGAACGGCAAGACCAATCTGGCGCTTGCCGATGTCGACGGCGAGATGCTCGTGGTGTCGCAGTTCACGCTGTTCGCTGACTGCCGCCACGGTCGCCGTCCGTCGTTTACCGATGCAGGCGCGCCCGATGTTGCCAACGAGCTCTACGAGTACTTCCTGACGCTCGTTCGTCAAGATGTCGAACACGTGGCGCACGGCATCTTTGGCGCCGATATGAAAGTCGACTTGGTCAACGACGGTCCGTTCACCATCGTTTTGGACACGGACAACCTTTAGGTTACGCGGTTTTACCAAACCGCGTAACAACTGGTCATGCGAGGTTGTCGTCTGGTACGTATTTGGGATGGGGCTTTTTTAGCTACTTGCGTATGGCGGCAGCAGGGTGCTATAGTATTAGAGTTTTGTCTATCTTAGGGGTATTATCCCCTTTTTGAATTGCACCTTCTGGAGGCCCTGTTCATGGAAGAGATGGAAGTCAATCACGTCGACGACATCCACGAGAAGCTGACCGATATGGTGGGCGATCGCGTTAAGGTGAAGGCCAACATGGGCCGCACCCGCGTCGTCGAGCGCATGGGCACCATCAAGAGCGTCCATCCGGCAGTCTTTATCGTCGAGGTCGACGAGCGCCGTGGCCGCAAGTCGCGTCAGTCCTACCAGTATATTGATGTTCTCACCGGCCAGGTCGAGCTGTTCGACCCCGAGAGCGGCGAGCACATTTTTACCCCGCTCGGCAATCAGCTCGAGGAGCACTAGCGGTGACCGATTGGTCCCTGACCCTTTCCGCGCCGGCAAAGATCAACCTCTATCTGGGGGTTCATACCGAGCGTGACGACCGCGGCTACCATAAGGTCGATTCCCTGATGGCAGCCGTTGGTCTTGTCGATACCGTGACGGTTACGCCGGCACAGGCGCTGACCGTCCAGACGATTCCGACATCCGACTTTCCCATGCAAAAGAATACGGCGTATCGTGCTGCGCTCGCTATGGCCGAGCATTATGGTCGTGAAGCCAACGTCTGCATCACGATCGAGAAGTGCATCCCGTTGTGTGCCGGCCTGGGCGGTCCTTCGACGGATGCCGCGGCGGTCATTGTCGCCTTGGCAGAGCTGTGGGGTATCGACCGTGCCGATCCCGCGCTGGACAACATCGCGCGCGGCATTGGCGCCGACGTTCCCTTCTTTTTGCATGCCAGCCCTGCATTTTACGTGGGTGGGGGAGACGTGCTGGCAACCGAGTACCCCGCACTTCCCGCGACACCCGTCGTGCTGGTTAAGCCGCGCGAGGCAAGCGTTTCAACAATTGAAGCCTATCGACGTTTTGACGAGACCCCAGCGTCTGCGGACAAGCCCGGAGCGATCGCATCTGCCCTTCGCTCGGGAGACGCAGAGGCGGCCTACGCGCTCGTCCACAACAACCTGGGTGTCATTTCCGCGCAGATGGAGCCGCGGATTCAAACGGTGCTCGACTGGCTTCGTTCACAGGACGGTACCATTGCCACAAACGTGTGCGGTTCGGGTGCCTGCTCGTTTGCTCTCTGCGATAGCGCCGCCACGGCAGCCAATCTTGCGGCGACGGCTCAACAAAACGGCTGGTGGGCTTATGCAACGGAGCTCGTTTCCGACACGGTTCGCATTGAAGCGCCAAAGAAATAAAAATTTATCTAGCACGCGGCGAAAATCTTTGTTACTATAGTCGAGCTAACGGGTTGTGGCTCAGTTTGGTAGAGCACTGCGTTCGGGACGCAGGGGTCGCTGGTTCAAATCCAGTCAACCCGACCAGAGCATGAGGAGGGACCGCTTCTTGCGGTCCCTTTTTTTAGCTATTGTTGTGATACCGCGATACCCGCGGTATACTCATTCGAGCTTGTCTCGCTGTATTGTGGAGGTCTACATGTTTGGACTGAGGGCTCCTGAGCTCATCATTATTCTCGTCGTTGTCCTGATTATCTTCGGGCCCAAGAACCTGCCGAAGCTCGGCAAGTCCCTCGGCTCTACCGTCAAGAATATCCGTGAGGGTATGGAGGGCGACGATAAGGCCGAGACCAAGCAGGCCGAGGAGGTCGTGGTCGAGCAGTCCGAGGAGGACAAGGAGATCGCTGAGCTCGAGGCCAAGCTCGCTGCTGCCAAGAAGAAGCAGGCAGAGGACAGCGACGCGGACGCAGAGTAGTCCCATCCCTTTGGGGTGAGCACCTGACCGGCTTGCCCGCAGGCTAGCCGGTCTTTTTCGTTTTGTTGACAGTTGATTGTTTGATCAGAGTTGGGGAGATATCCGTATGGACGCAAGCCAGATCGTACTGACCGCTGAGGGCCGCCAGAAGCTCGTCGAGGAGCTCGCTTGGCGTGAGGGCGATTACGCCAAGGAGATCGTCGAGGACATCAAGGAAGCCCGCGCGTTCGGCGACCTTTCGGAGAACTCCGAGTACGATGCCGCTAAGGACAAGCAGGCCCAGAACGCCGCTCGTATTGCCGAGATCCAGGCCATCCTCGCCAACGCTCAGGTTGCTGCCACCACGGGCGATCTGACCGTCTCCATCGGTTCCACCGTTTCTCTGATTGATCCCAACGGCGAGGTCATGGAAGTCACGCTCGTCGGTACCACCGAGACCAACTCGCTCGAGCACAAGATTTCCAACGAGTCTCCGGTCGGCCACGCCATCATCGGTCACGGCGAGGGCGACTCCGTCGAGGTCGTTACGCCTTCCGGCAAGACTCGCGTCTACACCATCGCCAAGATTGCACGCTAGACCACGGTCCCGCGTAAAGGTATGTTTTCGCTCCCTGGGACCGAATCCTGGGGAGCGTTTTAGTTTGAGGAGCTAACTTATGGCAGAGAACCAGAACGCCGCAGATCAGGCATCGACGCTCAACGACGAGCGCGCCACCCGCCTGGCCAAGCGCGCCGCCCTGTTCGAGGCGGGCCAGAACCCCTATCCCGAGCACTCTGAGCTTGAGGACTACGTTGCCGATATCGAGGCTAAGTATGCCGAGCTTGCCGATGGCGAGGACACCGAGGACGTCGTGAAGATCGCCGGCCGTGTGGTCGCCAAGCGCGGTCAGGGCAAGATCATGTTCATCGTCGTGCGCGATGCGACTGCCGAGATTCAACTGTTCTGCCGCATCAATGACATGGACGAGGCTGCCTGGAATACGCTCAAGGCTCTCGACCTGGGCGACATCCTGGGCGTGACCGGCGTGGTTGTGCGCACCCAGCGCGGCCAGCTTTCCGTTGCCCCTAAGAGCGCGACCCTGCTTTCCAAGGCCGTTCGTCCGCTGCCCGAGAAGTTCCACGGTCTTTCCGACAAGGAGACCCGCTATCGCCAGCGCTATGTCGACCTGATCGCCAACGACGACGTTCGCGAGACCTTCCGTAAGCGTTCGCAGATTCTCTCCACCTTCCGTCGCTTTATGGAGTCCGACGGCTACATGGAGGTCGAGACCCCCATCCTGCAGACCATCCAGGGCGGCGCTACTGCCAAGCCGTTCATCACGCACTTCAACGCGCTCGATCAGGAGTGCTACCTGCGCATTGCTACCGAGCTGCACCTCAAGCGCTGCATCGTCGGCGGTTTTGAGCGCGTGTTCGAGATCGGCCGTATCTTCCGTAACGAGGGCATGGACCTTACCCACAACCCCGAGTTCACCACGATGGAGGCCTATCGTGCCTTCTCCGACCTCGAGGGCATGAAGGCGCTCGCCCAGGGTGTCATCAAGGCGGCTAACAAGGCCATCGGCAACCCCGAGGTCATAGAGTACCAGGGCCAGACCATCGACCTTTCTGGTGAGTGGGCCAGCCGTCCCATGACCGACATCGTCTCGGATGTGCTCGGCAAACAGGTCACCATCGACACGCCGGTCGAGGAGCTTGCCGCCGCCGCGCGCGAGAAGGGCCTGGAGATTAAGCCCGAGTGGACTGCTGGCAAGATCATCGCCGAGATTTACGATGAACTGGGCGAGGACACCATCGTCAACCCGACCTTCGTGTGCGATTACCCCATCGAGGTCAGCCCGCTCGCCAAGCGTTTTGAGGACGATCCGCGTCTAACCCACCGCTTTGAGTTGGTTATCGCCGGTCACGAGTACGCCAATGCGTTCTCCGAGCTCAACGACCCGGTCGACCAGGCCGAGCGCTTTGCCGCCCAGATGGCCGAGAAGGCTGGTGGCGACGATGAGGCCATGGAGTATGACGAGGACTACGTGCGCGCCCTCGAGTACGGTATGCCTCCCGCGGGCGGCATTGGCATTGGTATCGACCGCGTGGTCATGCTGCTCACCAACCAGGCTTCTATCCGCGACGTCCTGCTGTTCCCGCACATGAAGCCCGAGAAGGGTTTCCAGTCCGGTGCCGCTGCCGCCAAGGCTGCCGAGGCCGGCAACGCCGCGAGCCCCTTCGTCAAGCCGCTCAAGCCCACGGTTGATTACTCCAAGATCGCCGTCGAGCCGCTGTTTGAGGAGTTCGTCGACTTTGATACCTTCTCCAAGAGCGATTTCCGCGCTGTGAAGGTCAAGGCGTGCGAGGCCGTCAAGAAGTCCAAGAAGCTGCTGAACTTTACGCTCGACGACGGCACTGGCACCGACCGCACCATCCTCTCCGGCATTCACGGTTATTATGAGCCCGAGGACCTGGTCGGCAAGACTCTGCTCGCCATCACCAACCTGCCTCCGCGCAAGATGATGGGCATTCCTAGCTGCGGCATGCTCATCAGCGCTATCCACGAGGAGGAGGGCGAGGAGCGTCTCAACCTGATCCAGCTCGACGCCTCCATCCCCGCCGGCGCAAAGATGTACTAGGGGGTTACGCGGTTCTACGAACCGCGTAACGGCTCGACGCTGCGCCCTCAGGTTCCGCCGTTCTACCGAACGGCGGACCGGTCGACGCTGCGCGCCGCCCAGAGCGACAATTTGTCATTCAAAAAGCAAGGCATGACCAGAAGGTCTATGCCTTACCTTTTTCATGCCAACTTGTTCGCTCTGGACGGCGCTCGCTGGCGTAGGCTCAACCTGCGATGCGGCAGATGGGGAGTTCCTTTTGTGTCGGCACTTGGGGACACTCCTTGTAGTCATTGGGGACGTTCTTAAACGACTACTCAATGGCTATTGAGCACATGGCTCGCATGGCAGCCGTCTCTTTTATGTTTCCTTTAGCCGTTGCTGCCTAGGATGGGGGTTAGTCGGTAGGAAGGGAGCGTCTATATGGACGACGCGAGCGAGCGTGCAATCGAAGAGGACATGCTCGATCAGTTCAATTACTTTGACGATGAGGATGAGGAGCTAATCGATCGTCGCGAGCCGGCATCGCTTGACTCATTTGATCTGGTCGATGAAGAGACTGATGAGGTTGAGGACGAATCAACGGAGCCCCCACAGTCTTCGCGCCTTGACTCGCTGCTTTCGAGAGCCCCCATGCACCACGGTGTTCGTGCCGGCGCACTCCATATGAAAACAGACTGGCACCAGATCGTGACGGCAGGCGATGAGCTTGCCGTCGATGCGCCGCTCACCGATAAGTCATCCATCATCTGCCGCACCGGTATGCTTATGCTCGCGAGCGGAACGGGTGCCTGGCGTGTACGCGATACCATGAATCGCGTTGCCGCCGTACTCGGTGTCACCGTCCACGTTGACTTAAGTCTTCTGTCGTTTGAGTGCACCTGCATCGAAGATGGCCACTGCTTTAACGAGGTTGTCAGCCTGCCCACAACGGGAGTCAATACCCATCGCATTTGGATGATGGAGAGCTTCCTAAAGGAAATCGAGACGTATGGGCGCCGGTTTACCGTGCACGAATACCACGAGATGCTCAAGACCGTTGAGAGTTCAAAACCCGATTACTCTCCCTGGCAACAGGGCCTTGCGGCAGCTTGTGCTTGCGGCGCCTTCGTCTTTTTGCTCGGCGGCGGCCCTATCGAGATGGCCTGCGCATTCGTAGGCGCTGGTGTTGGCAACTTTGCTCGCTCTCATATTCTCAAGCAGGGTCTTGGCCAGTTTAGCGCGCTGACGATTGGCGTTGCGCTCGCTTGCGTTTCGTATCTGCTGGCATTGCTCGGCCTTGGCCAGGTCGTACCGGGGGCAATGTCGCACCAAGAAGGCTATATCGGCGCCATGCTCTTTGTGATTCCCGGCTTTCCCCTCATTACGGCAGGCCTCGACATCGCTAAGCTCGATATGCGAAGCGGCATTGAGCGTCTTTCGTATGCCGTGTCGATTATTGTGATGGCGACCCTTGTGGGCTGGATGGTTGCCGAGTGTGTGGGGCTGGCACCGGATGATTTTGCCCCGCTCGGCCTTTCGCCGCTTGCCCTTACGCTCCTGCGCGTGGTGATGAGCTTTGTTGGCGTATTCGGCTTCTCGGTGATGTTCAACAGCCCGGTAAAGATGGCCGCGGCAGCTGGGCTGATCGGCGCCGTGTCCAATACCTTGCGCCTTACGCTCGTCGATGCGCCGACGCTGTTTCCCTTTCTGGGCCTGAGCGTAGGTATGCCTCCCGAGGCGGCAGCGTTTATCGGCGCGCTGGTATCGGGGCTGCTCGCGAGCTTAGCCGAAATCAAGCTCACCTACCCACGTATCGCCCTCACGGTGCCATCGATTGTCATTATGGTGCCGGGCTTGTATCTGTATCGCTCGATGTATTACATGTGCACCTTCGACACGGTCAATATGCTCGGCTGGTTTGTGCGTGCAGTGCTCATTGTGGCGTTTCTGCCCGTTGGCCTGGGCGTGGCGAGAACCCTCACCGACTCTCGCTGGCGCCACACCAGCTAATTGGTGCAAATGAAACTGATCCGCAAAACATGAACGTGGATAATCTCCCGTTTTTGGCCTGTTTACGGGCTCAAAACGGGAGATTATCCACGCTCGTGGAATGGGTGTCCGAAAATCCACGCTCGTTGGGCCGATGCAGACGCACCTGGCAATTCCTTTTTTGTAGACGTTGTCGCGCGGCTACGGGTGGGAAAGGTCCCAACGGTTAACATATACTCCATATGGGTAAAGAGACCAAAGCGCTGCCGCGGGGCGGCGCTTTGCGTTTGAAAAAACTAGCTCGTCTAAGAGGAACTAGCATGTTAGACCGTTTTACCGATCGCGCGCGCAAGGTCATGTCCATGGCCAAGCAAGAAGCGCTCGATCTTCACTCAAATAAGGTGGGCACCGAGCACCTGCTGCTCGCGCTTGCCAAGGAGGACGAGGGCATTGCCGCCGAGGCACTGCGTTCGCTCGACATCTCCTATGATGACATCATGGATACTCTCAAAGAGGTCCAGACCACGGTTCCCGAGCCCAGTGATGAGACCGAGGCGGCCAAGCTCGCCTTTACGCCGCTCGTCATTAGCGTGATGGAGCGTTCATTCCGCGTGGCGCGTGAGAACAACCAGACCTACGTGTCGACCGAGCACTTGCTGATCGGCATCGTCGAAGAGGGCAACGGCATGGCCATGGACATCCTCATGCGCCTGGGTGTGTCGTCCGCCTCCATCAAAAAGGCTATCGAGAAACTCACCGCCAAGGACCAGGACAAGAAGCGTCCGCTCGCCGGCGCCGGTGCCGGTCGTCCCGGTGCGGGCCTGCCGTTCTTTAGCGGCTCGGATGCCTCTCAGCAAAAGGGGGGTGGTACCGATACGCTCAAGCAGTTCGCGACCAACCTCACGCAGAAGGCGTGCGACGGCGAGCTCGACCCTGTAATTGGTCGCGAAAAGGAAGTCCAGCGTATGATGGAGATCCTTTCGCGCCGCACCAAGAACAACCCGCTCATTCTGGGCGATCCCGGCGTGGGCAAGACGGCCATCGTCGAGGGCCTAGCTCAGCAGATTGCAGCCGGCAACGTGCCCGAGAACCTCATGAACCAGAATATCTGGACGCTCGACCTGCCGGGTCTCGTGGCGGGTGCCAAGTATCGCGGCGAGTTTGAGGAGCGCCTCAAGAACGTGATCCAGGAGGCCACCGAAGCCGACGACGTCATCCTGTTTATCGACGAGATGCACACCATCATCGGTGCCGGTTCTGCCGAGGGCTCCATCGACGCGAGCTCCATGCTCAAGCCCGTGCTCGCGCGCGGTGCCTTCCAGATTATCGGCGCCACCACGGCCGAGGAATTCCGCAAGTACCTCACCAAGGACCCGGCCTTTGAGCGTCGCTTCCAGACCATCGATGTCGAGGAGCCGAGCGTCGAGGACACGGTCAAGATCCTGACCGCGCTCAAGCCGCGCTACGAGGAGCACCACCATGTGCGGTATACGCAGGGTGCTATCGAGGCTGCCGCGAACCTTTCCAACCGCTACATCCAGGATCGCTTCCTGCCCGATAAGGCCATCGACCTCATTGACGAGGCCGGTGCCCGCGCTCGCATCGCCGCGAATCGCGCACCCGAGCCGGTGCGTGAGGCCGAGCATCGCGTGGAGGAGCTTAAGGCCGCCGCGCAGGAGGCCACCGAGAGCGACGACATGAACAAGGCCGCCGAGATCACCGAGCAGCAGAAGGCCGCCGAGATTGAGCTCGCCGAGGCCAAGGCCGCCTGGACCGCCGAGCTCGACGCCAGCCCGCTCACCATCGATGTGAGTCAGATCGCCGATATCGTGTCCGTGACTTCGGGCGTGCCGGTGTCCTCGCTTACCGAGAGCGAGAGCCGTCGCCTGCTGCAGGCCGAAAGCGTGCTCAAGACGCGCATCATCGGTCAGGATGAGGCTGTCGAGGCAGTTGCCAAGGCCGTGCGCCGCAGCCGCTCACCCCTCAAGGACCCGCGTCGCCCCGGCGGCAGCTTTATCTTCCTGGGTCCCACCGGCACGGGCAAGACCGAGCTCGCCAAGACGCTCGCCGAGTACCTCTTTGGCAGCAAGGATGCACTCATCAGCTTCGACATGTCCGAGTTCGGTAGCGAGTTCGAGGTCTCCAAGCTCATCGGTAGCCCTCCGGGTTACGTCGGCCACGACGAGGGTGGCCAGCTCACTAAAGCCGTTCGTCGCCACCCGTATTCGGTCGTGCTGTTCGACGAGATTGAGAAGGCGCACCCCGATATCTTCAACATCTTGCTGCAGGTGCTGGAGGAGGGCCGCCTGACCGATAGCCAGGGCAAGACGGTCGACTTCCGCAACACCGTGATCATCATGACGTCCAACGTGGGCGCCCGCGAGATTGCGCAGGATGCGAGCGTGGGCTTTGGTACCACCGGCGAGCAGGGCCTCACCTCGAGTGAGATCCGCGGCCGCGCGATGGGCGAGCTCAAGCGCCTGTTCCGCCCCGAGCTGCTCAACCGTATCGACGACATCGTGGTGTTCCAGAAGCTCTCGGGCGAGAACCTGACCAAGATCGCGCACCTGCTGGTGGACGACCTGCGTCAGCGTTTGATTGCCAACGGCATGAACATCAAGCTCACCGATGCGGCCTATGACAAGATCGTGGCCGAGGGCACCGACCTCACCAACGGTGCGCGTCCGCTGCGCCGTGCTATTCAAAAGCTCATCGAGGACCCGCTGTCCGAGGAGCTTCTGGCCGGCGAGTGGGGCGAGGGCGATACCGTCCTGTGCGACGTGGCCGATGGCAAGTTTGTCTTTAGCCATGGCACGGGCGAGATCCCGGCACCGCGTCCGGCGGGCACGCTCGGTGGCGATACCGCCCCGGCGGCACCGCACACCGGCAACGCCGCGCCCGTGAGCGGCGGCGTGACCTCGGGCCCCGGCGGCATGATGCAAGCCGGTTCCGGCGCGCTGTAGGGATTGAATATAACCTTGCATGATAGGGGGCGTTTCCGATGGAGGTGCGCCCCTTTTCTTGTAGAGAAGAGTTTCCGGTAACGATAAAATAATTGAAAGAGTTCTGCTGGATGGCAAAAGGAGTTACTATGGCGAATAGCGCTCAAAGAATTGAGATGTCGTTCGATAACATGAGAAAAATCGGAATGGTTCTTTGTGCCGTGCTGGTACTTATAGCCATCGCTACCATCGCCGTCTTTGGTTCGGCATTTGTTGTTGCATGCCAAAGTATTTTGAACGGCGCAGTGGTAATCGAGGGGGTCGTTGAGCTTGGTAAGGGCGGCAGCATCGCGCTCCCAAACTTGGCGCTATGGGCGGTTTTGCTCCTGGCAGGGGAGTTTACATTGTCAAGCATTAGCTTCGATGTCGCCCGTCGTCAATCGCCTTTTACTATCCGACATGCACGGATGATTGCCGTTATTGCCTGCCTATTTGCAATCAATGCCGTGATGGGCTCTCTACAGATTGGCAGCGATTTAAAAATAATGATGGGCAATTGTATGTTGAGCTGTCGTATGAATTCCGCTCTCCTTCAGATTGGTGACTCAGGCATCACTTTGGATGTGGGATCCATCATTGCAATGATGGTCGCTTTCGCTTTGTCGATCTTCTGGCGCTATGGGGCGCTTTTGCAGTCCCAGTCCGATGATTTGGTCTAGGTGATTGACCATGGATTATCTCATTATTGAGGTTGAGACGATTTTGCTTAAGACCGGGAAAACAAATGCCGATCTAATAAGAGCGACTGGGCATACGCCAGCTAACATTTCTAAAATCCGTAATGCAAAAATCAAAGCCATACGCTTGAAGACATTGCTTGATATCTGTGTTGAGTTGGATTGTCAGCCGGGAGATTTGATCCGTCGCGTGAGTGAAATAGAACTTGAGGAACTTACCATCGCGCGTGCGCGGAATAAGATTTTGCAAAGACGCAATCCCGACCCCTCCGAGATATTGCCCACAGAGGTTTACGTAGTAGATCTTTCTAAGGAATAACAAAACAGAATAAGAAGACAAGAATACAAACACGTATACATGCAAGGCTCCTACTGAAACGATCGATAGGAGCCTTAATTTATTTGAAAATAGTTCTTGAAATCATTAGATTATCGATATACGATAACAGCGTATTAAAACAGAAGATAAATCGAAAGGAGGTAATTATGAACTGGGTAATCGATCCGTGTAGCAACGTGCAGGGTGGCGGTGGTGGCTGCCGCAATTACCACCCGTGTTCGCGCTGTAGCTGTTTTGGCGTATATGTTCATTTCTAGCAACGCGAACGTTAATGCTGGTTAAGACAGCAGAGGGTAAGCAGCGTGGTCGATAACTGCCATCCGTCGGCCGCGCTGCCTTTTTTAATGAGGTTCATGAGACATGGGTAATGCGATTTCAATCAAGGATCTATCAAAGCGCTACGGCAAAAACTGGGCGTTGTCTGATGTTTCATTTGATATAGATGAGGGCGAAGTGTGCGCTCTCGTTGGGGAGAACGGCGCAGGGAAGAGTACATTGATCGATATTCTTCTTGGCTTGCTTAAAGCAACGAAAGGCTCAATCAGTTTTTTCGGCGAGTCTGGGAGAACGGGTCTGGCAAGAGCGCGCAGAAACATCGGATTCGTCCCTGACGGCTGTGGGGCATTCTTGAACTTAACCGGGCGAGAAAACTTGACCTCACGCTGTATCGAGTGGGGGCTGCCAAAAAGTGAAGTCAATCGAGTGCTCGCTGCCGTTGGTCTAGAAAATGCAGCGGATGCATCGGTAAAACAATACTCTCTCGGCATGAAGCGGCGTCTGGATATCGGAACGGCTCTACTGGGCAACCCGCAATTGCTCATCATGGATGAACCGATAAACGGGCTCGATCCAGTGGGCGTGATCGAGGTACGTGATCTTCTGCTGTCGTTAAAGGACAGGAGGGATAAAACGGTGCTCATTTCAAGCCACAACCTAGATGAACTGGAGAAAGTCGCGACATCCTTCGCTTTTCTCCATCAAGGCCGACTTCTCGTTAAGGAAGAGAATTCCTATAAAGACAGAAGTCTGGAAAAGCGGTTTTTGGATTTGATCGGGGAGGCAGATAATGCAACTTCTGCGACTGATTAGATGCGAAGCCCGTCGGTTGCTCAGAAATCCAGCCTATTTCGTGTTGTTGATCTGGGGGATTTGGATTGTTAAAGATGTCTGTAATCCAAATATGTATGGGACCTATGGAACATCTGATTTAGGGGGAGTCGGCAAACAGATCGGTTTCTTTGCGAACATCCTCGACAAGACTGACCCGGCTGGTTCGGCGGTTCGGACGGCACTATTCATGACCTACGAGTGGTTTTTCGTTCTGGTCGGATGCATTGTTATTTCCTGTGCGATGGATTATCAAAGCAGGTCTTCTGAAGTGACGTATGCAAAGGGTACGGGTATAGCAAAGGCCGTTGTCGCAAAGTGGCTTGTTCTGACGATTGCAACTTCAATAGCGTTCAACCTGTTTTCGGGATTTACTCTCTTCAAATCTCCGCTTGGCTGCTATGTGGATGGGCGGGTGTTTCTTGATAGATACCTGCCCGTGTTGCTTTTGATTGATGTTATTTTGGCTGCATTAGTAGCTCAGTCGATGGCAGTTTTCTATTTACTTAGAAATGCACCGCTTAGCATTATGTTGGTGTTGGTCGGGACGCTGCTCGCCTCCGATGAATATACGCTGGTGGTCTTTTCCAATCACGCATCGACGCAAATTCCCTGGTGGCTCTCAGTCGGACCATACTTACGCCATCTTGGAAATCTGTGCTTTCAAGGCCTAGCCATTAATCAGATCATTCTTTTCTCTGTTATTTGCACCGTTGTTTCGTTGCAGCTCGGGGTCATGGGAATCAAAGCGAGGAGGGGGTAGAAATGCGCTGCGAAGATATGATTAAGGCTGAAGCCTATCGAGTTATGAAGAGCAAAGCGCCTCTTCTGCTGATTGCGGCAGGTTTCGTGCTCGCATTGCTTTATTCTGTGTCTTATGAACCATGGAGAGCCTACGGAACGAGCGATTGGCTTGGCGACGGTGTTATGGGCTTCTTTCCAAACCCACAATATGGTTTTGGGGGAATTCCGGGAGACCTCGTTAAAGATGGAGCTCGCTACCTTTCCGCTGTGGCACCGCTTGCCCATTCTCTGTTCTTTCCTATTGTTGCTGTTCTCGTCATCGGCTATGCGTTTCGAACTCCGATAACGGGATCTCAATGGCTTGTTTCCTATGCAAGGGGAATGAAAACAGTACAGTTGTTGGTTGCAAGGACTCTTGTCTCGATTGTCACGCTTGTCGGTGGTTTTGTTCTCTTTTCGATACTCGTTGGTGCGGTCCAAAGCGCGAGTGGCATAGGAATGACGATGGATATGATCGGAGAGTTTCTTCTTCGGCTGTCTCTTGCTGCCTTGATTTGCACAACGTTATGCCTGCTGCTCGTCCTGGCCATCTCGCTCTTTGGAAATGGCGCGTTTGTTCTATCGTTCATCATCCTGCTGCTTTATTTGGGGTATGGGAATCCAAATATGCCACTGCACTTGACATGGCTGGCGACCCTTGCGTCCCCGCGACCAATTCAATTCATCGTGCCGGGGACGTTGCTATTTGTAGCGCTGGCAACAGTCGTTCCCATTGTCATCCTCGGACTTTGTTGGGCTATCAAGGGTGCTATCAGAAAACGGAGCATATAAATGAAAGAGTCTGAATTTAACGTTATTGAAGAGAATGATGTGAACGGTATCACTATCTACAATACCCAGTCTGGTGGCGTTCTCGACCTTGACGCTGCGCACACGAATGAGCTGAATTTATATCGCAAGGGTGCTGCCGCCTTGGATGGTGATTTCGAAGAGGCCCTTAAGATGGGTGGCATGTTGGTAGATGACGATGTTGACGAGCGGCGAATGTTGATGCTTGAGAGTTTGTCGGCAAGGTTTGCAAATGACTATTTAGGACTGACGATTGCTCCAACGCTGGCATGCAATTTTAGGTGTCCCTATTGCTATGAAAAGGGCTGCTCGCACCCCACTATGTCAGAAGAGACAATGACGGATATCGCAGAATTCGTGCGTTCCGGCTATCCCGGGATCAACGATCTTCACGTTGACTGGTATGGAGGCGAACCCCTACTCTGTGTGGACATGATCGAGCGACTGACAAAAGAACTGAGAGGGGCGATTAGGCCAGGCGCTACTTATTCTGCCGGAATGGTAACGAACGGATATCTCCTGACGCGAGAAATTGCTCAGAAGCTTGCTGATTGTCAGGTCGGTTCGGTTCAAATCACTATCGATGGCTCAAAGAGGGATCATGATTCGCGGAGGGTCCCGGCCGACGGTCGTCCGACATATGATGCCATTATCGACAATATAATCTCATGTGCCGATGTTCTTCAGATTACCATTCGCGTGAATGTCGATGAGTCCAATAGCAAAGAGGTCGATGCGTTGATTGACGAGCTTGACGCTAAAGGGCTTCGCGGTAAAGTCGCGATTTATCTTGCTGCGGTCGACAATGTTAACGATACTTGCGCAAATGACATTCATTGTTTTTCTCAGCGTGGGTTCTCTCAAGTTGAAACGTTCTTTATGGATAAAGCTAGCGAGCGCGGATTCAACGTTATTCCGTTTACGCCGTATGAACCAGGTGTCTGCTGTGCGGTTTCCCTTAATTCGTTTGTCATCGATCCGCTTGGTAGACTTTTTAAATGTTGGGATGAGGTTGGCAAGGGCGAGTGCGCCGTTGGAAATGTTCGAGAAGGTGTGAAAGCTAATTCGAACTATTTGAAATGGATGGAGTATTTACCAAACGACCCGGTATGTGGCGAGTGTGTAATGTTTCCGGCTTGTATGGGCGGATGTCCCCACGCCGCGATGGAGGGTCAGAGAAAATGCGCGAGCGTTAAATTCAATGCAAGGCAGAGAATGCGGTTGGCTTGTAATTATCAGTATTCGCATGAGGCAAATCACGATGTTTAGATTTTGGAAGATATATCTCCTCCATAAGCCAAGGCTTTATGTCTATCTGCTTCTCGATGTCTTGTCTCAACTGTGCAGCCTTGCTGAACCATATTTGTTGGGACTGACTGTAAATGTGCTGGCGGCAAAAAATGTCCTCGGAATTAGTTTGCGGACGCTAGTCTTATGTATTTTCGCGATTGGCGTGGTCGCCATTGTGGGGTCGGTGTTGGCCTATTGGACTTCCCTAATCTATGTCGACCTTCAAGCGCATGCGGGATATCAACTTAACGCTGACACACTTGAACACGTCAAGCGTTTGCCCCGGAAGTTTTTCATCGGATTTGATGCGGGCTATTATAATCAGCAAATCAATCACGATTCAAACGATCTCATAATATTCGGAATAACATCGGCGTCAAATATCATTGGCGGTGTTGCAACGATTGTTTGTTCCTTGATTATGTTGATGAATATAAACATTGCGATGGCGATTGCCTGTCTAGCCTGCATCGTTACGGGGGCAGTAGTTTATCGATTGTTTAGCGGGCTGCTGTTCAATCGAGGCTTTGAGTTTCAAGAAAAGACCGCTGCTTTCTATGGGACTCTCCAGAGCCAGCTGGAGAGCGTCTCCTTTCTTCGTCGCCATTCATTATTCGATTTCTATTCCTTGAGGCTGCAGAAGGCTTTCGATGGTCTTTATCCAGCTATATTGGCTAACCAAAAAGCCGGATCACGGTTCGAACTTGCGAATCAGTTGATTTTTTCCTTTGCGCAGTTCTGTTTGCTCGCGATTGGAGGCTGTGAGATTGTCGCAGGCAAAATGCCGGTTGGTTTTCTGCTGACGGCATTGAGCTATTATTCGAGCGCCAATTCTGCTCTGGTGAACTTGCTTTCTTGGGGCAAAAGCTACCAGGCGAGCAAGGTGAGCGCCCAACGCCTTAAGCGCCTTTGGGCAATGGATGAAGAGGTGAACGGTTCTGTCCGCATTGGCTCTCCTGTTTCACTTGTGTGCAAGGGCCTGTCGATTTGTCGCCCTGATACCGATCGAATCATAGATTATCCAGAGCTCATCTCGCTTAATCGAGGGGTCTTATACGGCGTGTCGGGCGCAAACGGAAGCGGGAAAAGCACGCTTCTCGATGGCATAGCTGGTCTATATCCCGATGATTGCGTTGGGACTATTGCTTATGACGAGGTTGATTTGAGTCAGATTGATTCTATAAATCTACGCTCGTATGTCGTTGGTATTGCCGAGCAAGAACCTGATATCGTTAACGGAACACTCAGAGAGAATCTGACGCTACTCGCGGGCGATAATTGTCCAATTCTTGAAGTCGGGCGACTTGTAGACCAGTTTGGTCTGACCAAACTGGTCTCAACACTTCCCAATGGTCTTGATGGGGTGCTGGACGAGCAAAACCATAATATATCGGGTGGTGAGAAGCAGAAGATTGCGATTATTCGTGTTTTGCTTAAGGACTCACCCGTCATGTTATTCGATGAACCGACGTCGGCTCTTGACGGAGCGAGTAGGTCAGCGTTCATTGATATTCTGCAACAGAAGAAAGAGGATCATATAGTGGTTGTTGTCTCGCATGATCCCGAGTTGCTTGAGGCTTGCGACGAAGTGATTGAGCTGTAGACGCCGGAAGGTTAGCCCATTTGAGTCTTAATTTCTGCCATGGTGGAAAGCTGTTCGAGGTTGGTGCTTACCGGAAAATGTAAGCCACTACACCTCCCGGTAAGGCATTGCTGCGCTCTTATGGATGCTATACTAAGTCCAGGATGATGTATAGCAACCTGAAGGATGAGGCATGGAAGCCGAATTGCTCGATAAAAAATCTATTCAGATGAACGTGCGCATAGATCGCCAGCTCAAAGAAGCCGGAGATGCCGTTCTGGCGCATATTGGCATGACGCCGTCAAAAGCCGTTCGGACACTTTGGGAGTATCTGGTCGTTAACGGACGCATGCCCTCGAAGGGAGACGCGGCGGCTCCGGTTTCTGACGGAGTGGAGCCCCGGCGCATGGAATCAAGGGCCGCGCAAGGCAGCCATATCGTTCGCGATTCGTGCCTCAAATACGGCATCCCCATCCCTGAGTTCTCGGGAGACTATGACGACCTCTATGAGGAGGCCATGGCGGAGCGCTATCCCGAGTGGGTGGAACTATGAGCACAGAAGGCGTCCTCAAGCTGTTAATCGATACCAACGTATGGATGGATTACTTTTCTGGCAGGTCCGACCGTACGGCAAATGTCGTCCATCTGATCGAGATTGCCGACGCCTCGGAGCGGATTGCCCTGTTTGCCTCGTCGCTTTCGGTCAAAGACGTTTCATATCTTGTCTCGGCGGCAATCAAGCAGGAGTGCCGAAGAAAGACTGGCTCACTGAGTGATAACGCCATTGCGGCGGCAGATGAAACGGCCTGGGCATGCGTTCGACAGATGCGCGAGCTAGCC
The DNA here is from genome assembly GCF_015557435.1 of Collinsella aerofaciens. Classification (GTDB taxonomy): domain Bacteria; phylum Actinomycetota; class Coriobacteriia; order Coriobacteriales; family Coriobacteriaceae; genus Collinsella; species Collinsella aerofaciens_Z. The sequence continues at coordinate 25,158 of NZ_JADNOH010000085.1, forward strand.
CTCATCGCCCCGGTCGGTGCAGACGAGGTCTTCGACTCCTTTGTGTTCAAGTATCATCACAACGATTTCGAGGACGACCTGATGCTGGGCGTCGCCAATCGTATCGATGCCGATTACGTGGTGACCGAGGATAAAAATCTCATTAAACATACCAATGGTGTATGCATTAACGTCGAAAAGGCGTTGAGGTTGGTTGGAGAGGTCAACAGCTCATCCGCCCTGTCCATCTAGCCTGCTCCATCTTGATAAAGTGACGTTTCCTCACCGTTAGCCGATGATGCGAGGGCGCTCGGCGTTTTCGACTGGTTTATGCACGCTAAGTCTGGGAATATACAAGTCGCATGTCTTACTGTCTAACCAGTTGCGCCAAGGAGGCACCATGGATTACAAGATCACCGGCTACGAGCCCGCCCAGCTGTTCCATTTCTTTGAGGAGGTCAGCGCGATCCCCCGTGGGTCTGGCAACGAGAAGGGCATCAGCGATTTCCTGGTTGCGTTTGCCAAGGAGCGCGGCCTCGATGTGTACCAGGACGAGGTCTACAACGTCATCATTCGCAAGCCTGCATCTGCCGGTGCCGAGAATGCCCCGACCGTGATGCTGCAGGGCCACATCGATATGGTGTGCGACAAGTTGGGTTCCGTCGAGCACGACTTTACGACCGATGGTATCGACCTGGTCGTCAAGGACGGTGTCCTTACCGCCAACGGCACCACGCTGGGTGCCGACAACGGTATCGCCGTCGCTCTGATGCTCACTGTTCTCGATGACGATTCGATCGTTCACCCCGCCCTCGAGTGCGTATTCACCACCGACGAGGAGACTGGCCTGGTCGGCGCCGAGACGCTCGACAAGTCCCAGATTAGCGCCCGCACCATGATCAACCTCGACTCCGAGGAAGAGGGCGTTGCCACCGTCAGCTGCGCCGGCGGCGTCGTCGTTACCTACACCTGCCCGATCGCGCGCGAGCGCAAGACCGGCAGCGCTCTCACGCTCGACATCTCCGGCCTGCTGGGTGGTCACTCCGGCTCCGACATCAACCTGGAGCGCGGCAACGGCAACCTCATCATGGCCCGTATCATCGACCGCCTGATGGTCGCCGGCGAGCCCGCCATCGTCAGCTTTAACGGCGGCACTAAGGACAACGCCATCAACCGTGAGTGCAAGGCCGAGCTGGTTTACGCCGACCACGCTGCCGCCGAGGCCGCGGCCCAGATTGCAAAGGGCATCATCGCCGACGTCACTGCCGAGCTCGAGGTCTTCGACCCCGGCTTTACCTGCACCGTCGAGATTGCCGACGACGCCGAGGTCGAGGCCATGGACCAGAAGTCCGCGCTTGCCCTCATCCGCGCCCTGCGTCTTGCCCCTAACGGCGTGATTCGCCGCAACGTCGCCACCGACGGCTCCGTCGAGGTTTCCTCCAACATCGGTGTGGTTGCCACCTCTGACGACCAGGTCAAGATCATGCTGTCCCCGCGCTCCTCGATCACCTCGCTGCAGAACGAGTTCAAGGACCGCCTGCAGACGCTGGCCGATGTCTTGGGCTTCGACGCTAAGTTTGAGTTCGAGTATCCCGGCTGGAGCTATGCCGAGCATTCGCCGGTCCGCGACGTCTTTGTCGAGAGCTATCGCGAGCTCTTTGGCTCCGAGCTGCGCATCGAGTCCATTCACGCCGGCCTTGAGTGCGGCCTGTTTGCCGAGGCCCTGCACGGCCTGGACGCCATCGCCGTGGGCCCGACGCTCTCCGATGTCCACACCCCGGACGAGAGCATGGAGCTCGCTTCTGCCGAGCGCTTCTACGAGCTGCTCATCGACGTCCTCAAGCGCCTCGCTGCGTAAAGATTGCGTTAGCAGCAGTCCGAGCCACGTGCTAGCGGATTGCAAATGACATTACGAGAGGGGACACCCGGTCTTTTGCGACAGGTGCCCCCTCTCTTCTTTTGGGAAATGGGAAATTGATTGGCGTCTAGCCCATATCCGCCTTGATGAGGTCGAGGGTGCGCTGGCAGTTTTCGCGGACGGGGCCGAGCATATGCTCGCGCAGGTCCGCCATGCCGGGCAGGTCGGCGTATTCGTCCATGACCTCTTCCATGCAAACGGGTACCTCGTAGGCGAGGTCCATCATGGTCGCAAAGCAAAACTTCTCGGATAGACCGGCATCGGTGAGCGCCGCCTCCAGCGCGGGGTCGCCCATACCGTGGTATCGGCGGATAGCGCCTGGACCGATGCGCCCCACACGATTTTCGCCGCCAACGCTCATGGCAAGGCGCGCCCGGCGGCGCATGCGCTCATACGCCAAACCCGACGCGACATCGTACATTCGAGCCATCATGGCTGCGCCGTCGTTTCCAAGGAGCAGGGAATAGTTTTTCGCATGCGCATCAGGTGCACCGATAACGGCGTTGAAGAACAGTATCTGCGTAAACAGATACAGGTTAAGTTGATGGTGGCTCGTATTTACGAGGAGCTCTTGAATGTCGCGGGTGGTCGGGCCGCCGTCTGCCGTGTACTTTTGGGCGGGCATCACCCCAAGTGCCTGACAGAGGTCTTCTTGATGTAGGCGCCTGATCGTTCCGTCTTCGACTTTCACGCGGTCATAGCGTTCAACAATGAGGGCAGGTTCGTCCTCAAACATACGATATTCGACGTTTTCCGTTGCGATGCCGGCGCGCTGGGCGCTTTTCATGCAGACAAACTCATTCAGAGCCTCGAGTTTAAATCCGATAACGCCATTTTTGAAAATATGCGTCGTGGGCGAGGAGCCCATGCATTCGCACCAGCGGCCGTTTATGAACGCGAGCGCGAATTTGCCCTGGTTGCCTCCAAGCGACCAACTTTCATCTAGACCCATCCACGATGCATCGCGGTCATCTCTGATCGACTTGAGACGGAGAGCAATTTCGTGGTCGTCTATAGGGCGGTATTCGCCAGCGCGATGCAGGACGGCATCGGCATCTTCTTCGGCACAAAACTGCACTCCGCCCGGACAGTCGAGTCCGATATGGCTGAGCAACGCAACGGGATTGTTGGGCCTAACGTCGAATTCGGCGGCAATCGCTTTTCGCTGGTCCTCGCTGTCGGGTAGAAGGCCAAACAGGTACGGATTCATGACCTGTTGTCCGTATGTGCGATTCGATACGGGTATGTTGGTCGATAGCGCTGGTCCGTCATAGTCATGATCGTAGGTAAAACTGATAAGACCGTTCTCATCTTGCGTGAGCGTTCCCGCAGGTACGTCGCAAATAATGGTCCGAAGTGATGTTCTGGCCATTGGCTATTTCCCTTCGGGCTTGGTTTGGTTAGATACGTTTGCGGCAATCGAGACTCCGAGATTGGACATGGCGAAATCGGCGAAGACCTCGTCGTAGAGTGCGGATGTAAAGGGAGCATCTGCAAGAGCCGGAATGGGGGTACTACGACGGTTGCGATGATGAGGACGTTGAGTGTGATGGCGCCTGGGGATGCTGCGAGGCAGCGGATTGGCATGCGGGGCGTCGACTGGCCGCTCGTTTTTCGCTTCGCCGATATCCCCTTGAGCGGCGAGTGCCAGTCCAAGAGCATTGAAAATCGTCAGCAACTTGTCGAGTCGAATGCCGGTGGCGTCTCCTAGCTCGAGCGATGCGAGCAGGCGCTCCGAAACACTGGCCGTTTTAGCGAGGGCGGCACGGGTGAGACCCTGAGCCTCGCGTGCCTGGCGCACGTAGATGCCAGCTTGGCGCGGTGTGGTGATGGGAAGGGTGTCCACGGCGATCTCCTAACGTGCAGACTTTTGCATATTAGTATGACATGCAAAAGTCTGCACGAAAAGGCCTCATGCAAAACTCTGCATAAGGCCTTGTGCTGGCGTTGAGTTTTGAGCGATTGTGCTTGGCGTTATAGCGCCAAAATCCCCAGATGCTCAAGCAAGATCTTAAGCCCGATGAGGATGAGCACGACGCCACCCACGATGGTGGCGGGTTTTTCGTAGCGCGCGCCAAAGGTGTGGCCGATCGCTACGCCGGCGACGGAGAAGATAAACGTTGTGACGCCGATAAGCGATACGGCGGGAACGATGTCAACCGAGAGCGCCGCAAACGAGATGCCTACGGCTAGGGCGTCGATTGAGGTGGCGATGGCGAGGATCAGGTATTCTACCAGGTCAATCTTTTCGGCATCCTTGTCGTCGCCTTCGTTCTCATCTTCGTCTTCGGAAAAGGCTTCCCACAGCATTTTGCCGCCGATAAAGGCCAAAAGGATAAAGGCGATCCAATGGTCGATGGGTCCGATGATGCCCATGAATTGACTGCCGAGCGCCCATCCGATTACGGGCATGCCGGCCTGAAAGCCGCCAAAGAACAGGCCGAGCACTACGGCGACTTTAAGGTTGATTTTCTTCATGCCAAGGCCCTTGCAGATGGAAACGGCAAAGGCGTCCATCGAAAGGCCAACGGCGAGCAACACGAGCTCTGCGAGTCCCATAGTCTGGCTTCCTCTCTGCGGGCGAGCCCGATTACGCGACTACTCCCTCATTAATATGAGACCCGATGCTACCACATGAGCAGTCAAGAGAGCCTCGTCCCAAATGAGCTACCTAAGCTGTGTTCGCTCATTCTGTAAGCATCGGATTTCGCAAGCAACGCAGGGACAAACCGTGAGAAACTATTTAGCGTTTATGGAGCGTATACGATGGGAGCGATGCCTTGGATAAGAACGAGCTGCAAAAGCGTATGGAACAGGCCATCCGCCTGACGGCACCTGGTCAGCCGATCCGCACCGCCCTCGACATGATCATCGCCGGTCACCTGGGCGCCCTTATCTGCGTCGGCGACACCGAAAACGTGCTCGCTGCCGGTAACGACGGCTTCCCGCTCAACATTTCGTTCACCTCGAACCGTCTGTTCGAGCTCTCCAAGATGGACGGTGCCATCGTCATCGACGGCGACCTCACCCAGATCCTGCGCGCCAACTTCCACCTCAATCCCGATCCCTCGCTTGCCACGAGCGAGACGGGCATGCGTCACCGCACCGCCGCTCGCATGTCGGTGCTCACCGATGCCATCGTGATCTCGGTCTCGGCCCGTCGTGCCGTCGTTAACGTGTACGTTCACGGCAAGAGCTACGAGATTCAGCCTGTCACCACCATCATGAGCTCGGTCAACCAGCTCGTCGCTACGCTCCAGACTACCCGTCAGTCGCTCGATCGCTCCTTGCTGCGCCTGACGGCCCTTGAGCTCGACGACTACGTTACGCTCGCCGACATTACCGGTATTTTCTCGAGCTTCGAGATCATGCAGCAGGCAAAGACCGAGCTTAAGGATTGCATTGTCAAGCTGGGCAACCAGGGCAAGCTCGTGCAGATGCAGCTCGAGCAGCTCGCGGGCTCCAGCATGGATACCGAATACGACCTGATGATCCGCGACTACGCGAGCGATTCCTCCGAGGCAAACGCCGAGAAGATTCGCGCCGAGCTCGCTCGCATGACGCCCAAGGACCTGTCCGACCCGCAGCACGTGGCGGCGGTTCTGGGTTATGACGACCTGGACGAGGATTCCGTCATGACGCCGCTGGGCCTGCGCACGCTTTCGCGCGTGTCCGTCGTGCGCGACGGCGTGGCCGAGAAGATCGTCGACGAGTACGGCTCGTTGCAGGAGCTCATGGACGACATCAGCGAGGATCCGGAGCGCCTGGGCGACTTTGGCGTCAACAACCCTGCCATTCTTGCGGACTCGCTGTACCGCATGAAGGGCACCAAACAGGGGAACGCATAATGGCGCCCGTATGCGCCGTGGTCGTTGCCGGCGGCAGCGGCCAGCGCTTTGGAAATCCCGGCGGCAAGCAGCTCGTTAACGTGGCGGGCCGTCCGCTCATGAGCTGGTCTATCCGCGCGTTCGATCGTAGCGACAAGGTCGGCCACATCGTGGTGGTGTGTCCTGCCGAGCGCCGTGCCGAGATGCGCCGCCTGGCCATCGATCCGTTTGACTATGACACGCCCATCAGCTTTGCCGATGCCGGCGATGCCCGTCAGGATTCCACCCGTGCCGGCGTGCATGCGGTTCCGGCGGGTTTCGAATATGTCGCCATCCACGACGGCGCCCGTCCGCTTATCACGACCGAGGCCATCGATCATGCGATCGACGTGCTTGTGGGCGACCGCTCGCTCGACGGTGTCGTGTGCGGTCAGCCCGCGATCGACACGCTCAAAATCGTCGACGGCGATAATATCGTCGAGACGCCGCCGCGCGAGCTCTATTGGGCTGCGCAGACGCCGCAGATCTTTAGCGTTGACGCCATGAAGCGCGCCCACACCGCAGCTATCGCCGAGGGCTTTATCGGTACCGACGATTCATCGCTGGTCGAGCGCATGGGCGGGCGCGTCCGCTGTGTCCAGAGCCCGCGCGACAACCTTAAGGTGACGGTGCCCGAGGACCTGCGTCCTGTAACCGCGATTCTGCTCGGTCGCATGGCCGAGGGAGAGGACCTTCCCCATGTTCAGTAACCTGCGCATTGGCCACGGCTACGACGTCCACCGTTTGGTGGAGGGGCGTCGATGTATCATCGGCGGGGTCGACATTCCCTACGAGCGCGGCCTGCTGGGCCACTCGGATGCCGATGTGCTCGCGCACGCCTTGGCCGACGCCATTCTGGGCGCCTGCCGCGGGGGAGACATCGGCAAGCTATTCCCCGACACCGATCCCGCCTACGAGGGTGCTGATTCGATGGTGCTGCTCGCTCGCGTGATGGACTATGCGCGCGAGCTGGGCTTTGAGTTTGTCGATGCCGATTGCACCATTGCCTGTCAGCAACCCAAGATCACTCCGCACCGCGATGCCATGCGCGCCAACCTTGCCCATGCCCTGGGCGTCGACGTGGAAAACGTGGGCGTCGCCGCCACCACGACCGAAAAGCTCGGTTGGGAAGGCCAAGGCGAGGGAATTGGCGCCTGGGCCGTCTGCCTGCTACAGAAAACCGTTAAGGAGTAACGAATGCGTATCTACAACAGCGCTACCCATAAAAAGGAAGAGTTCCAGCCCATCGAGTCCGGCAAGGTTCGCATGTACGTGTGCGGCCCCACGGTCTACGACAACATCCATATCGGCAACGCCCGCACGTTCATCAGCTTTGACGTGATTCGCCGCTGGCTCATCGCGAGCGGTTACGAGGTCACGTTCGCCCAGAACCTCACCGATGTCGACGACAAGATCATCAAGCGTGCCAACGAGCAGGGCCGTACGGCCGCCGAGGTCGCGACGGAGTTCTCCGACAAGTTCATCGGCGTCATGCGCGCCGCCAACGTGCTCGATCCCGATGTGCGCCCCCGCGCCACCAAGGAGATCGGCCCCATGATCGCTATGATCAAGACGCTTATCGAGCAGGGCCACGCTTACGCAGCCGATAACGGCGATGTGTACTTTGCCGTGCGCAGCGATCCCAACTATGGTCAGGTCTCGGGCCGCAACATCGACGACCTTATGGTTGGCGCGCGCATCGAGGAGAACGAGGACAAGAACGACCCGCTCGACTTTGCCCTGTGGAAGGCCGCTAAGCCCGGCGAACCCAGCTGGCCGAGCCCCTGGGGCGAAGGCCGTCCCGGTTGGCACACCGAGTGCGCCGCCATGGTGCATCGCTACCTGGGCACCCCGATCGACATCCACGGCGGCGGCTCCGACCTTGCCTTCCCGCATCACGAGAACGAGTGCGCCCAGGCCACCTGCGCCTGGCACCAGGGTTTCTCCAACACCTGGATGCACACGGGCATGCTGCTGGTCGACGGCGAGAAGATGTCCAAGTCGCTCGGAAACTTCTTTACGCTGGCCGAGGTGCTCGAACAGCACTCTGCCGCGGCCCTGCGCCTGCTGATGCTGCAGACGAGCTATCGCTCGCCGCTTGACTTCTCCTGGGAGCGTCTGGATGGTGCCGAGAACTCGCTCACACGCATTGCCGGTACGGTCGAGAACCTGCGCTGGGCCGCGAACCATGCGACGGCCGATGCCGATGAGGCAGCATCCGAGGCGTTTGCCGCTAAGGTCGCCGAGGCCCGTGCCGCCTTTAAGGAGTGCATGGACGACGACTTTAACACCGCCGGTGCCATGGGTGCTGTCTTTGGCTTTGTGACCGAGTGCAACCAGTACCTGGAGCAGGCGGGCGATGCTGCCGACAAGGCCGCTGCGCTTGCTGCCGCCGATACGCTGGTCGAGCTGCTCGATACGTTTGGCGTTGAGCTCCCCGAGCCCAAGGTCGAGCTGCCGCTGGGCCTGCTGGGCGTTGCCGCCGGCCTGGTCGCCTACACGGGCGACGACGTGGACGAGGCCGCTGCCAAGATTCTCGAGGCCCGCGCCGAGGCCCGCGCCGCCAAGAACTGGGATCTGGCCGACGCCATCCGCGACCAGCTCAAGGACCTCGGGCTGACGATCGAGGATACTGCCGCGGGCACCCGTATTAAGACTCTCTAATCCCTGCGGGTTTCCCAAGCACCCGACCGCCCGAGTCACGGCACCTTGCCTTTCAATCGTCGGTCATGACCTCAAGGTCTATGCCCTCCTCTTTCAAGGTAATCTGCCGCACCTCGGGCGGTCGGTCTATTTGTTTCGTTTGATAGTCGTATTTAGGAGGTCGCTTTATGGCCGACAATCGCAAGCGTGCACCGCGTGGAGGCAAGCAGGCTGCTTCTGGCTCGCGCCCGATTCGCCGCAATGACCGCGCTGCCGCTTCCAAGGGCCAGCGCGAGCGCTCCCAAGCCCAGGCTGCGCGTCCGCAGCGCGATCGCAACCGCGACGCTGTCCAGGCTCCCAAGGGCGAGTTTATCGAAGGTCGTCGTGCTGCCGCCGAGGCCCTGCGCACCGGCTTTCCCGTCAAGTGCGCGCTCATCGCCGAGGGCGGGGAGCGCGATGCTGCTTTGTCTCGTCTGGTCGATGACCTCAACGCCGCGGGTGTCCGCATTAAGTATGTGCCGCGCGCGCAGCTCGATGCGCTGTCGAGCCATGGCGCTCACCAGGGCATTGCGCTCGAGGTGGGTAATTTCCCCTATGCTGATGTCGCCGATATCCTCAATCGCGCGGGTGACGGACCGGCGCTCGTCGTCGTGCTCGACCATGTGACCGACGATGGCAACTTTGGTGCGATCGTGCGCTCCGCCGAGGTCGTGGGCGCGGCGGGCGTCATCATTGCAAACAAGCGCGCCGCCGGTGTGACCGTGGGCAGCTACAAAACCTCTGCTGGTGCCGTCATGCACCTGCCCATCGCGCAGGTTCCCAATATCGCCCGAGCGCTTGACGACCTCAAGGCCGCCGGCTTTTGGGTGGGCGGTGCTTCCGAGCACGCCGAGGGCAGCTGCTGGGATGCTCCCTTTGAGGGCCGCGTTGCGCTCGTCATGGGCTCCGAGGGCGACGGCATCTCGCGCCTGGTGCTCGAGAAATGCGACTTTTTGACCAAGCTTCCCCAGCGCGGCATGACCGAGAGTCTCAATGTGGCCCAGGCGACCACCGCGCTGTGCTTTGAGTGGCTGCGCCGCAATGCCGGCGAGCTCATGGGGGAGGAGTAGCGCATGTCCAAGAAGAACCGCGCCAAGTCCAAGGCCAAGCGCTTTGGCGAGGGCTCGGCCAAGCCAATTGTTTCGGCCGCGACCTATGGCGTGGGCGGCAATGCGTTTGCGCAGGCTATCGCCGATCCGGTCTCGACGGTGCACTCCAATAAGCCCGAGCTGCTGGTGGTCGACGGCTACAACGTGATTCACTGCACGCCGCGCTACGAAAAGCTCGTGTACGACCATTCCGACGATCCGTATTCCAGCGACGTCCACGATATGGCTCGTACTGCGCTCATCAACGACGTCGCCGCCTTTGCCCAGGGCCGCTACGAGGCCGTGATCGTGTTCGACGGCGCGGGCAATATCTCCAGCGAGCGCCCCAACCTGCCGGCCCGTGGCGTGCGTATCGAGTTTTCGCCGACGGGTGTCTCCGCCGATACCGTGGTGCAGAAGCTCTGCATCGAGGCGCGCGAGGAAGGCCGCGCGTGCTCCGTGGTGTCGAGCGACGGCACGATCCAGGCCGTTGTCATGGGTAAGGGCGTTACGCGCATCTCGAGCCGCATGCTGGTGGACGAGATCAAGCAGATCGATAACGACGTTCACGAGGCAGAGGAAGCTCCGCAGATCAAGATGACTCTGGGCAGCCGCCTGAGTCCCGATGCCCTGGCCAAGCTTAAGGCCCTGCGCGGACGGTAGGGGATTATCCATAGAGACCCGTTCCCCAATTGGCCGGCCCGTTGATTTGTAATCAATGGACTGTGGGTTGCCGTCGCCAAAACGAATAGTTTTTGGTTTTGGCGAACAGATAAAACTATTCGTTCTGACGAATAGTTTTGAGATGTGGTCGGTCGAAAGGTCTGTTGCGCCCCGTCCGTAATTCCTTTATTCTTAACTGGCTTCGCGCGAAAGCGCCAAGTGTGCCAGTGTGGCGCAACGGTAGCGCAACTGATTTGTAATCAGTGGGTTGCAGGTTCGATTCCTGTCACTGGCTCCATGAGAGTTTCGGGCTCTGTCTCTATATGGGACTGGGCCCGTTTCTATTTATGTTGACATGTCAGCGGGTTTGACTTCCACCAGGCTTCAGGTTTGTCTTGATCTGTAACAGGGGCGGGCTGAAAACCCTCCTTATAGTTACAGATCGAGACAATGCCAAGGGATGGTCGATAACATCTCGATCTATAACACGAAGAGGCTGAAAGCCGTTCTTGCTGTTATAGATTTAGATAAACAGACAAGCCGCCAGGGAAACATCTCGATCTGTAACAGATAGAGGAGGAATAACCCTCTTACTGTTACAGATCGAGACAGAAGCCAGGGCGAGGTTGGTCATCGTCATCGAGCGAGGATTTTCGGACACACGAGCGAGGATTTTCGGACACACGAGAGTGGAAAATCTCCCGCCTGGAGAATGAGCGTGGATAATCTGCCACTTTGGGCCCAGTGGCACGTCAAAAGTGGGAGATTATCCACGCTCGATTTCAAACGGGAGAAAATCCACGCTCGGTCGAGCCAGGGAAGCCCGATCTCGACCTATATGATAGGTGCAAATGGGTCGTTATCGAAGTAATATTCTGCAGGCTTACTCCACTACGCCAAAGTGTTCCCTCGGGAAATGTCACCAGTGCAGCAAAATCCACCATCCTTCATATCCAAACTCAACAAAACCGCAGGTCAAAGGTATATAGATACGCCCGGTACCGTGTATCTAGAGGTTTTCGTTGACAGGCCCCAAGGTTGCATCGTATTATCTTTTTCGTTCGCGGGGGCGGCGGTCCAAAAGACCAAAGAAACTGCGGATACTTGAACGATTGGGAGTTTGCCCGAGTGGTTAATGGGGACGGGCTGTAAACCCGTTGGCTCTGCCTACATAGGTTCGAATCCTATAGCTCCCACCCGTCAAGTGCCTGTATAGCTCAGTCGGTAGAGCACTTCGTTGGTAACGAAGAGGTCACCAGTTCAAGTCTGGTTGCAGGCTCCATCCGGCGGTGTAGCTCAGTTGGTTAGAGCACACGGTTCATACCCGTGGCGTCACTGGTTCGAATCCAGTCACCGCTACCATAGGTAACACGGTGGCTTCTCAATAGTATGTTGAGAGGCCACTATGGTATAAAGGCAAAGTCCCGTCCGGGGACGACCTGTTAAGAGGAGGGCTTTATGGCCAAAGAGAAGTTTGAGCGCACTAAGCCGCATGTTAACATCGGCACCATTGGTCACGTCGACCACGGCAAGACCACGCTGACCGCTGCCATCACCAAGGTTCTCTCCGAGACCGAGGGCTGCAAGGCTGACTTCACTGCGTTCGAGAACATCGACAAGGCTCCCGAGGAGCGCGAGCGCGGCATTACGATCTCCGTCTCCCACGTTGAGTACGAGACCGCTGCCCGTCACTACGCTCACGTTGACTGCCCGGGCCACGCTGACTACGTCAAGAACATGATCTCCGGTGCTGCTCAGATGGACGGCGCTATCCTGGTCATCGCCGCTACCGACGGCCCCATGGCTCAGACCCGCGAGCACATCCTGCTCGCCCGTCAGGTCGGCGTTCCCTACATCGTCGTCTTCCTGAACAAGTGCGATATGGTTGACGATGACGAGCTCATCGACCTCGTCGAGATGGAGACCCGTGAGCTCCTCTCCGAGTACGATTTCCCCGGCGACGACATCCCCGTCATCCGTGGCTCCGCTCTGGGCGCTCTCGAGGGCGACGCCAAGTGGATGGACGCTATCCGCGAGCTCATGAAGGCCGTCGACGAGTACATCCCGACGCCTGCTCGTAACAACGACCTCCCGTTCCTGATGGCCGTTGAGGACGTTATGACCATCTCCGGCCGTGGTACCGTTGCTACCGGTCGTGTCGAGCGCGGTGAGCTCAAGCTCAACGAGCCCGTCGAGATCGTCGGCATCAAGGATACCCAGAACACCGTCGTTACCGGTATCGAGATGTTCCGTAAGTCCATGGACTTCTGCGAGGCTGGCGACAACGTCGGTCTGCTGCTCCGCGGCATCAAGCGCGAGGACATCGAGCGCGGCCAGGTTCTCTGCAAGCCCGGTTCGGTTACCCCGCACACCAAGTTCACCGGCGAGATCTACGTTCTGACCAAGGAGGAGGGCGGCCGTCACACCCCGTTCTTCGATGGTTATCGTCCTCAGTTCTACTTCCGTACCACCGACGTTACCGGTACGGTCAAGCTTCCCGAGGGCACCGAGATGGCTATGCCTGGTGACCACATCACCATCGAGGGCGACCTCATCCACCCGATCGCCATGGAGGAGGGCCTGCGCTTCGCTATCCGCGAGGGTGGCCACACCGTCGGTTCGGGCATCGTCTCCACGATCATTGAGTAAATTAGCTCTCTGATATAGCTGACTTAGAGAACCCGGCACTTATATGGGTGCCGGGTTCTTTTCTGCAATGGATATCGAGCCATTGCTAGTGCCGAGAGGATCAGTTCGGTCCAGGTCGCACCGTCGATTAGCTCTCGCTGGCTTCATTGATGTGTTCCAAATATGAATGGATCCACCGAGAACCAATTGACTCGAGGTTTTCGTTGACAGCACTTACGTAGAGCTGATAAAGTAACAACTCGTGCCCGTACGGGGCGGAAATGAAAGGTTCAGGATACATGCGTACTCTAGTTACTCTTGCGTGCACTGAGTGCAAGCGCCGCAACTATACGACCACCAAGAACAAGGCGAACATGCCTGATCGTATGGAGATCAAGAAGTATTGCCCCTGGTGCCGTCACCACACGCTGCACAAAGAGACTCGCTAGTCTCTAGTCACATACGCCAGTAGTTCAATTGGTAGAGCATCGGTCTCCAAAACCGAGTGTTGAGGGTTCGAGTCCTTCCTGGCGTGCCAGTCATTATTCCGTAAGCTCCCAATTGGGGGCTTACGGTTTACTCATGTATAAGCGCATTGCGCGGAGGTAACCCAAATGGCCAACAAGAAGAACAAGAAGAAGGCTCAGCAGAAGGCGCCTGCCAACAACGCTGCCGCCAACTCCAAGGTTGAGGCCAAGAAGGCCGTTGCCAAGAAGAACGAGAAGGCTGCGAAGTCCAAGAAGAATGAGAAGCCTGGTTTCTTCGCCCGCACCAAGAAGTATTTCGCTTCGGTCAAGTCCGAGATGAAGCGTGTCACGTGGCCCGACAAGAAGGAGCTCGTGAACTACTCGGTTGTCGTTTGCGCTTCTCTGATCGTCGTCGGCGTCGTCATCGCTCTGCTCGATGCTGGCTTTGGCGAGGCTCTTGCTCTGTTCTCTGGATTGAGGGGCTAAACCATGTCTAAGCGTTGGTACGTCGTTCACACTTACTCCGGATACGAGAACCGCGTTAAGTCCGATCTCGAGCATCGTATCGAGACCATGGGCATGCAGGACCGTATCTTTGATATCGAGATTCCTATGGAGCGCGTCACCGAGATTAAAGAGGGTGGCAAGCGCGAGACCAAGGATTCCAAGATCTTCCCGGGCTATGTCCTGGTCCGCATGGAGATGGATGACGATGCCTGGACGTGCGTTCGCAACACGCCCGGCGTCACCGGTTTCCTGGGCGGCAACGGCAAGCCCGCTCCGCTTTCCCGTGACGAGTACAACAAGATGACTCGTCGTCCCGGTAAGGGCGATTCGCCCAAGCGCACCTCGGTTGATATCCAGGTCGGCACGTCCGTCCGCGTCACCGATGGCCCGCTTACCGACTTTGATGGCAAGGTCTCCGAGGTTAACACCGAGGCTGGCAAGCTCAAGGTCACGCTGATGATCTTTGGCCGCGAGACGCCGGTCGAGCTCGACTTTAACCAGGTCGCTGTCATCGCTTAAGTTTTCGTCCGTTCGCGCGAGCGTGCTTCTTCTGTGACTGCTCATCTCAGGAGTGCTTCTAACACGTGCGTGCTTACGATATAGCAAGTACTTCACACTCGTGATTCGAAAGGAATGACCATGGCTGAGAAGAAGGTTGCCAACGTCATTAAGCTCCAGATTCCTGCTGGTGCCGCTAACCCCGCTCCTCCCGTCGGCCCCGCCCTGGGCGCTGCTGGCGTGAACATCATGCAGTTCTGCCAGGCCTTTAACGCCGAGACGCAGGACAAGAAGGGCGACATCATCCCCGTTGAGATTTCTGTCTACGAGGATAAGTCCTTCTCCTTCATCACCAAGACCCCGCCGGCGGCTCACCTCATCAAGAAGGAGCTGAACCTCAAGTCTGGTTCTGCTAAGCCCCAGGCCGACAAGGTTGGTCAGCTCTCCCAGGAGCAGCTCACCAAGATTGCCGAGATCAAGATGCCGGACCTCAATGCCAACGACATTGACGCCGCCAAGAAGATCATCGCCGGTACCGCCCGTTCCATGGGCGTCACCATCGCTGAGTAGCGATTTCTTTAGGTAATGACGGGTGCCCCGACCGAGGCGCCCGTTATATGTGTGCAATAGGGCACACGAAACGATGTGGGAGGGCATAAGCCCGTTTAACCACAGGAGGTAATGCACATGGCTAAGCATGGTAAGAGCTATAACGCCGCTGCCGAGAAGATCGACCGCGCCACGCTCTACACCCCCCTTCAGGCTGCCAAGCTCATCAAGGAGCTCGACACCGCCAAGTTCGACGAGACCGTCGAGGCCCACTTCCGTCTGGGCATCGATACTCGTAAGGCTGACCAGAACATCCGTGGTTCTATCTCCCTGCCCCACGGCACCGGCAAGACCGTTCGTGTTGCCGTCTTCGCCGAGGGCGAGAAGGCCCGCGAGGCCGAGGCTGCCGGCGCCGACATCATCGGTTCCGACGAGCTCGTCGCCCAGATTCAGAAGGGCGAGATCAACTTCGACGCCGCTATCGCTACGCCGAACATGATGGCCAAGGTTGGCCGCATCGGTAAGATCCTTGGTCCCCGTGGCCTCATGCCGAACCCCAAGCTCGGCACCGTGACCATGGACGTCGCCAAGATGGTCTCCGAGCTCAAGGCCGGCCGCGTTGAGTACCGCGCCGACCGCTACGGCATCTGCCACGTGCCCCTGGGCAAGAAGTCCTTCTCTGAGCAGCAGCTCGTTGAGAACTACGCTGCCCTGTACACCGAGATCCTGCGCGTCAAGCCCTCTTCTGCTAAGGGCAAGTACGTCAAGTCCATCTCCGTGTCTTCCACCATGGGCCCTGGCGTCAAGGTCGATCCCGCTGTCCAGCGTGACTTCCTGGCTGAGTAACTGTTAGTTACTGACTGAGCAAAGCAAGCATTGCTAAAGAAGCCCGGTTCTGCCTCGTGCAGGGCCGGGTTTCTTGCTATCGCGCCACCAAAACCAACACGAAGGGGACAGGCACCTTTGTGGTGGTTTTGGCACTTTGGCGTCAATGTTATGGCATCGCAGCGAGCCGGTTCCAAGTGCCCCAGGTCGCCCCGAAAGAGGAGCGACGCGTACTTTGGTACGCGAGCGACGGCTTGAGTGGCGAGATGGGGTGCTTGGGGCCGGCGCAGCGTCAAGCCTTAAAGGTGGTTACCAGGGTGTTCTGGCGGTAGAGGACTCGATGGCCTCGTGGCGCTTGAGCTCGCGGCGCATGGTTTGCGAATTGAGCCAGGCTGCCTGCCAGCCACGGATAGGGTAGTACGCTTCGTCAAGTTCAAACTGCGTATAGCCGCAGGCGTTGATGATTGTTGCCCCGCATGCATGTCGACGCTCACGCTGAAAATCGTGGCCATAGCATTGGTGCACATGCCCGTGCACCATATAGTCGGCCCCCCAGGACTCGAGCGCCGTGTTAAAGCATTCGAATCCTCGATGTGGCAGATCATCCAGATCGCCCACGCCGGCGGCGGGTGCATGGGTGAGCAAGATGTCGCAGCCGCCGACCATCCTCACTTTGCGGGACAGCTTGCGCATGCGCTTGGCCATTTCGTGCTCGGTGTACATGTTGGCACCGTCTCGGTAGCGCATGGAGCCGCCAAGCCCCGCGATGCGGACGCCGCGGTACACGTAGACGGCATCTTCGACACAGATGCAGCCGCCCGGTGCATGACGTACGTAGCGGTCATCGTGGTTGCCTCGCACGTAGATGAGCGGTTTGTTGATGACGGTGACCAAAAACTCAAGATAGTCCGGGTCCAGATCGCCAGCGGACAAAATCAAGTCAACACCCTCAAAGCGTTCCTTGCGAAAGCATTCCCAAAGGCATCGCTCTTCGGTATCGGCTACGGCAAGGATCTTCATAGGGCGTGGACTTTCGGCTCATCGTTGGGCTGCGGAATGGCACCTACCACGTTGTCGGCCAGCCAGTCCATCTCGACGATTTGCGTGCTCGGCAGCGGGGGAAAGCCCTCGATCTGCACCACGCCGTCTTGGCTATGGAGCTCGCCGCCAAATGGATTGATGGAGCCCTCGACGATGCCATTGCGGAGGAGCTGAACAAGCTTGCGCGTCTGATAGGGCAGGCCCGGAGCGTAGCGAATGTCGATTACGCCCGAGCTCATACCATACCAGTAGTTGACGGCGCGAACCTGGCTATCGTCACTGGTCTCATCCCAGGTGCCATGCAGCAGGCTTCGCACGATAAGCTCGTAGTATCGGCCCCAGTTCCATACCGGCATGGCAATGCCGACGACCTTGCCATCGACCAGGCGGTGGAGTCCGTAGGCCGTGGGGTCTTCGAGTGACTTTGACATGTCGGCGCCGGTCATGACGCTCACGCCTTCGCGGCACATGGCCTCGGCAAGACCGCCGGCGGGCACATCGCCCCAGGTGAGGATTACCTGCGCGCGAGGGTCGAGCAGCGAGGCGCCAATCGCAAAGGCGTTGATCTCGCTGAGTGCGCCTGAGGCGAAGACCGACGCGTGGTAACCGATGCGGTGGTTGTCCGCCATGCTGGCGGCAAGGGCGCCCAGCAGAAATTTTGCCTCGTACATCTTTCCAAAATACGAGCGCACGCTTTGGTGGGGAAGGCCGATAGAGCAGTTGAGGAACCGAACCCGGGGATACTCAACGGCAGCCCTGAGCGTGTATTCCATCAGGCGGTGCGAGGTCGAGAAGATGACGTTTGCTCCATGTTTGACAGCCGTTTCCGCGGCGGCGTAGAACGCGTCCGGATTGTGGCAGTCCTCGAACGCCTCGGTGCGCACGATACCGCCAAAGTGCTCATCGAGATACTGACGCCCTTGGTCGTGCAGGCTGTCCCAGCTCGACGTCGCACAGGGGAACTCATGGATAAAGGCGATGCGCAGGGGGTTGGCCGCCGAATAGACGGTCTTGCCCATAAAGAAGTTGAGCACACCGGAAGTGGACTTGGCGGGCGTCTCCTCCTCATCGACGCTCGGCGCTTCGACAAGATCGACCTTGTCCTCATTACTTTTGCCGGCAATGACCAGCTCGCGCCAGATCTTGCACAGGCGGTTTACGACGATGTCCGTCGGCGTGTCCAGCAGGCGGTCCTGGTTGTACACGTTGAGATAGACGAGCATGGCGTCGGCGGGCGTAATGTCCAGGTGGTCGCCGCCGGCGCGTAAGTAGGCGCGCTTAAAGAGCAGGAAGGTGTGGCGCAGGTAGTCGACCTTTTTCTGTGGCCACTTTTCGACAAGGTCCTGGCCGAGCATCTTGGCGAGCGTTCTATAGCTTCCCTCGCGCGAGAACTCAATCTCGTATAGGGGGCAGACGCGCCAAAACGCGCAGAACTCGCCGTACAGGCGACTTTCGACGGAATCCCATGTGCCGGGGTAGAGGCGGGTGACCTTGGCCGAAACCGTCGGGGCGTCCAGGAATTTGAGGACGCTGACGCGCTTGTTGCCCTCCTGGACGTAGAACCGATGCATGAACTCGGTGACGATGATGGGGTCGCGATAGCCCTCGGTCACCTGGATGTCATAGAGGTTGGACCACTTGCGGGCGAACTCGGTGCTAAATGGCAACAGGGGCATAAAGTTGCACGAAAAGGCTGACTGACGGCCCTTGGTAACCGTGCCGACGACCATTTCGAGCGGAATGTCCCTTAGGCCGACGCTCTCTCGCTGACCTAAGGGGAGCTGGGCAACGAGGCTATCGAGGTCCGTAAGGTACGGGTGCTCGCTTTGGCTGATGGCGCGACGGCGTCCCTGCTCGCCGCGCTTGCGTGCTTGACGATAGGCCTCTTCCATGGTGTCTACTCCCTTAGTCGTTTAAACAACGATATAAACCATGGTACCACGATGCGAAACCACCACAAAGGTGCCTGTCCCCATTGTGGTAGTTCACCTTTATGGAGGTGTTAGGCGATGATGGGGGCGATGGCGCGGATGCAGGCGTCGGCTGCCGTGAAAGTGGTGCTGTCGTCGCTGACGATAAAGATGATCTTGCCCTTGATGCCAAAGTCGCCGATTTCGCTAAAGAGCACGTAGGGCTCCTTGTCAAAGCCCGAGATGGGAAGCACGGCGGCCTTGGTGGCGTCGGTGAGCTCATCTGCCAACGCGTCCAGTGAAGCCCACTTGGACGTGTCCTTGACCGCGACGGGGACGGCTACGCGCCCAAAGGGCATCAAATGCACGAGCGTGTTCTTGGAGATGTTGGAGTTGGGGACGATGATGGTCTGCCCGCAGGCGTCCTCGATGGTCGTATGGCGCCAGGTGATGTCTTGGACCACGCCCGACACGCCGCCGACCTCGATATTGTCGCCGGGCTTGATGATGCCCATAAAGGTCACCTGCATGCCGCCGATAAGGTTTGACAGCGTGTCCTGAAAGCCGAGCGAGATGGCGATGCCGCCGACGCCAAGAGCGGCAACGAGGGCGTTTGCGTTAATGCCAAAGCAGTTGTCGAGGATAAAACTACCGCCGATCATCCAGATGACGGCGCGCGCGATGTTGATGAAGATGCTTGATGAAGGGAGTGGGTTATCGTCGCGGTTGAGCAGGTGGTACAGGGTCTTGGACGCGACCTTGGCGGCAACGGCGGTGCCGATGGCCAAGATACCTGCCCAGATGATGTTGTGGACCCATCGTTGTGCAAAGAAATGAAGAATTGGCTCAAACAATTCCATGTAGGGAAACCTCCTCATGATCGTTCAACCATGATACCCAACAAGAAGCCCGTCCGATCACATCGGACGAGCCGATAACTTGAGAAGGGGTGGCCGCAGCGGCGTAGGCTGGGGCACCGGTGAGCGCACCGGCGAGAAGTGCGGCGGTCAAAGCGAGACGTGGAAGAGATCTTCTCATGGCAGTTTCCTTAGTTCTTAACCAGTGGTCCCTGCTGACGCTGGATTATCGACATAATATGCGAAAACCGCCGCAAGGGCGCCTGTCCCTTTGCGGCGGTTTTGACGTTTGCGCAGATAAAACCTGCCAAAATAAACCTTTCCCTCTTTGGCAGGTTTTAGCTCAGCAGCATGCGGTCGTTGGCGAGCTCGCCGCCCGAGACCTCCTCGAACTTCTGCAACAGGTCGGCGACGGTGAGCGACTTCTTCTCGTCGCCTGCCACGTCGTAGATTACGTGGCCTTCGTGCATCATGATCAGACGGTTGCCCAGACGAATGGCGTCGTTCATGTTGTGCGTGACCATGAGCGTGGTCAGGTGGTTCTCGTCGACGATCTCCTCGGTCAGGTTGAGCACCTTCGAAGCCGTCTTGGGGTCGAGGGCCGCGGTGTGCTCGTCGAGCAGCAGCAGGCGCGGCTTGGTGAGTGTGGCCATCAGCAGGGTGAGTGCCTGGCGCTGGCCGCCCGAGAGCAGGCCGACCTTGGCGTTGAGGCGCGTGTCCAGACCGAGGTCCAAGCGCTTGAGCAGCTCAACGTACTCGTCCTTTTCGGCCTTGGTGACGCCCCACGAAAGACCGCGACGCTGGCCGCGGCGCTTGGCGAGGGCCAGGTTCTCGGCAATTTGCATGTCCGCTGCGGTGCCGCGCATGGGATCCTGGAACACTCGGCCCAGGTACTTGGCGCGCTGCGACTCGCTCAGACGCGAGATATCGTTGCCGTCGAGCTCAATAACGCCCGAATCGAGCGGATACACGCCGGCAATCATGTTGAGCAGCGTGGACTTGCCGGCGCCGTTGCCGCCGATCACGGTCACAAAGTCGCCGTCGTTAAGGGTGAGGTCGACGCCGGTGAGTGCGCGCTTCTCGGTGACGGTGCCCTTGTTAAAGGTCTTTTTGACGTGCGAGAGCTTAAGCATCTGCCTCATCCCCCTTCGTGTAGGAGCTGCGGAGCTTATAGCGCTCCCAAACCACGGGCACGCACAGGGCCACGGCAACAATCACGGCGGAGAGCAGCTTCATGTCGTTGGCATCCATGCCCAGCTGCAGCACGATGGCGCGAATGAGGAAGTACACCACGGAGCCAAAGACGGCAGAGGCAAGACGGACGCTAAACTGCGTCAGACCGCCGGGCAGCAGGCGGCCGAGCACCTCGCCGATAACAATGGCGGCAAGACCGATAACGATGGCGCCGGTGCCCATACCGATATCGGCATACTTCTGGCTCTGGCAGATGAGCGCACCCGAAAGGCCGATAAGGGCGTTGGAGAGCACGAGGGCGATCATCTTGGTGGAGTTGGTGTTGACGCCCAGGGCGCGGATCATGTACTCGTTGTTGCCGGTGGCGCGCAGCGCCGAACCGATCTCGGTGCCAAAGAACCAGTACAGGATGGCGACGATGGCCACGGCCAGCACAATGCCCAGGATGATGGCAACGGTGGACTGCGGCAGGCCCGTCATGTGGCTGACAGACGAGAAGATGGTGCCCTTGGCAAGGATGGGCGTGTTGGACTTACCCATGATGCGCAGGTTGATGGACCACAGGCTGATCTGCGTAAGGATTCCGGCGAGGATTGCGGGAATCTCAAAGACGGTGGTCAAGATGCCCGTGACGGCGCCGGCGATGGCGCCGGCGCACATGCCAGCCAGTACGGCGAGCAAGGGGTCGACGTTATTGTTGACGATGAGCACGGCGCAAACGCAGCCGCCGAGGGCAAAGCTGCCGTCGCAGGTCATATCGGGGATGTCGAGCAGGCGGAACGTGATAAACACGCCGAGCACCATAATGCCCCAGAGGACGCCCTGCGAAATGGCGCCCTGCAATGCAATGAGCATGCTTCATACCTCCTAGGATAGGGTGGACACGTGATTTTCCATAATAGCGGTAACACTGCATAAAAGAGCTGCGGACGGATGTTTTGTCTCATCCGAAACAAGCAGGGCGAACGCCGGTCTATAGCGTTCGCCCCTGTGGCTCAGATATTGAATAACGCGGCTATGGCACGAGCGCGGGCTCTAGATGCATTGCCACGCATGACGCTACGCGTCCAGAGCGGAAAGGTCGATACCCAGAGCCTCGGCCATCTCGTCGTTCTTGACGACGACCAGGTCCTTGCTCGAGAGATGCTTGATCGGCATATCCTCGGGCTTGGCCTCGCCCTTCAGGATCTTGACGGCCATCTCGCCTGCGGCGTAGCCCAGGTCCTCGTAGTTGATGGAGAGGGTGAACACGCCGCCGGCCTTGCACATGCCCTCCTCGCCGGTCACGAAGGGGAGCTTGTTCTCCTTGCAAATCTGGCCGACCTGCGAAGCACCCGCGGCGATGGTGTTGTCGGTGGGGGAGTACAGCGCGTCGACCTTGCCCACGGCAGACTCGACGACGGACTGGATCTCGTTGGAGCTCGAGACGGTAAAGTCGGTGTAGTCGAGGCCCAGCTTGTCGAGTTCCTTCTTGGCGGCCTTGATCTGGACGTCGGAGTTGGACTCGGCGGTGCAGTAGAGCAGGCCGACCTTCTTAACGTCGGGCAGGACCTTCTGCATCATCTCGAGCTGCTCGGCGACCGGGGTGAGGTCGGAAGCGCCCGTGACGTTGGTGCCGGGCTTGTCGTTGTCCTGGACCAGGCCGGAAGCGGCGTAGTCGGTGATGGCGCAGCCAACGATGGGGATATCGGCGGTGGCGCCGGCGGCAGCCTGCGCGGCGGGCGTAGCGATGGCATAGATCAGGTTGACGCCGTCGCCTACGAACTTGTCGGCAATGGACTTACACGTGGACTGGTCGTTCTGGGCGTTCTTCTGGTCGATCTTGACCTTGAGACCGCTCTTCTTGATGGCCTTGACGAAGCCGTCGTTGGCGGCATCGAGCGCGGAGTGCTCGGTGAGCTGCAGAACGCCGATGGTGTAGTCGGAACCGGCGGCAGCGGAGCCGGAACCAGAGTTGCCGCCGCATCCGGCGAGCGGAGCGAGCGCGAGCAGGCCAGCGGAGACAAGAAGGCTCCTGCGGCTGATGGTGATGTCCTTCATATCATTACCCCCAGTATAAAAATGGCTGGAAACACTGCACTAGGAAAAAGTGCAAGTGGGACTATAGTAACGCCGATGCCCATTTTTACAACATCCTGGCGCGTTTTTTAATACTGAACCGGATGGGCGGTGCTGAGGAACGACGGACGGTAACGGGGCTTACGCTGCGGGCGCGGGGCTGTCTTCTTCGTCTAGCGCGGCAAAGAGTTTCTTGCCGTCGAGCAAACGCGTGCTGACGTTTCTCATGCGGCTGACCTCAACGGTGCGCAGGGTGTCGTCGGCGCCTCGGGCGTCGTAGACCGTTCCCAGCAGATACGAGACGCCATCGCGCTGCCTGATGGCAAAGGGCCGGACCGTCATCCGCACCACCTCGATTTCGCCCCGGGTCAGGACATTTGTGATATCAAAGCTGACAGTTGTTCCATGGTCGATGGCCTGTTCGACGAGCTCGCACGTGTCGATACGCTTGGCGTGCGGATGCGTTGCCTTGACGGGCGCGTCGTTGGCGGCCGGTGCCGGTTCGGGCATATCGAGATAATCGCGAACATCGGCGCTCGCCATGGCGACCAGGTGCTGTGCCATGCTCTTTCGAATGGCTATGGGCGTCGATCGGTTGCGCATGACCATGCCGTGGAGCCGTATGATCTCTTCGTCAGCAAGCGGGCGGGTGAGGAGCCGATAGCCCACGCCGCGTTTATAGTCGATTTCGTATCCGGCGTGACGAAGTGCGGATATCGAGGTATAGATGCTGCGGCGTGCTGCCGAGATGGGCATGCGGGCGGGGTCGTCGGGATGGGCGAGGAGCTCGACCAGCTCGTCGGAAAGCAGCGCCTTGTCCTCGCCGGTGTTCTCGCTCAAGAGCTGCAGGATGCGTACGGCGCGATAGGCTGCCATCGAGGCGGAGCCCCTGGTCGTGGTCTCGTAGTTTTCAACAACGGCTTCGGTCATAGCGCCCACGTCCTTTCCTTTTTTGGTGATGGCAGATCAGAGCCTAGGGCGCGGAGCCTGGCCAAGGACGCGTGACGCCTTGGACGGTCGATGGTTGCCGGCAAACGGCGGGTCGAGTTTTCAACAACCCTGCCTAACTGACCAAAACCTTGCCAAAAGCTTGACGGATGCTGTTGAAAAAGCGCCCCTCGGCTTGCCGAGAGGCGCTGGCGTGATGCACTGGAACGCGTTTGTTGGCGCTATGGCGATTAGAAGTCGGCGTTACCCACGGTACGAGGGTGCGGCAGGACGTCGCGGATATTGCCCACGCCGGTGAGGTACATCACCAAGCGCTCGAAGCCCAGACCGTAGCCGGCGTGCTTGCAGGAACCGTAGCGGCGCAGGTCAAGGTAGTACTTGTACTGCTCGGGATTCATACCCAGGTCTTTGATGCGGGCCTCGAGCAGATCCAGGCGCTCCTCGCGCTGGGAGCCGCCGATAATCTCGCCGATACCGGGAACCAGGCAGTCGGCGGCGGCGACGGTCTTGCCGTCCTCGTTCAGGCGCATGTAGAAGGCCTTGATCTCGGCCGGGTAGTCGGTTACGAAGGTCGGGCGCTTAAAGTGCTCCTCGGTCAGGAAACGCTCGTGCTCGGTCTGCAGGTCGATGCCCCAGCTGACGGGGTAGTCGAACTTGTGGCCCGCAGCAACTGCCTGCTCCAGGATCTCGACGGCCTCGGTATAGGTGACGCGGGCAAAGTCGGAGTTAGCGACATGGTCCAGGCGCTCGAGCAGGCCCTTGTCCACAAACTTGTTGAGCATATTGAGCTCGTCGGGGCAGGTGGCCATAACGTCCTTAAGGACGTACTTGAGCATAGCCTCGGCGTTATCCATGTAGTCGTTGAGGTCGGCGAAGGCCATCTCGGGCTCAATCATCCAAAACTCGGCGGCGTGGCGCGTGGTGTTGGAGTTCTCGGCGCGGAAGGTGGGACCAAAGGTGTACACATCTCCAAAGGCCGTGGCGAAGTTCTCGGCGTTGAGCTGACCGGACACGGTAAGGCTCGCGTGCTTGCCAAAGAAGTCCTGACTCCAGTCGACCTCGCCGGCTTCGGTCAGGGGCGGGTTTTTGGGGTCGAGCGTGGTCACGCGGAACATCTCGCCGGCGCCCTCGCAGTCACTCGTGGTGATGATGGGGGTGTTGACGTAGACAAAGCCCTGCTCCTGGAAGAAGCGGTGGATAGCGGCAGCTGCGACAGAGCGGATGCGGAACACGGCGCGGAACAGGTTGGTGCGCGGACGCAGGTGCTGCTGGGTGCGCAGGAACTCGACGGTTGCGCGCTTCTTCTGCAGCGGGTAATCCGGGGCGCTGACGCCCTCGACCTCGATGGAGGTGGCAGAAAGCTCGAAGGGCTGGGGCGCATCGGGGGTCAGTTTGACGGTGCCGGTGCAGATGAGGGCGGCCGAGACGTTTTGATGGGCGATCTCGTCGTAGTTGTCGAGCGCCTCGCGGTTCATGACGACCTGCAGGTCGCGGAAGCAGCTGCCGTCGTTGAGTGTAACGAAGCCAAAGTTCTTCATGTCGCGGACGGACTTGACCCAGCCGGCAACGGTGACGGTCTGGCCACCGAGCGACTCGGCATCGGCATAGAGCTGCGCGATTTTGGTGCGGTTCACGTATCCTCCCATAACGGTTGTACGGATTATTTCCAAACAGTTAACCATTCTAACCCGCGAGCGGGGCGTAGCAAAACGTCAGGTGTGATGTATGGGCGTGACGTGGGCACCGCGCAAGCGTCGATTTTGCGGTGCCTAGTGCCCGCAGATGGCTTGGCGCATGAGGGCAGCGTAGGTGTCGATTCCCGCCTGGGTGAGGTGTGTGCCGTCGTCGACGAGGTATTCGCTGTGGCCCTCTGAGGCGCCGTTCCAGTCGATGACGCCGGCGTTGTCGTTTTGGGCACAGACGTCACGAATCGTCTGGTTATTGCGGTCCTGTAGCTCGAGCGGTACGCGCACGGTCACAAAGTAGATGGGCTTGCCGCCCACGGCATTAATCACGTCCTGTACCTGCTGGGGGTCGCGGATGAGGCCGTTGGTGCCAAGCGCGCAGATGACCACGCTTGGATCGTAGTTGGCACTGTCCTGTGCATAGACGTCCTGGAAGGTGTAGAACTGGCGGCTCACCACGCCGTCGATGTAGGCGTTGGGAAGCGCTGCCTGAATGCCAGATTGGGCACCTGCGGTGACCGAGTCGCCGATCATGAGCACGCGGGCGTCGCAGGTCCCGGTCGCCTCGTCGTAGGTAAAGCTCTTCCAGTCAAGGTTCTTGGGGACCTTTTCGGCGATAGGTCCCTCTTTGGGTTTTTGCTTGGTTGCGTCATCGGATGCGGTGTCGCTGGGCTGGGAATCTTTACCGGATGCAGGCTCGGCGCCCTTGTCGTTGGCTCCGTTGTCCTGGGACGAGGTCGCGTTCTGGGCAAGCTCGGGACGGAGCTGCTCGGCGCGGGCGGTGGCGATGCCTGCCCAGTCAAGCGGCGCGAAGGCAAGTGCGGCGACGCATGCGGCGCCAAGCGCGGGGAGCACCATGGCGGGCGCGAGGACGTGTTTTCTTGCCGTGCTGTCCTGTTGGGTCGGCTTGTGGGACCAAGGGCGTTCGACGAGGCGATAGAAAACCTCGGCTACCGCAAGAATCAGTACAAGCTGTAATACCTGCTCCCACCAGGCGATGCGGGTAGTGCGGGTTGCGGGGTTCATAAGAAGCAGTAGGGGATAGTGCACCAGATAAACCGAGAACGAGCGCTGGCCCAGCCAGACGAGCGGCTTGACCGACAACAGACGACGCACGATGCACTCCGTATTCTGCACGCAGATGATGAGGAGTCCGGTGGCGAGGGCAAACAGCAAAAAGCCGCCGCGGTAGAGCCAGGCGCTCTCTCCGGTCAGCATGAGTGCGCCGGCTATAACGGCAACGAGCCACGCGATAGAAATCGCGTTGACCTTTGAGATGCCCTTGTTGGCGCCGGGGGTATGGATGTCACCGCTCAGCATCTCGCGCAGACGCGGCGCGGCGATGGCGGCTAAGGCTCCGCATAGAAGCTCGGCGGCACGGGCGTCGGTTCCGTAGTAGACGCGCGATGTGTCGGCGGTGGGATTAAACATGAGGACCATGGCTGCCGTCGACGCAAGCGCGAATGCGATCGTGATGCCGATGGCGGTGTTGCGCGACCTGGTTTTGCTGCACAGTGCCATAAGGATGACCGGCCATACCAGATAGAACTGCATAGTGACAGCGCAGAACCACAGGTGCGTGAGCGGCGAGGGGAGTCCCGCGGCGGCGAAATACGAGACGTTGCGGAAGATGTAGAACCAGTTGCTCAAAAAGAGTGCCGATGGCAGGGCGTCCTGCTGCACCTTAGGGAGTAGGCTCGGGGCCGCGATGTAGGTGGCGACGGCGGTAAGCGCGATGGTCACGACGATCGGCGGCATCATGCGCGCAATGCGGCGGCAGATATAGCGCGGGTACGAGACTCCGTCGCGTGCCGTGGCTCGCATAATGCTTTTGGTGGCGAGATAGCCACTCAGCGTAAAGAAGAGTGTAACGCCCAAAAAACCGCCGGTCAGGCGGCTGGGGCGAAGGTGATATAGGACGACGCCGGCGATGGCGAGGGCGCGGAGCCCGTCGAGCGCGACGATGCGTTGGTTGCGTTGAGGCGCGGCATGTGCGGCGCCCGTGGGTGTGTTTTGCATCGATCTTCCTCCAATGTCGACCTAGCAGTCTAGCGCTCTGCGCGGACAAAGGAAGGGGGTTCGTGCGGTTGAACAACATGCCGCGGGGCGATGCCTCGCTACGCAAAAGCCGCACCTGCGTTGATGCTCAGCTGCCTATATAGAAACGTTTCAGAACCTCTACATAGGCAAAAACAACAGCACAGATGCGGCAAAGATGCGCGGGTGGTTGAGCCTTTATGCGATGATGCTCGGCTACTTGGTCTTGGCCACCAGCAGCGGGTCGCCGAGCTTGACGAGCGGATTGCCGCCGATAAGCGTGCCAGACTCGCCGACGTGGTCGATGCTCTTGAGGCGGTCGAGCTCAGAGACGATGACGGTCACGATGTCCTCGTGACCAGCGGCCTTAATGGCCTCGCGGTCGAAGCTGATGAGCGGCTGGCCGGCCTTGACCGTGTCACCCATCTCGACAAAGCGGGCAAAACCCTTGCCGTTCATTTCCACGGTGCCCAGGCCAACATGGATGAACACACGAAGACCGTCCTCGGTGATCATGCCGATGGAGTGGTTGGTGACGGTGGTGGCGCCGATACGGCCGTTGGCAGGGGCGTAAATGGTGCCGGTAATGGGCTCGATGCCATAGCCCTGGCCGAGCATGCCCGAGGCGATGGTCTCGTCGGGAACCTCACTCAGATTGACGAGCACGCCGTTGACGGGAGCGTAGATGACGCCTTCGCGGGTGGCGAAGCTTGCTGCGGGCGGAACGGACGCCTCGCCCGACGAAGTGAACGTGGACTTGAGCGAATCGAGCAGACCCATAGATGCCTCCAACGTATCAGGCGCGCATGTTGCACGCGTGTGGTTTGCCGGAAACGTTTCGTACGTGTTTCCCAGCACGGTCAGCGCTCCTATTTTACGCTGCCTAACGATACCTCTGAACAGCGATTTTGTGATATATCAGTTGAAGGCCAACTTATTGCGGGGGTGTTTCTGCGCCGCGGGCTCAAGTGGGGTACGCTAGGGTGCGAAAAACGAGTGCGCACGAATCGCACGGAGGGAGCACCTATGATTATTGAGAACCATGCGCTGTGGGGCGAGGAGCCGACCGAGGATTATCCGGCGACGTTTACGTATCTGGGTGCCGAGCCGCTGCCCGACAAGCCCAATGGCCGCCGCCCCGCGGTGATCATCTGCGGCGGAGGTGGGTTTACGCATATCGCTCCGCACGAGCAGGACCCGGTGGCGTTTGCATTTTTGGACCGCGGCTACCAGGCCTTTGTGCTCAACTATGTGACGAGCGCCACGGGCGACGTGAGCTTTCCGCACCCGCAGGCGGACCTCGCCAAGATGGTCGCTACCGTGCGCGCCAACGCCGACGAGTGGCATGTCGATCCCAAGCGCGTGTGCATCGTGGGCTTCTCGGCGGGCGGCATGATCTGCGCCTCGTTGGCAACGCAGTGGAAGACCGGACCCTTCGCGGGTCTTGCCGGGGCTCGTCCGGAGGATATTCGTCCCGACGCCGTGGTGCTGGGCTATCCGTTGCTCGACCTTGCCTATGTGCGCGATATGCAGACGCGCGACCCGCGCATCGACCTGCGCGTGCCCAAGACGGGTGGCAAGACGGGGCGCGATTTGCTCAACGACTATCTGTCGATGGTGACGGGCGGCGAGGCGACCGATGAGCACCTGACCGACATTTGCCCTACCACGCATGTTTCGCGCCAGATGCCGCCGACCTTTGTGTGGGGCGTGTCCGACGACAAGACAGCGCCGATCGCACAGGTCTATCCGTTTGCGCAGCGCATGGCCGAGGAGGGCGTCGCTTGCGAGATGCACGTCTTTGACCAGGGCGGTCACGGCCTTTCGCTCGGCAACGCCAACACCGCGGTCGACAACGAGGACAAGCAGGTGGCAGTCCGTCCTTGGATCCGCCTGGCCTTCCGTTTCCTGGAGCGCCATATGTAAAAGTAGACTACTTGCCCGTTTCAAAAAGTCTGCTTAGAGGAGGAGCCATGCTTGAGGGTACGTATGTGGTTTTGGCCCAGACGCCGGTGGGGAGCAAGCGCGGCGAGGTGACGTTTTCACATGGGGTGAACGGCGCGCTCAGGGCAGTACTAAACGTCAGGGGTCTCAATATCGCTCTCTCGGGTGCCCGCGCTGAGTGCGATTTCTTTGAGCTCTCGGGTACTATCTCCCACGTCCTGATGGGCAAGGCGCCCTTTACATGCACGGGGTCGGTTGAGGGTGATCGACTCACTGCTACCGCGCGGTCGGGTTCCATTTCGATCTCGCTGAGCGGTATGCGCAAAGAGCTTTCGGGGCGCACCGCATAAAGTTTGCGCAGGTAAACATCGGTATTTGACTTTATAAAATAGTTCAGAGCGCTATCATTTGTCGTTACGAGTTGGTTAGCCCCGGTAAACGGTTAACCGCGTCTAACGAAAGGATGAGCGCGTGAAGCTCGATACACTCGAGATTGGAAAGGACGCCGTTGTCGCATCGGTGGCATCGGACGATCAGGCACTCCGACAGCATATTTTGGACATGGGCCTAACGCCGGGCACCGAAGTCACCATGATGAAGTACGCCCCCATGGGCGACCCGCTCGAGATCCGCCTGCGTGGCTACGAGTTGACACTGCGCAAGGACGATGCCGCTCGCATCGAGCTTGTGGGTATTCACGACACCGATACGGGTCCGCGCGCTAACGCCGCAATCGGCACGACGGAGCATCCGGCCCTGGGCGAGGGGACGTATTCGCCCCGTGCGGCAAAGACGGCCGTGCCCGAGGGCGCGCCGCTGCACTTTGCCCTCGCCGGCAACCAAAACTGCGGCAAGACCACGTTATTCAACCAGCTGACGGGCTCCAACCAGCATGTCGGTAACTTTCCCGGCGTGACGGTCGACCGCAAGGACGGCACTATCCGTAACCACCCCGAGGCGAGCGTTACCGACTTGCCCGGTATTTACTCGTTGTCGCCGTACACGGGCGAAGAAATCGTCAGCCGCCAATTCATCTTGGACGAAGACCCCGACGCCATCATCGACATCATCGACGCCACCAACATCGAGCGTAACCTGTACCTGACGCTGCAGCTTATGGAGCTCGATCGTCCCATGGTCATCGCGCTCAACATGATGGACGAGGTGACGGCCAACGGCGGCGCCGTGGACGTCAACCTGCTCGAGAGCCTGTTGGGAGTGCCGGTCGTCCCCATTAGCGCTGCCCGCAACGAGGGTATCGGCGAGCTGGTGGACCATGCCTTGCATGTGGCGCGTTTCCGCGAGCGTCCCGGCCGCCTGGACTTCTGCGCACCTGATGGCCCAGACGGCGGCGCACTGCATCGCTGCATCCACGGCATCGCCAACCTTATCGAGGACCATGCCGCGACGGCGCACATTCCCGTGCGTTTTGCGGCGACCAAGCTGGTTGAGGGCGACGAGCTGGTGACCGAGGCGCTTCACCTGGATCGCAACGAGCTCGATGCCATCGAGCACATCATTACCCAGATGGAGGGCGAGGCCGGCACCGACCGCCTGTCCGCGCTGGCCGATATGCGCTTTAGCTTTATCGGCGACGTGTGTGGGCGTTGCGTCGTCAAGCCGCACGAGAGCCGCGAGCATGTGCGCTCCGTCAAGATCGACCGCATCCTGACAGGTCGTTACACAGCCATTCCGGCGTTCCTGGTGATCATGGGCCTCGTCTTTTGGCTGACGTTTGGCGTGATCGGCGCGGCGTTGCAGGGACTCATGGAGGACGGCATCGCTGCCGTCATCGCCTCGGCCGATGCGGGCCTCAAGGCGTTCGGCACCAACGACGTGGTGCGCTCGCTGGCTGTCGACGGCGTGCTTACGGGTGTGGGCAGCGTGCTGACCTTCCTACCGATTATCGTCGTGCTCTTCTTGTTCCTCTCCATTCTGGAAGACTCGGGCTACATGGCGCGCGTCGCCTTTGTCATGGACAAAGTCCTGCGTCGCTTTGGCCTGTCGGGCCGCAGCTTCGTGCCTATGCTCGTCGGTTTTGGCTGCACCGTGCCGGCTATCATGTCGACCCGTACGCTCCCATCCGAGCACGACCGCAAGATGACGGTTATGCTCACGCCGTTCATGAGCTGTTCGGCCAAGTTGCCGGTCTACGGTCTGCTGTGCGGGGCGTTTTTCCCGCAGGCGACAGTTCCCGCCATGGTCTCGCTCTATCTGATTGGCATTGCGGTCGGTTGCATCGCGGCTTTGGTACTCAACCGTACGGCATTTAAGGGCGACCCGGTGCCGTTTATCATGGAGCTTCCCAATTACCGCCTGCCGAGCGTCAAGACGACGGTGATGCTGGCATGGGATAAGGCCAAGGACTTTATTACCAAAGCCTTTACCATTATCTTTGCCGCGACCGTGGTCATCTGGTTCCTTCAGACGTTCGATATCCGCTTTAATGTGGTCGCCGATCAGTCGCAAAGCCTGCTTGCGGGCCTCGGCAGCATCATCGCGCCGGCGCTGACGCCGCTTGGGTTTGGCGACTGGCGTGCATCCACGGCGCTCGTCACCGGACTTATCGCCAAGGAGAGCGTCATCTCGACCCTCACGGTACTTTTGGGCGCGACCTCGCCCGCGGCGCTGTCGACCATGTTTTCGCCGTTTACTGCCTATGTGTTCCTGGTCTTTACGTTGCTGTACCCGCCGTGCGTGGCTGCGATCGGCGCCGTCAAGAGCGAGCTGGGCGCGCGCTACGCCGTTGCCGTGTTCGCGTTTCAAGTGACGGTCGCCTGGATCGTGGCGTTTGTCGTGCATTCGGCGGGCATATTGCTGGGGTTGGCTTAGTTATTTATTGACGGCGCAACCTCTGTGTATCGAATTGTTTTCGGCCCCGCATCTGTTGCTGACGGATGCGGGGCCGTTGCTATATAATCGCCTCCGCTCAAAATGATTGGAGACGTTATATATGAGTCAGGCAAGGCAAGACGGCATCACGCTCAGGCAGTGGCTCCCGCTCGTCGGGCTCACCTGCTGTGCGTTCGTGTTCAACACGTCGGAGTTTATGCCCATCGGCCTTTTGACTGATATCGCCGCGTCGTTCTCGCTCACCGAGGCCCAGGCGGGCATCATGATCTCGGTCTATGCCTGGGGCGTCATGCTGCTGTCGTTGCCGCTCATGGTGTTCGCTTCGCGCTTCGAGTTCAAGCGGATGCTGCTGGGCGTGCTCGCCGTGTTCTCGCTCGGCCAGTTTCTGTCCGCTGTGGCGCCGACTTATCCCATCCTGGTCTGCGCGCGCCTGGTGGTCGCTTGCGCACATGCCGTGTTCTGGTCGGTCGCCTCGATTATGGCGTCGCGCCTGGTTGACACACGCCACGGGGCGCTCGCCATCAGCATGATCGCCACGGGCTCTTCCATCGCACAGATCTTCGGCCTGCCGCTCGGCCGCGCCATTGGCCTGGCCGTGGGCTGGCGTATGACGTTTGCCGTGGTCGGAGCGCTGTCTGCTGTCGCGGTCGTCTACCAGGCCACGGTGTTCCCCACCATGCCAGCGGGCGAGCGTTTTACGCTCAAGCAGCTGCCCGACCTGCTCAAGAACCCGTTCCTCATCGCGCTCTATGTGGTCACGGTCTTTATGGCGACCGGCTATTACGCGGGCTATAGCTATATCGAGCCTTTCCTGGCTCAGGTCGCGCATGTCGACGCAAGCGCCATCACCATGACGCTGACGGCGTTTGGCTGCTCTGGTCTGCTCGGAAGCTGGCTGTTCGGTCGGCTGTTCGATGGGCACCGGTTCCCGTTTCTCGCGATTACGCTCTCCGGCGTGCCGGTGGCCCTGCTGCTCATGGGCCCGGCCGCGTCGTCGCTCGTGGCAGTGCTTGCCGTCTGCGCGCTATGGGGCTGCTGCGCCACGGCCTTTAATGTGGCGTTTCAGGCCGAGCTCATCAAGCACACGCCGGCGGACTCGTCGGCCGTCGCCATGTCGATCTTCTCGGGCCTGTTCAATCTGGGCATTGGCACGGGTACCGCGATCGGCGGAGCCGTGGTTTCGGGCCCCGGTATCGCCTTGATCGGCTACGCGGGCGGTGCGATCGCTGCCGTGGGCGTCATCCTCGCTATCACGGTGATGTTCCCGGCCATTCGTCGCGCAAAGCCTGTCGCCTAACCACGTCCCCTCATCAGTTGCGGTGAAATACGGACTGCTGGGCCCAATAAACCCGGCAAACAGTCCGCATTTCACCGCAACTTAGAAAGGGACTGGGGTAGCTAATTTGGGACGGGGCTTTTTTAGCTACCTCGCTGAGCATACGTAAAAGAGGCCGAGGCCGCTCCGGTGTGTGCTGGAGTGGCCTCGGTTTTGTGTCTGCGTATGATCGACCTAGAGCTCGTCTTGGGGGACGACAGCCGTAAGTTGCTCGTTCTCAAATACCGCAGCAAGTCCGTGTTCGGGGTCAAAGCGATAGTTGCACATGAGCGCTGCTTTGCGAGCATCATCGCTCCGAAGTACCACGATACTGGTCGGAATAACGTATCTAAAGATGTTTGTAATGGGGCCCTCGATCTGATCGCCGTCTCTTTCGAGACAATAATCTTCGATCGCTTCCTTGCTGTCCTCAACGGTATCCCAGCTTGCAAGCAGGGCGCCCTTTGCTTCCTTTTGAATGTCGAGGACGCCTTGGTCCGAGTCACACTCGTAATAGACGGGGAGCGAGAAATCCCTGCCCCACAGATTCATGCCGTTAGTCATCGAAGCCGCCAATCTGATTCAGTATGTTTTTGATTTCGCTTACGCCGCCGAGATGGCTGCACACCTTGTGAACTTCGGTCGGAACAAGAGAGCACGTCTTCATATCATTGTGTTCGTGCCAGGTGTACTCATTTGCCTCGCGCCATTTCTTGACATCCTGGTGCGTCCAATCATCTTTGCCATCGCGTTGCTCAAGGTTCCAAGCTTTTGCGCATTCAGTGTCTGCCTTTTCATAGTTGCCGACAATGCGTTCGCCGTTCTCGCCCATCTGCGAAAGCCTATGCTGGCTCATGCCTTGTATGGTTACTTTCGCTTCAGAGATAGGGTTGAAGTCAGGAATTCCATCCTTGTAATTGATGCCCTCAAGACCTTTGTTTCGAAGAATCTCGCGGACCCTATCGGCTGTGGGAATAAACATCGATTCCCCTCGGTCACCCGACCATTTTCCGTTTGGATTCTCGATGCTCGGTGTACGGTCCAGCCTCTCCTTATAGCTCGAAGGATAATCGCACGATTCCACCGAGGGTCTAATCAATTTGTCGGGATCGATGGATTCGTTACGGCCGGCATTTTTAACCTCTGCCTTGGTTTCCTTTGATTCGGGGCCAATGAGTTTATCAGGATTGAACCCAAGTTTATCGCCTAGCTTGGCCACGCCGCCTTTCATTTGCTTGAACTCCATTAGCTCACCTCGCTATTCTCGTTCCAGTTGTGCCAATCGGAATATGCTTGGGTATCTTGCATTTGCAGACACAAGACATCGGTCATGATGCCCTGGATGATGACCTGCCTGGTGCGGCTGTCGATATCGCGGTCGATTGAGGACCTGAGTGCCGCGTCCGCCGCCATTGTCCATTGTTCGGCTTCATCGCTGCACTCGCGTTCGTCCTCGACCGCTTTGGCAACGTTGGGAAACAGTGTGCTCATTATGGGTCCCAGCTTGGTCATGCGCGGTTCGGCGGGTGGGTTTTGAACGGTGCGCAGGATCTTGACCTTTGTAGACGCGTCGATATGGAGGCGATCGAGCCGTTCGCGAATGCTGTGCAGCTCCGTCTTGGTTCCGATGCTGATTCCGTAGGCCAGCATGCGCGCTACGGCAAGGGCATCATCGCTCTGGTTGCTTGCGACATCGTCGATGGGGCGGCTGTATGCAAAGTGCTCGCCATCCTCTGCTTTGGCGATCTTGCAGAGCACCGGCTCAACCCAATCGTTTTGGTAAATGGCCGCAACGCCTTTAGGCAGGCGTGCCAGTTCGACGATCTGTTGGTCGTTGAGGTTGGCGGCGCGACCGGCGAGCTCGCGGTCCGAAAGATCGGGCAGGCGATGGATGATCTTGGTATTTGTGTTGCGAATGGCTGCCATATCGAGAAGTCCGGGCGCCTGGTCGGCGATGATGAAGCCTTCGCCGTATGTACGCATCTCGGCGATGGCATTTGAGATCATCTCGACGCTCTTGCCTGTCAGGTCGCCGCTTTCCGAGCCTTGGCTGCTCGACGATCGCTTAAGCAGGTTGTGCGCCTCTTCAAGCACGGTCAGATGGCGAAGTGGCTGGTTCATGCCCTTTTTCTCGGCCATGCGATGTTCTTGAAGTTTGAGTACAAGAAGACCCATGAGTAGGGATTTTGTTTCGGCGGAGCCAATGCGCGATAGGTCGATGACTGTGTTGGCGTCAAAAAGCACGGTGGCGTCGACTTCGTTCGACGAAAGCATCATGCCGTTGAGCCCGTTGGTGAGTGAATTGAGACGTGTGAGCAGCGAACCCTTGTAGGCGCCCTTATTTTCGGCGTCGTACTCGCTGGAATCGAGAATCTCGCGGACGTTGCGGGCAACATCTGCAAAGCAAGGAAAGAGATCGGCTCCATATGGGTTATCAGAAGCGGCAAGGTCCCATCCACAGTCTTCGTATGACCTGGCGACGGCGTCTTTAAGGACGGCGGGCATGGCGGCGTACATGGGCCAGCAGACATTAAAGATCTCAACGAGTCGGTCGAGGTGTTCCAGCACATGGATGCCGGACGGGAAGCTAAAAGGATTGATACGCAGGAGCGGCGTGAATTCTGGATTGGTTCCAAAGACGTTTACGTCTTCGCGGGCTCCATACACGTCCTTGTATTCGCCCTTGGCAGGTTCAATGACAAGGAAGTTGACTCGCTGATCGAGCGCTTGGTCGAGGATGCGACAGACGGTATTGGTCTTTCCTGCGCCGGTGCTGCCCGTAACAAAGGTGTGCGAGGCAAGTGAGTCCTTTGACAGGAACGTTTCGATGCGTTCCTCGCGATGCATATGGAAAACCTTGCCTATGCAAAGGCCCTGCTGAGGCTGCGTACCATCGAACGTAGAGACGTTGCGCCCAAAAGAAGCGCATTCGATAACGGGCAACCCTGGGACGGACTTCTTGGGAAAGTTGAGCGAATAGGCCAGCTCCTTGCCCGAAAGGGCAGTCGTTGCATCGACCGTTGCCGGATAGACCGAAAAGCTCGGATGTTGATCGAGCAGGGCGGGGGAGAGGGCAAAAGCAGGATGGCGCAAATCGCGAAGGTAGGAGCAGATTGCCGTGGCGTCGGCGCTTTGCTCTCCAAGGTCTCCGCGCCAGAGGTTTACTGCAGCCTGAGACATATAGGATTCTTTGCCCTGGGTGAGGGCGAGATAGGTGTGGGCAACGTTATTCGCGACGTTGTGGTCTTCTGCTAGCACGTAGGCGCAAAAGTCCCACATGCCGAGTGCCGAGGCAAGGTCGTAGCGCTTCATTTGCAACTCAAGTATTTCGAGCGCGTGTTGGATGGAGTAATTCTTGAACGTCTGCGTGATGCCTTCGTCGGCGCCGATGGTAGCGGTGACCGTGCTTGAGCGTGCGAACGATCCGCCAAAGTTGGCACCTAGATTTACTGCCTGCGAAACACCGGAAGTCACGGAAGCTCCCTTAGAGACAGCCTTGCCAACACCGCTGGTGACGGCTTTGCCGAGCGTGTTGGATATGGCCTTGCCGGTAGATGAGCTTGTACCTGTTGCCGTGGACGTGGAGTGCGACGAACCCTCCGTGTGACTTGCGGATACGCCTAAGTCAACGCCTCCGCTCGAGGACTCATTCCTGCCGTCGGTGACCGTATCCGTGATGCTTTCGGTCGATGTGGACGAGTCGGTTACGCTCTCGTTGCTCGATTCCGAGGTCGACTCGTTTGTCGAGTCCGTTTCGTTGTAGTTTTGAGCAACAGCCTGATTATTTCCCACCTGTCTGCCGGCGCTCACACCTGCATTGATGCCAATCGTCGCGGACGATCCGATGGAGTCGTTCTGGTGATGGGTGTAGTTGGTCGTCCATGAGGCATAAGGCGTTAGCAGTGAGTGGAGTTCGGCGAGGCGGAGTTTGCGCGATTCGATATCATGGATCGGGGTTGCGAGCAGCACGATAGTGTAGTCTTCGCTCGGCCTACCGGGCACAATGCCGTCGAGAACCTTCTCAATAGTTTGCGTGACGAACTTCTCGTTCTTTTCGGCTGGAATATTCGAAACGGCGGCAACCGAAGACGGGCGTCGATTGTCTAGACACGGAATGGGACCGCGGTTGGCGGGCCCCACTTCGGAACCGGGGAAGTTGCCCCTCAAGGCATCCGACATGCGCCGGGAAAAATTATCGGCGTCGATGTTGTCGCGAGCATTGTCGCTATTGACGACTGCGAGAAATACCTCGGTGCTTGCGCTGGTTCGATTAAAGATCAGCGCAATGTTGCATTCTTCGTCAGAAAGAACGTCGTATACATTTACAAGCTTCTCGAGACTGTCCTCGTTGGGATCGACGATCCACTTCGTGATATTCATGAAGCGGATGTTGTTGTCGGCGTTAAAGCCCATGGGGTATTCAATGGAGGGGTCAATCGGCGCGTAAACATTTCGCAGCTGCGGCAGATAGGCGTTGTGAAGCTCAACGGCGGCAGTTGCCAAGAGCCGATTGGTGAGCTCGACAGCTTGCTCGTCTGCCGGATTCGGCTTTTCTGACAAGTATGCTGTTCGCTTTTGGTCGACCTCATCGAGCTGGGAGCTGCTGAGTACCGAGACGGTTGCGACCGCGTTGCCGGCTTTATCGGCAGCGCGCATAATCGCGTTTTTGATGCCCATACGATCAGCCTATTCCTTCCAATTAATGACGCGCGCAATGTATTCTTTTCGATTGTTGAGTGTCTCGAGTTTTGCCTCGAGAGCGTTGATCTCCGCGGTTTGCCTGTTGATGTCTTCGACATGGTCATGGAGCACCGGGTTGTAGTCGGTGATATTGCTCGTAATTTGGCCAAGCAGCTCGTTGAGCCATTCGGTAAAGCCGTAGGTATGCTCGCGCTCTATTTCGGCGCGTGCTTCGCAGAAACACCGTGAGATTTCGCGGTTGAATTTATCTTCGACTTTCCTAAGCAAAAGCTTGTCGGATTTAAAGATGACACGGTCCATGAGCTTCAGTTCGGTAAAGTCTGCCTTGCTGAAAATGGGGCCCTTTGTCTTATCGAGCGCGAGGCCACGATATTTAAGAATGATATCGCCGACCTCTTGGCGCTTTTCTTCGGAAAGAGGATTGTCACTGCTGGTAGCGATGCGATAGAGGGCATCGCGGCTATGCTCCGCACAATCCTTCCAATAGCTTTGCGACAGCTCATCGATGGTCTGAGCTATTTGCTCGGTACATTCGTCATAGTGATTGATGACCTCGTTAAAGAGTTGGTCAGCGGCATCTTTGTCGGCTGTTCTTTCGGCAGCCTTTGCATCGGATCTTTTGTGAAATGCATCGGTTATGTCATCGCAAAGACCCTTGCCAACGTCCGCAAGGCCACCCGTTGGACAAGGTTCACTATCCTTTTGCGCATTGACCTGGCTTCCCTTTATGGAGTCGCCGAGCCTATTGAAGAAGTTGGGTGCAATCGAATCAAATGCTTTCGCTGCCGCGATTGAGCGTTTTGAGTACTCGAGCCCCTCTCGCTTTTCCTCGGTAATGGCGTTTTGGCGTGCCTGGAGCGCATCAAGACTGGTCTCCCATTGTTTGGCCGAAACCCTCTTGTCGATTGTTTCCCTATAGCTTGCCGAAGCATCTTCCTTTGCATGCTCCTTGCAGGCTTCGAGCTGATCGATAAGAGCGCGCTTATCCTCTTCGAGTTCGGCTTCTCGCTGCGCTTTCTTTTGTTCAAGGTCGGTTTTCTTGTCGGCAATCTCTTCTTCGGTTATGCCGACAATTTCTTGCAGAAGTGATTCCGACCTGCTGCATTTGTTATATGCGGAGTACCGTTCGGCAAACAGGCGTATTTCGTTCTCGATGCAAAAGAGTCCGCTATTGGCAAGAAGGAGGTCCTTGCAAGCCTCGGATTCGCGATTGGTTCTGCGCGAGATCTGTCCCGGAAGGATATCGTAACGGTAGAGCGTTTTGTAGAAGCGGCTTGTCGGGTCGGTGTATTTACGCTGCTGGTCTTCGAATCTTTCGGCATAGTTGTCGCTTATAAACTCGCCGGAGTTCTTTGAGCCTAGGCCGAGGATGGAAGAAACAAAGTAGATACCTTGACCATAGAGCCTGGACGGAATGAACTGGCGCATGATGTCCGAGACTCGTTCGTCGTCAAACCCGCCTTTGGGAAGGTCGGCGGAATCCGCCTTGTTGACTACGATCATGGCAAAGCGTTCATCGATTGCGGGGATCTCCTTTATTTCGTTGGAGAGGTTCTCGTTGTCTTTCGTGTCGAGTGTGGTGTACTCGGCAACGAAAATGGGAAGACCGTTCGAGAGGCCTTCCATGGCTTGTTTGAGCACTCGGGCGTGATCGACGTTGGAGGCAGAGTTTGACCCCGGGGTGTCAAAGATGACAAACTCCCTGTCGTGAGGCCATGGATCGGTATCGCTAAAGGGCACTTCGATTCTGATCAGATCGGAGATGGTCCGGTCGTCTTCATCGGCATGGTATGAGTTAAGAACCTTGAGGGCGCTGTTCATATGAGAGGCCATGCCGGGCATGGAGTCGGCGACTTTGGCCGCGATCTTGTCGTATAGGGGCTCCCCCACAAGCTCTTTGTTTTCCATGAGGCCATCAAGATCAAAGCGCAGCAAGAACCGCCTGCTGCCACAGGAGAATTGAACCATTGCGCGATCTCGGTCTTTTGAACGTTTGATTTGAAATATGCGGGCCGTTACAGGCTCGTCGCCGCTGGGAAGGATCTCCATGCCAATGAGGGCGTTGATGAGCGTCGATTTGCCTGCACTATAGTTGCCGAGCACACACAGCGGGATGATGTCGCTCGAGACATCGGTGAACTTCCTAATTTGCTCAGAGACTTTTGTTCGCTCGGAGACTGCTTCGTCTACAAGCCCCTGGATTTCTCTGAAGACTTCGACAATTTCCGGCAAGACGTCACGGGCGTTTGATAGATAGCGCTCGTCTCGTATGACCTCGTATGTATTGGCACGTGGCCCTTCGGTGCAGATGGCGAGCAACTCCTGCCATTCGTCGTCTGCTCCTTCAAAATGCAATTCAATTCTGTCGCCACCACCAAACTCTTTGGCGAGGATGTCGATGATCTCTTCGGCCTTAAAGGGGAAGAAACCATTAACGATCTTCGTGCTATGGAGCGCGCTATTGGGATTTGTAGATGTCGTTATTTCTTGCCAGCCGTTATCCCATCGGAAGAACCGGACAATTTCTTGATATGGATTGCTGACGATCTTGATTTTAATGTCTGCCATCGTTCAACTACCTTTAGTAGATCAGGTGCGGGAATATGCCGCCTTTATCATAGGGTAGCCGCCCGTGCGGACACCCCTCTATTCGCTCGGCGGCATCTCGGCAGTACCATTTATTTGGCAAGATCCTCGCCATCGCCGTAATGTTCCCAGCCATACGCCGCGCAAAGCCCGTCGCCTAATCACGTCCCCTTATCAGTTGCGGTGGAATAGTTCCTGTTTAAGGCCTCTGAAGGCCCAGGCAGGAACTATTCCACCGCAACTTATTTTGGGGGAGAGGATACAAGCCGGGCATACAATGGATGTCGTTGTGTTGAGCTTATCGGGAGGTTGCTATGTGGGCATACGAGACGACGTTCTATCAGATCTATCCGCTGGGCTTTTGCGGGGCTCCGCGCGAAAACGCCGCGCCCGTTGTCGAGGATGAGCTCGCCCAGGCTGTCAACGTCGCGCCCAACCCCGATGCTCCTATCATGAAAATCGCCCAATGGGCCGACTACCTGCAGGAACTCGGTATTGGCGCCGTGCTGATCAATCCTCCACTCGAGTCTGATAGCCACGGTTACGACACGCGCAGCCTGCGCCATATCGACCGTCGCCTGGGCGGGGATGCCGATTTTGCCGCCGTGTGCGAGACGCTGCATGCCCATGGCATTCGCGTGGTGCTCGATGCCGTCTTCAACCACGTCGGTCGCGGCTTTTGGGCCTTCCGCGATGTGCAGGAGCGCAAGTGGGACTCGCCGTACAAGGATTGGTTCCACATCAGCTTTGACGGTGACTCGTGCTACGGCGACGGCTTTTGGTACGAGGGCTGGGAGGGCCATTTTGAGCTTGTGAAGCTCAACCTGCAAAATCCCGCCGTGGTCGACTACCTGCTTGAGTCCGTGCGTCGCTGGGCCGAGGTCTTTGGCATCGACGGCCTGCGTCTGGACGTCGCCTATATGCTCAACCGCGACTTCATGCGTCGCCTGCATACTTTTACCCGTGAGCTCAAGCCCGACTTTGTGCTGATTGGTGAGACGCTCCACGGCGACTACAACCAGATCGTCAACGACGAGATGCTCGACTCCTGCACCAACTACGAGTGCTACAAGGGCCTGTACTCCAGCTTTAACTCGGTCAACATGTTCGAGATTGCCCACTCGCTGCATCGCCAGTTTGGCGGTGACCCGTGGTGCATTTATCGCGGCAAGCATCTGCTGTCGTTTGTCGACAACCACGATGTGCCGCGCCTGGCGAGCATCCTTACCGACAAGTCCTGCCTACGCCCCGCCTACGGCATGATCTTCGGTATGCCGGGCATTCCGTGCGTCTACTACGGCAGCGAGTGGGGGATTGCCGGCGAAAAGGGCGGCCCCGATGGCGATTGGGCGCTACGTCCTGCGCTTGACGAGCCTGCGCCCAATGAGCTGACGGCATTTGTCACGCAGCTGGCGCACCTGCGCTCGGCAAACGACGCGGCGGCCCGCGCCCTCAACTACGGCGCCTATCGCAACGTGGTGATCCAGAACAAGCAGCTGCTGTTCGAGCGCGCCTGCGACGACGCGACGGTGCTCGTGGCGGTCAATGCCGTGAACGAGCCCTATACCTTTGGAGCCGGCGAACTCAACGGGTCCTTTGTCGACCTGCTTGCCGACGATGCGCCCACGGTCGAGCTGTCGAGCTCACTTGAACTTGCGCCCTATGAGGTGCGTTATCTGCTGAGGGCCTAATTCATGACTGCGCCGGACGAGGGCTATCAGCATATTGAGCATGGGCTTGAGCCCGTGTTTGACGAGCGCTCGCGCGTTTTGGTGCTGGGGTCGTTTCCCTCGGTGCTCTCGCGTGCCAATGCCTTTTACTATGGCAATCCGCAGAACCGCTTTTGGCGCGTGATGGCCGCGTGCCTTGGTGCGCCCGTGCCGCCCAACGAGGGAGACTCTTTGGCGAGCGGCGAGCCCGCGACGCTCGATGCCTCGATTGCCGCCAAGCGGGCTATGCTGCTGAACGGCGGCGTGGCCCTGTGGGACGTGATCGAGAGCTGCGACATTAAGGGTTCGAGTGACGCCAGCATCAAAAACGTCGTTCCGGCGCATGTCGAGCGCATTACCGGCGCAGCTCCCATTGAGCAGGTGATATGCAACGGTGGTACAGCTGGTCGGCTCTACAAGCGCTATCTACAAGAACGCACCGGGCTGCCGGCCATCGTTCTGCCGTCGACAAGTCCCGCCAATGCGGCATGGCGCCTAGAGCGCCTTGTTGGGCGCTGGCGCGAGGCCGTTGACTGGGGCGCTCTGTAATTTAGATATCTGATTGGGCGCGGGTGCCGAGGCGTTTCATGATGGCATGCCAGATCGGTGCGGGCAGCGCGGGCTTGACGCGCACCATGCCGTCGGCATCGACGCTACCGGCATTGCCGCCGCCAAGCAGCTGCGCATGCTCAATGGAGCAGCCCATGCGCACAGCGCCCACAAGCTTATCCATCGCTTCCGAAAATGGCCGACGCAAGAGGCCCATACGCGGGGAGTGGCGAAGCGCCGCAATGCCGCTGCCGGCACAGATGACAACGCCGTCGCACCATGGCAGGTCACGTAGAAGACATGCCCGATACAGGCGGTCGAGAACTTCGTCCGCCTGCTTGTTGTTTTTGGACGCGGCCTGGACGACGACATAGATGCGTGTCTCTGTATTTCCAAGGCGATCGAGTATCTGCTCGACAGCGATCATAGCCTCATCGTCAAATGCATCATCAACAGCGAGCACCATGCCATCGACTGCACCGGCATCATCCGCCTTCAAGTCAACCGGGTGGGGAAGTACGGTGTCGGAAAGCCGGGCATAGGCCGCGATGGCATCTTGCAGGTCCCAGAGCAAAAACTCAAGATCGGAGCTATTGGGAATG
This sequence comes from Collinsella aerofaciens, assembly GCF_015557435.1. Taxonomy (GTDB): domain Bacteria; phylum Actinomycetota; class Coriobacteriia; order Coriobacteriales; family Coriobacteriaceae; genus Collinsella; species Collinsella aerofaciens_Z. The sequence goes on from NZ_JADNOH010000085.1 coordinate 68,817, forward strand.
CTGATATACGCAATGGTTTGCAGCGTTTTTGGTACATCGCCGCGCGCGATCGTCTCCATGCCGCCTCCTTTCCAGTTGGTTTCCGTTTAGGTTACACCGTCTGGCGGCGCCTAGCCGCGCTATCCTAGTGCAACCCTTACGAAAGGAACGCCATGCGCCTGCCCATGAATACTTCGCTTGCCACGCTCAAGCCCTCCGGCATCCGCCGAATCAACGCGCTCGCCGCCCAGCATCCGGGATGCATTGCGCTTGCGCTCGGCGAGCCTGATTTTCCCACGCCCGACGTGATTAGCGCCGAGGTGACTGCTTCGCTGGACCGCGGCGATACGCACTATCCGCCCAACAACGGCCGTCCCGCCCTGCGCGAGGCGCTGTCTGCCTACATGGGGGACGCGGGCCTTACGTTTGCGGCCGACGAGGTCATCCTGACCGACGGCGCGACCGAGGCCCTGTCGGCAACATTCATGGCTATGCTCAACCCCGGCGACGAGGTCATCATCCCCACGCCGGCCTTTGGCCTGTACGAGAGCACCGTCGTGGCCAATCACGCCAAAGCGGTCTTTTTGGATACGGAGCCCGCGCAATTTCAGATTGACGAGGAAGCGCTTCGCGCCTGCGTGACCCCGGCGACCAAGGCCATCGTTATCTGCTCGCCCAACAATCCCACGGGCTGCATTCTCAACGCGGCATCGCTCGACGCCGTGGCGCGCGTAGCGGAGCAGGCGGGCATCTACGTAGTCTGCGACGACGTATACAACCGCCTCGTCTATGTGGACGGCTACGAGCGCTTCGCCCAGCGACACCCGGAGCTGCGCGAGCAGACGGTGGTCATCGAGAGCTTCTCCAAGCCCTGGGCCATGACCGGCTGGCGCTTGGGTTGGCTCGCAGCCGCAGCCCCCGTCATCGCCGAGATCGCAAAGGCTCACCAATACTTAGTATCGAGCGCCGTCTCCTTTGAGATGGATGCCGCAGCCCGAGCCCTCACCGTCGACCCAACCCCCATGCTCGAAGTCTACCGAGCCCGCCGCAAACGAGTCCTCGCAGCCTTAGACACCATGGGCCTCGACGTGGTGGAGCCCGCAGGAGCCTTCTACACTTTCCCGAGCATCAAAAAATTCGGCCTAACAAGCGAAGATTTCTGCATCAAAGCCATCAAAGAAGCCAACGTAGCCCTAGTCCCCGGCAACTGCTTCGGCACCGAAAACCACATCCGCCTAAGCTACTGCGTAAGCGACGAAAACCTAGACGAAGGCCTCCGCCGCCTGTCCACCTTCGTCTCAACCCTATAGCCCAACGGGACCCAACCCATCAGCCCACCGACTTAAGGCTTATGAGTGGGGGCGTCAGCCAACGGAAAACCGGCCTGCCCCATAGTTGACGCAGGCCGCGCCGCCGAAGGCCAGGCGCAAGGTTTTCGTAGATTCCGCACGAGCCGGAAAGCACTTAATGTGCTTTCCGAGCGAGCCCAGGACCTGACCGAGCGAAAACCTTGCGCCTGGCCTTCGGCGGTGTGGCCGGATGGTGGAATTGTGTGCAGCCCAGTTTCCCGTTGACCGACGCCGGGGTCCCCGCCATAATACTTTCGGTTCACGCACGAATCCGCTGCCAGAGACAGCCGGTGCAAACGGGCATCGCCCGCGAGCTTAATGGGATATCCCGCCAGCCGAGGTGGTCGAGTTGATATGTCTTCTCGCCCCCGTCGCTCATGCAGCGCGGGGGCTTTCTTTTTGGACATGCCCCCGTCACGTCCTTGTGGCGGACCGTGCCCGGAAAGAATTCGAGGAGGTGTAATTCATGCCCCAGCAGTACAAAATCGACAAGGTTGCAGAGATCGAGTCTCGTATCGCCGAGAACGCCGGTCTGTTCGTCGTCAACTACAACGGTCTGACGGTTAAGCAGGCTCAGGAGCTGCGTCATCAGCTTCGCGAGTGCGGCGCCGAGATGAAGGTCTACAAGAACAACCTGGTCAAGATCGCTCTCAAGAACCAGGAGCAGCCCGAGCTCGACGAGATCCTCGCCGGCCCCGTCGCTTATGTGTTCTACGAGACCGAGCCGGTCGAGGCCGCTAAGACCCTTAAGGACTTCTCCGCTAAGTCCAAGGGTGTCCTTGAGATCAAGGGCGGTATCTCCGACGGCAAGCCCGTTTCCGCTGATGATGTTAAGGCTATCGCCGAGCTGCCCACCAAGGATCAGCTTCTCGGCCAGATCGCCGGTCTCATCTCCGGTTTCGCTCGCGACATCGCTGTCTGCGTCAACGGCGTTTCCTCTGGTCTCGCTCGTTCGATCCAGCAGGTCTCCGAGCAGAAGGCAGCCTAGTCGCTGTTTTCACCCGCGGCGGCAACGTCGCACCCCTGGCGCATTCGCGCCGTGTTTTAACTGATCTCCGTGCATCCGCACGGAAACCGAAAGGACTTAGAAATGGCTAAGCTTACCACCGATGAGATCATCGATGCTCTTAAGGAAATGACCCTTCTCGAGGCTTCCGAGCTCGTCAAGGCTATCGAGGACACCTTCGGCGTTTCCGCCGCTGCTCCTGCCGCTGTTGTCGCCGCTCCCGCTGCTGGCGCTGCTGAGGCCGAGGAGAAGACCGAGTTTGACGTCGTGCTCGAGGGCTTCGGCGACAACAAGATCCAGGTCATCAAGGCCGTCCGTGAGCTCACCAACCTTGGCCTGAAGGAGGCCAAGGAGGTCGTCGAGGGCGCTCCCAAGGCTGTTCTCGAGGGTGCCAAGAAGGAGGACGCCGAGGCTGCCAAGGAGAAGCTCGAGGCTGCTGGCGCTGCTGTCACCCTCAAGTAATCAGGCTCTCTCGCCAGATTTCTTTGCAGACGGGGTTCGCATTGCGAGCCCCGTCTTTTTTGTTTTTGTCCCCTCATTCCCATTGCTCGGCATGCAGAACACCGCTGTCTTTGCCGTGCCAATCCCGTTACCGCTGGGGCGTAAAATTGCACCATTCGAGCAATAATTTGCGTTGACCTGCTGAAGAATTGCGTTTGCCTTACGGCGACGTATGTCTCCGGCGGTAAGATACTTCGGTATCGCAATTTGGTCTGCGGCCGCTGTGCCGCACGCACAGGGCGCATTCTGCGCCTGCGAAAGGATCCTTGAATAACATGAAGGCAATCATCCCCGCCGCCGGTCTTGGCACGCGTTTTCTGCCTGGCACTAAGTGCACGCCCAAAGAGATGCTGCCGGTGCTCGACAAGCCGGTCATCCAGTACGTCGTTGAGGAGGCACTCGACCCCGAGGAGGTCGACGACGCCATCATCGTTACCTCTCCCGGTAAGCCCGAGCTGCTGAGCTACTTCCAGCCCGACCGTTCGCTTGAGAATCTGCTGCGCGAGCGCGGCAAGAACGCCTATGCCGATGCCGTCGCCCACGCTGGCGGTATGCCGGTCGACTTCCGCTATCAGTACGAGCCCAAGGGTCTCGGCCATGCTATCCGCTCTGCTGCCGACGCCGTGGCAGGGGAGAACTTCCTGGTTCTTCTGGGCGACTACGTTGTGCCTAACCGCGACATCTGCGACAAGATGCTCGCCGTTTCCAAGGAGCACGGTGGCGCTTCGGTTATCGCCGTCGCTGCTTGCTCGCCCGAGGAAGTCAGCCGCTACGGCGTTATCGCCGGCGAGCGCGTCGGTTCGCTCGAGGGCGCCGAGGGCGTTGCCGATGCCGAGCCGGGCGCTGTCTGGCGCATCGGCGGTCTGGTCGAGAAGCCTGCTCCCGAGGCGGCTCCGTCCAACCTCTACATCGTCGGCCGTTACCTGCTGAGCCCGCTGGTCATGGACCTGCTCGCCGATCAGCAGGCCGGCAAGGGCGGCGAGATCCAGCTTACCGACGCCATGGCCCGCTCGCTCGACCGCGAGGCCATGTACGCTGTCGTTATCGACCCGCTCTCGGGCTACGACACCGGTACCCCGTCTGGCTGGATGGCCACCAACGCTCTCATGGCCGCAAGCGATCCTCGCTTCGCCAGCGCCTTCTGGGACGCCATCGACGAGCGCGGCGGCTTGATGCGCAAGTAAGCCTTCGGGCATCAACATTTACGGGTGTGGACTTAGGTCTGCACCCGTTTTTTTCATCCAATGTGACAAGGGGACAGTCCCTTTGTCACATCCTGCCGCTTCACCTGATTTCCTTCCAAGCAAAAGGGCCGTCCCGTGAGGGGCGGCCCGATTTGGCTGTGGGTTCGCTTGTCAGGTGCTATTCGACCGGATGGCCGCACTTGGGGCAGAACTTGGCTTCTGGTACGAGTGGGGTGCCGCAGTGGCGGCAGAATTTCGGGGCAGAAGATGCGACCGGCTGCTGGGGAATGACTGTGAGGGGCTCCCCTGACGATTGCCATTGTGTATCAAATGCCGAATCAGCAGAAGATTGTTGAGCGATCTGCTCCTGCTGAGCATGCTTCTTTCGGCGGCTGCCCTTGCGCGTCTTCGCTTTGGATGCAGTGCCGGCGATGCTTGTTTGAGCCGCGTCGCGCTTTTTGCGACGGATGCAAACGACTGCGATGCCTCCGATGATTATCAGGACAGCCGCAATCCCACCGCCAATAACGATTGGCATGTTGTCCTGGGCAAAGAAGATGAGTTTTTCGATCGGGCTATAGTGGATATTCGACTTGTAGATGTCGACGTGCAACTTCTTTGAGTCTTTGGGATCGGTATAGTCCACGGCGATCTTTCGGTCGTTGTCGAGGAAGCAGGGACGGCATCTGTGGTTTGACTTAATTTTATAATCACATCTCTGGCCGTTCCGTGTATCAACAAGGCGGATGGCGTTAGTTTTTTCGCTCGAGGCTCCGGTCAATGCAATATCGCCATTTCTCGAGATATCACTGATGGATAACCAGGAATCTTCGTCGTCATTCCTATTTATATAGCTGATTTGTTTTCCAGTCTGCGAGTCGATGACAATTGTGTCGTCGTTTTCGCCTATCTGAGCCAGGAGGAGAGCCCCTCTAGCATCGTAAATCCAGATTTTGCTGCCGTCTGCAACGGTATCGATGTTCCCGTCATAGTCTGCTTTGAAAAAGGTGTGATGGTCTTCACCATCACTGTTAGCGCCTCTAATAAGTAGGGTATCTGATCTAGATACCCTACTTATAGAATCGCATTTAGTGTTGCCTGGTATCTCTTTTATTAACGTGGAACCATCGGGAATGTCGATTACCTTGAGTTGGGACTTTTTCTTTCGATACGAATAGACATACAGGCGTTTTCCGTCTTTTGATGTTGTGGCGCTTATTTCGCCTTTTTTAAGGCTGTAGCTAAACGTTATCTCATCTGACTTCAAATCGAAAACGTCCACTTTTGTTGCTTTGCCATCGTTATCCCTATCCCTATAGAGGGTGAGGGTGTTTCCGTCTTCACTTAACCTAAAGGTGAGGAACTCAGATTTCTTTATATGTAGAGAGTGAACGGTCCGTTGCTGGTCTTTGATGGAAAAGAAGATGAGCTTGTTGCCGTCTCGCCAATAAAGGCGCTTGCCATCTAAGGTGATATAAATGTTGCAGGACTTCGATTTTGGTAGACTGATCGGAGTGACTTCCCCGGTTGTAAGGTCAAGCCGCGAATAGCCGATTGTGTTGGAATTCGAGTCCTCATCTCCAATAATGGCATATTTTCCATCATTCATGAACCATGCGGACGAGTATTCGCTCTCGACATCGATCGTAAATGACTTCTCAAGCTCCGGCGTCGGTAGGCCGTCAGCTAATGCTGCGGGGGGGGTGGCCAGCGGGGTCAGCGCCGCTACGATGCCGATTGTGACCGCGGCGATCCTCCCGCCTTTTCGGATGCTCTTGAACATGGCAATCCTTTCGTTGGGTTATACGTAACTATCTAGTATCTTCATGCCGGATTCGAAGAATCTGTTGCGCAACATTGTCAAATGGACGTGATAAAGCGGCGGCCGCTTTGTCGCGTGCTGCCGGAAAGCGTGTCCCACTCTTCGGTCGAATTCCGGGATGCGCTTTCCGGTTGGGGCCTCTAGCGGAAACTACGACCCGGAATATCGGCTCAGAACGGGACACGCTTTCCCGAACAGGGCTCAACCGGAAACTGCGACCCAGTTTGAGGCCTCAAAACGGGACGCAGTTTCCGATTGACCAATCCTCGCCGTCATTCCGCCGTTCAGCGGCCCGCACCAGCAGTCTCGTTCACATAAAATATATGAACAGGTGTTCGATACATACCTATCTACCTGCATCTCTTCTGTTGAAAAACTTTGCTACTCCAAAAACTCAATCGCGTCAAGGCTTTTCTTGCCCAACGGTCGGTACCTGATAAACTATTAGGTTGCGATAACTGGCGAAGCTATGCCTCGCCAACCCACCGAGCATTTCCGTGAAGGAGGAAAAACCTGGTGACCTACGCATACACTGCCACTGAGCGCAAGCGCGTCAGCTTCGGGAAAATCCCGGAGGCCATGGAGCTCCCCAACCTTATCTCTGTTCAAAGGGAATCCTTTGAGCGTTTTAAGGATGAGGGCCTTCGTGAGGCGTTCAAGGAATCCAGCCCCATCCAGAGCCAGAACCATGTTCTCGAGGTTACCTTCGGCGAGCATCAGTTCGGCGATCCCGCGCACACCGTCGAGGAGTGCCGCGAGAAGGACATGACCTATCAGGCTCCGCTTCTGACCGACGTCCGTCTCACCAACAAGGAGACCGGCGAGATCAAGGAGCAGCTCGTCTTCATGGGCGACTTCCCCATGATGACCGATCAGGGCACCTTCATCATCAACGGTACTGAGCGTATCGTCGTCTCGCAGCTCGTCCGCTCCCCGGGCGTGTACTACAGCTCCGAGATGGATTCGGGCAAGCAGATCTACAAGGCCCAGATCATCCCGTCCCGCGGTGCATGGCTTGAGTTTGAGGTCGACAAGCGCGACCAGCTCATGGTCTCCATCGACCGTAAGCGCAAGCAGAGCGCCACGATGTTCCTGCGCGCCCTTGGCATCGCCGTCACCAACGACGACATCATCGAGCTGCTCGGCAACTCCGATGTGATCAAGCGCACCCTGGAGCGCGACACCGCCCTCACTCGCGAGGACGCCCTCATCGAGATCTACCGTCGCCTGCGCCCGGGCGAGCCTCCCACCGTGGACGCTTCCCGCAGCCTGCTCGAGGGTCTGCTCTTTAACCCGCAGCGCTACGACCTGGCCCGCGTCGGTCGTTACAAGGTCAACAAGAAGCTCAACCTCACCACCGAGGAAGAGGTCACGGTGCTCACCGACGAGGATATCGTCGCGACGCTGCGCTACCTCCTGTCCCTCGCTGCCGGCGAGCAGGGCTTCAAGGTCGACGACATCGACCACTTCGGCAACCGCCGCATCCGTACCGTCGGCGAGCTCGTCGCCAACCAGTTCCGTATCGGCATGAGCCGTATGGAGCGCGTCGTCCGTGAGCGCATGAGCTCCCAGGACATCGACGAGATCACCCCGCAGTCGCTTATCAACATCCGTCCGATCGTGGCTTCCATCAAGGAGTTCTTCGGTTCCTCGCAGCTCTCGCAGTTCATGGACCAGGCGAACCCCCTGACCGGTCTGACCCACAAGCGCCGTCTGTCCGCACTCGGCCCTGGTGGTCTTGCCGGCCACAAGTCCGGCTCCAGCCGCCGCACCAACGTGCCGACGGCCGTCCGCGACGTTCACAATTCGCACTACAGCCGCATGTGCCCGATCGAGACCCCCGAAGGCCCCAACATCGGCCTGATCGGCTCGCTCGCCCTCTACGCCCGCGTCAACGAGTATGGCTTCATCGAGGCTCCGTTCCGTCGCGTCGAGAACGGCGTTGCCACCGACCAGATCGACTGGATGACCGCTGACGAGGAAGAGAAGCACGTCATCGCGCCGGCCAACACGCCGCTCGATCCCAAGACCAACGAGTTCATCACGACCGATGCCGAGGGCAAGCTTGTCCGCCCGCACACCGTGATCGCCCGTACCCGCGACTTCGACGGCTCCTTCGGCGCTCCCGCCGACGTGCCCGTCGAGGACGTCGACTACATGGACGTCTCGCCGCGCCAGATGCTCTCCGTCGCAGCCACGCTGATCCCGTTCCTCGAGCACGACGACGCCAAGCGTACGCTGATGGGCGCTAACATGCAGCGTCAGGCCGTGCCGCTGGTTCACCCCGCCGCTCCCTATGTCGGTACCGGCATGGAGCGTCGCGCCGCTCTGGACTCCGGCGAGGTCACCCTGGCCAAGAACGCCGGCGAGGTCATCTTTGCCGACGCCGCCAAGATCATCGTCAAGCATGCCGGCGGTATGGACGAGTATCACCTGGCCAAGTACCAGCGCTCCAACCAGTCCACCTGCATCAACCACCGTCCGCTCGTGCGCGTCGGTGACACCGTTGAGCAGGGCGAGCCTCTGGCCGATGGTCCTTCGACCGATCACGGCGAGCTCGCACTGGGCCAGAACCTCACCGTGGCCTACATGCCGTGGGAAGGCTTTAACTACGAGGACGGTATCGTCGTGTCCGAGCGCCTGGTGGCCGAGGACCTGCTGACGACCATCAACATCACCCGTCACGAGATCGACGCCCGCGACACCAAGCTCGGCCCCGAGGAGATCACCCGCGAGATCCCGAACCTCTCCGAGGACATGCTTGCCAACCTCGACGAGGACGGCATCATCCGTATCGGCGCCGAGGTCGGCCCTGGCGACATCCTGGTCGGCAAGGTCACGCCTAAGGGCGAGAGCGCTCTGACCGCCGAGGAGCGCCTGCTGCGCGCCATCTTCGGTGCCAAGGCCCACGACGTTCGCGACACTTCCCTTAAGATGCCTCACGGCGCTTACGGCCGCGTTATCGACGTCGTCCGCTTTAGCCGCGAGAACGGCGACGACCTGGCCCCCGGCGTCAACGAGCAGGTGCGCGTCTACGTCGCCCAGCGTCGTAAGATTCAGCAGGGCGATAAGATCGCCGGCCGCCACGGCAACAAGGGTGTTATTTGTAACGTTCTGCCGGTCGAGGACATGCCCTACATGGCTGACGGTACCCCGATCGACGTTATCCTCAACCCGCTGGGCGTTCCTTCGCGTATGAACGTCGGCCAGCTGCTCGAGTGCCACCTTGGCTGGGCTGCTGCGTGCGGTTGGGATACCGAGCAGGCCGACTCCGACAAGTACGTCCCCGGTCCGTTCTTCACCGCCACGCCCGTCTTCGACGGCGCCAAGGAGGACGAGATCGCCGAGGTCATCCGTCGTGCCAACAAGAACATGCTCAACAAGGCCACCGCTGCCTTTGGCGATCACATGCGCCCCGAGTTCGTCACCCAGCTTGACGAGCGCGGCAAGACCCGTCTGTTCGACGGCCGCACCGGCGAGGAGTTCCGCGAGCCCATTACCGTGGGTACGTCCTACATCCTCAAGCTCGGCCACATGGTCGACGACAAGATCCACGCCCGTTCGACCGGCCCTTACAGCCTGGTTACCCAGCAGCCTCTGGGCGGCAAGGCTCAGTTCGGCGGCCAGCGCTTCGGCGAGATGGAAGTTTGGGCACTGTACGCTTACGGTGCTTCCAACGTCCTGCAGGAGATCCTGACCGTCAAGTCCGACGATACCGTGGGCCGCGTCAAGACCTACGAGTCCATCGTCAAGGGCGAGAACGTTCCTGTCCCGGGTATCCCCGAGTCCTTCAAGGTTCTCGTCAAGGAGATCCGCTCCCTCGCACTGGACATCGAGCCCATGCACGATGCCGACGAGGACGCCTCCGCCCCTGTGACCGCCGAGGAGACCTCCGCTCTCGACGACCTGGCTGCGCTCGCCGGCGTTGACGCCGACGTCGAGGCCGAGGATGCCGAGACCGCCGAGGCACCCGAGGCTGTCGCCGCCACGACCACTGATAAGGAGTAGTTGACTGTGGCAGATTTCGAAGCTACTGATTTTGACTCGGTAAAGATCTCCCTTGCCTCCGCCGACCAGATCCGTTCCTGGTCGCACGGTGAGGTCAAGAAGCCGGAGACCATCAATTACCGTACCCTCAAGCCCGAGAAGGACGGCCTGTTCTGCGAGAAGATCTTCGGTCCCGCCAAGGACTGGGAGTGCTCCTGCGGCAAGTACAAGGGCATCCGCTTCAAGGGCATCGTCTGCGAGCGCTGCGGCGTCGAGGTCACCTCGGCCAAGGTGCGTCGCGACCGCATGGGCCACATCGAGCTCGCCGCTCCCGTGTCCCACATCTGGTACTTCAAGAGCCCCACGAGCTTCCCGATGAGCCGTATGCTCGACATCAAGTCCAAGGACCTCGAGAAGGTTCTGTACTTTGCCAGCTACATCATCACCGAGGTTGACTATGAGGCCCGCGAGGCCGACGCCGACGACCTGCGCGAGGAGCTCGCCGCCGATCTGGAAGAGATCGATGCCGAGTGCGCCCGCCAGATCGAGTCCCTCAAGGAGCAGGGCGACCCCGAGAACTTTGACGAGTTCTCCGACGAGGAGCCGCTGACCCCCGAGGAGATCGCCTCCGGCATCGTCGATATCGAGGAAGAGTGCAAGGACGAGAAGCAGCTCCGTACGGACGCCTTCAACGCCTTCATGAAGCTCACCGAGCGCGACCTCATCTCCGATGAGCCGCTGTTCCGCGAGATGACCCGCTATTACTCCATGTACTTCAAGGGTGGCATGGGTGCCGAGGCCGTCCGCGACCTGCTCGCCGCCATCGACCTTCCTTCCGAGGCCGAGAAGCTCAAGGCCATCATCGCCGACGAGGACTCCCAGAAGCAGAAGCGCGAGAAGGCCGTCAAGCGCCTCGAGGTCGTTGACGCCTTCCTGAAGGGCGGCAACAGCCCCGCGAACATGATCCTGGACGTTATCCCGGTCATTCCGCCCGATCTGCGCCCGATGGTCCAGCTCGACGGCGGCCGCTTCGCCGCGTCCGACCTCAACGACCTGTACCGTCGCGTGATCAACCGTAACAACCGACTCAAGCGCCTGCTCGACCTGGACGCCCCCGCGATCATCGTGAACAACGAGAAGCGCATGCTCCAGGAGTCCGTGGACGCCCTGTTCGACAACGGCCGCCGTGGTCGCCCGGTCTCTGGCCGTGGCGGTCGCCCGCTCAAGTCGCTCGCCGAGGCCCTCAAGGGCAAGCAGGGTCGTTTCCGTCAGAACCTGCTGGGTAAGCGTGTCGACTACTCCGGCCGTTCGGTTATCGTTACCGACCCCAAGCTGCTGCTGCACCAGTGCGGTCTGCCCAAGACCATGGCGCTGGAGCTCTTCAAGCCCTTCGTTATGAAGCGCCTGGTCGAGCTCGGCAAGGTCGAGAACATCAAGGGCGCCAAGCGCGCTATCGACCGCGGTGCCACCTTTGTGTGGGACATCCTCGAAGAGGTCATCGACGGCCGCGTCGTGCTGCTCAACCGTGCACCGACCCTGCACCGTCTGTCCATCCAGGCCTTTGAGCCGGTGCTGGTCGAGGGCAAGGCTATCCACCTGCACCCGCTGGTCTGCTCGCCCTTCAACGCCGACTTCGACGGCGACCAGATGTCTGTCCACGTGCCGCTGTCCAGCCAGGCTCAGGCCGAGGCCCGCGTGCTCATGCTCTCTGCGAACAACCTGCGCTCGCCGGCATCCGGCAAGCCGGTCAACATCCCCTCGCAGGACATGATCATCGGTGTGTACTACCTCACCCAGGTCCGCGACGGTCTGCCGGGCGAGAACCACGTGTTCGCCAGCTTCGACGACGCGCTGCACGCCTATGACTGCCGTTCCGAGGTCGACATGCAGGCCAAGATCCAGGTCCGCGTGTCCGCTGCCGACGCCAACGTCATCAACGAGGACGGCACCCGTATCTTCCGCGTCAAGAACGGCAAGAACGAGTTTGTCGACTATGACGTCACCGGCAACAAGACCGCGCGCTTCGAGACCTCTATCGGCCGCATCATCTTCAACCGCCAGTGCCTGCCCGAAGACTATGAGTTCATGAACTACAAGATGGTCAAGGGCGACGTGGCCAAGCTGGTTGCGGACTGCTGCGATCGTTACCCCGAGGCCAAGGTCGGCCCGATCCTCGACGCCATCAAGTACTCTGGCTTCCACTACGCTACCCGCGCCGGCCTCACCATCTCGGTGTGGGACGCTCTTATCCCTGCCGAGAAGCAGGAGCTGCTCGACCGCGCCCAGGCCAACGTCGACCAGATCAACGAGTACTTCGAGGAGGGCTTCATCAACGAGACGGAGCGCCACATCGAAGTCGTTAACGAGTGGACCGCTTGTACCGACAAGGTCGCAGCGCTCATGCTCGACATGTTCGACGAGGAGAACCCGCTGTACATGATGGCCGACTCCGGCGCCCGTGGTTCTAAGACCCAGCTGCGTCAGCTCGGCGGCATGCGTGGCCTGATGGCAGACATGTCCGGCGAGACGATCGACCTTCCCATTAAGGCGAACTTCCGCGAGGGCCTGCTGCCGCTCGAGTACTTCATTTCGACCTACGGCGCCCGTAAGGGCCTGGTCGATACCGCATCCCACACCTCGGACTCTGGTTACCTGACCCGTCGTCTGGTCGACGTGGCCCAGGACGTCATCGTCCGCGAGGAGGACTGCGGTACGCACGAGGGCGTCACCTACAACCTCATCATCCCCGGCACCACCGACCTCAACACCGACCTCGTTGGCCGTTGCTTCATCGAGGACGTCGTGGCTCCCGATGGCACCGTGCTCTTTGAGCAGGACGGCTACATCGAGAAGGTCGCCGACATCCAGAAGATGGTCGATGCCGGCCTCAAGAAGGTCAAGCTTCGCGCGCTGCTCACCTGCCGCTCCAAGTACGGCGTGTGCCAGAAGTGCTACGGCTGGGATCTTTCCACCCGTCGTCCGGTCGCTATCGGTACTGCCGTCGGCATTATTGCCGCCCAGTCCATCGGCGAGCCCGGTACGCAGCTTACGATGCGTACCATTCACTCCGGCGGCGTCGCTGGCGTCGACGATATTACGCAGGGTCTGCCTACGGTCAGCCGTATGTTCGATATCGTCGGCAACGTCAACGAGAAGATCCTGGGTCGCGAGGCCGAGCTGGCTCCGTACTCCGGTCACCTCTCGATCAAGCCCGAGAAGTCCGAGTACGTGCTGACGCTCACCGACTCCGAGGATCACACCCGTGTCCTCGACGAGCGTCGCGTCCCCGCTTCGGTGCGCTTCATGCCCGAGATCGAGGACGGCTGCGAGGTTCGCGCCGGCGACCAGATCACCAAGGGCTTCGTCAACTTCCGCAACCTGCGCAAGCTGACCGACATCGAGTCGACGATGCACACCTTCGTCGAGAGCGTTAAGGACGTCTACACCAGCCAGGGCGTCGACCTGAACGACAAGCACATCGAGGTGCTCGCACGTCAGATGCTGCGTCGCGTTCAGATCACCAACCCCGGCGACTCCAAGTACCTGCTTGGTCAGTACGTCGACCGCTACGAGTTTGCCGACGAGGTCGAGCGCGTTGCCCGTCTGGGCGGTCAGGCTCCCGTGGCCGAGCCCGTCATCCTGGGTACGCTCAAGGTCGCGTCCAACATCGACTCCTGGCTGTCGAGCGCTTCGTTCATCCGTACCGCCGGCGTCCTTACCGAGGCTGCCATCGAGGGCAAGGTCGACCACCTGCTCGACCTTAAGTCCAACGTCATCGTCGGTAAGAAGATCCCGGCCGGTACCGGCCTCAAGCCGTACGCCAACGCCAAGCTGACGTATCGTACGGCCGACGGCTACGTGGACATCGATGGCCCGGCTTCGCCCAACGCCAAGTCGCTGCCCGAGTGGGCTCCGGTTGAGCTCAAGGACCTGGACGAGCAGCTCCCGCAGCAGCTCGACTGGGCCGGCTACGACGAGTTCGGTGGTGCTGACGGTTCGTTCACCCGCAACGGCCACACCATCTCCGCCGAGAAGGCTCGCCTGTACCTGTTCGACGACCTGGGCGTGTCGCAGCGCTGGACCAACAAGTTCAGCGAGGTCGGCATCGAGACGGTCGGCGACCTGGTCGGCAAGTCCGAGGAGGATCTGCTGCGCATCGATGGCATCGGTGCCAAGGCGATCGAGGAGCTCCGTGACGGCCTCGAGGCCCACGACCTGCTCTACATCCTCGAGAACAACGACGACGTTGCCGACGAGGAAGACCTCTCGCAGCTGCTGCAGATGGTCTTTAGCCCCGACGGTCCGGACGACATCCTGCTGGGCACCTCCGCTGCTCCGACGCATCACGCTGACGAGGACGAGGAGCTCCTGGGCGCCCCGATCGACGACAAGAAGGCTCCCGCCAACGGTGCCATCAACGAGGACATGGCTTCCCTCGACGAGCTGCTCAACCAGCTCGTAGACACCGACGACGCCGAAGAGGCCAAGGACAACGACGAGGAATAATTTCCTAGTACGTTAACCGCCCTTCCAAAGACCCGCTTCCCAACAGGGAAGCGGGTCTTTTTTGTTGAAGAAAACCTGCCAAAAAGGGACAGGTTTATTTTGGTAGGTTTTTCCTGCTTGAATTTGAAACAATTCGTCCGGCCAGAGCGTATCTATGGTGAGGGCCTCATCGATAATCATTAACGTCACCGGGAGGTGATTATGGAAGAACAAGCATTTAGACAGGCGGTCGAAGATCACCGGGATGTCGTGTTTCGGATCGCATTGACGTACCTGCGCGATTGCGCCGATGCCGACGATATTGCCCAAGACGTCTTTCTTAAGTTGCTTAAAAGCGATGGACACTTTGAAAGTCGGGAGCATCTTCGCCGCTGGCTTATCCGGGTCACGATCAATGAATGCAAATCGCTCTTTCGAAAGCCATGGAGGCGTGTGGAGGATATTGAGAACCTGGCCGATTCGCTTTCGACGGCGCAGGAGGAGACCAAGGCGGTCCTGTCAGACGTTATGCGACTTCCGGAGCGATTCCGTGTTCCCATCGTGCTCTATTACTATCTGGGCTTTTCGACCGCAGAGATTGCCGAGTTACTGCATGTGCCAGCCGCGACCGTTCGAACGCGTTTAGCTCGTGGTCGATCGAAGCTCAAATTCATCCTAGAGGAGGGCGACCGTGAAATCCAATCAAATCAAGCAGGCCTTCGAGTCCATCCAAGCCGATAGCGATCTTGCCGACCGTGTTATTGATGCTGCGGCTGGAAAGCCGCTTCGTCGAAAGGGTCACGCGAAACCTCTGTATGTTGCCGTAATCGGATGTCTTGCCGGAGTGTTGGCGACCGGAGGGGTCGCCTACGCCGTTGTCAATTCCAGCTATTTTGCCTCAGCCTGGGGAAACCATGGCAACGGAGAGTCCATTACCTGGACTCAAGGTGGCTCGTCGGGGACTAAATATACCTACACCAGAGAGTTTGGTGATGGCATCGCGCCCCAAAGCCTGGAGGGTGCAGTCCAGGAGGTTAATCTGTCCGTCGAGGGTAACGGCTATACGCTTGATATCCATGAGATGGCTATTGACCAAAACGGCTGCGGAGCCGTGACGTTTACGTTGTCCAATCCAAATGGCGTTAACTACTACAAGCCGGCAGCAGAGACAGGCGAACTTGTTCTCTATGGTGAAGAAGAACAAGGCATCGGCACGCCCAGCATGAACTTCGGCGAGGAATGGGCTGATACACGCTGCACAATTGATAAGGACACATCAAGCGACACGGTCATTAATGGCACGATGTACTTTGCCTCGTGGAATCGCGAGCGAGATTTGGGACATGCGGTCACCTGGAATATCTGCTGGACTGAGGGCGAAGGCGAGGACGCGAAGCTGTTCGAGGCATCGACGCCCGAGTTTAACGTTGGAGCGTACGTCGATACAAAGGAACTCCGCTCCGATGACTCGCCTCTCGAGATCAGCCCGTTTTCCATCCAGACGCACATCGACGATCTGGGCATTGACGCAGTCACGAAAAAGTTGACCGTTACCTACAAGGATGGATCGGAGCAGATTATCGAAGACGATGCTGCGGGCGCGTACAATTTCTATGTCTCGATGACGCGCAATAGTGGAGAGAACATCTCAGTGCCGACAAAACTGATCAATGTCGATCAAGTGGTCTCGGTAACCCTTGAGGGCACGAGGTACACATCAACAGGAGAGACCGAAACAGAAGTACCCTTTACCATCGTCTATTCGTAAGATTTGGGGCCGCTTCCTACTAGGGGAAACGGCCCATTTTGCGTTAAATAGGCGGTTATTACGAGTGATATTCGACTGAATTTCGGAAGTATGCGGCAAAATCTTGATGGGTCGACCACACCGCATATGCTCAAGCGCTCTACCTGCTGGTTTGTTATCGCAAAACCCCGGTGTGCTCGGCAGGTCCAGAATTTGCCGCATACTTCCGAAAACACCGCCAATCTACATGTGTTAGTGAGGTCGGATCGCCGCTGGAGCGTGGCATTTCCCCAGGTTAAACCTACCAAAATAAACCTGTCCCTTTTTGGCAGGTAGCGTTGTTCCGACGAGCACGTCGGATTCCCGGCCC
>NZ_JADNOH010000086.1 GCF_015557435.1 Collinsella aerofaciens
GGTAGCGCGCAGAGATGTGGTGTAAGAGGCGGGGCATGCCCCGCCTCTTCTCTTTCTTGAAAGGGAGGGGACACCGCCTAGAATTCGTCGTTGGAGTAATGAAGGTGACGAATGGAAGGAAAGGCGATGCCCCAAGAAGAGAGTGTACTGCGCCTCGGCCGCGACGAGGCCCTCGAGGCGGCGAGGCTTTGGCAGGAGTGCGGCGACGCGCGCGAGTTCGCGTGCAGGGTGCTGGGCGGCGTGATGAACGCGCTGATGGACTCCGAGGCCCAGCAGATGTGCGGCGCGAGCCGCAACGAGCGCAGCGACGGCAGGGAGAACAGCCGCAACGGCTACCGCCCCAGGTCGCTCAAGACCGCCGTGGGCGACGTGGAGCTCGAGATACCCAAGCTCAGGCACGGCACCTACTACCCCGAGGGCATGCTCGCGCGATGGTCGCGCGTCGACACCTCGGTGGCCTCCATCGTGCAGGAGATGTACGTGTGCGGCGTGTCCACCCGCAAGGTCGAGCGCGTGGCGTCCAAGCTGGGCATATCCTCGCTGTCGAGCTCGGAGGTCTCGAGCCTCTGCTCCGACCTCGACGCCGAGGTGGAGGAGTTCCGCCGCCGCGACCTTTCGGGCACGCCGTGCTGCTACCTGTGGCTCGACGCCACCTACATGAGCTGCAGGGTCGGCTCGTCGGTCGTCTCGCAGGGCGTCGTGACCGCGATCGGGCTGGGCGCCGACGGGCGCAAGCACTTCCTGGGCTGCGACGTGGTCGACACCGAGAGCGAGGACTCCTGGGCGGCATTCCTCGGCGGGCTGCGCGAGCGCGGGCTGGCCGGCGTTCGCCTCGTGGTCTCCGACAGCCACGCCGGGCTCGTGGCCGCCGTCTCGCGCCTGTTCCAGGGCTGCGCCTGGCAGCGCTGCGTGACGCACCTGCAGCGCAACCTCCAGAGCGCCTGCTCGGGCAGGCCCGAGGACTCCAAGGCGGCCGTCAGGGACCTCGTGCACGCCGCGGTCTACCAGGACGACCCCGACCTCGCGCGCTGCGTGTGGGCCGAGGCGGCGCCCTGGGTGGCGTCGGTGTCCGCCAGGGCCGGCGAGGTCTTCGAGCAGGCCGAGGACTCCGCGCTGGCGTTCACGGCCTTCCCCAGGGCGCACTGGGCCAAGCTCCGCACCAACAACGTCCAGGAGCGCGCCAACCGCGAGATCAAGCGCCGCTACAGGGTCGTGCAGTCCTTCCCCTCGAGGGAGTCGATGCTGCGCCTGACGTGCGCGAGCCTCATGGAGACCGAGGGGCAGTGGTCCCAGCAGCGCGTGTTCTCCGAGGCCTCGGCCGCCGAGGGCTTCGCCGAGCCCGCGGACAGGCCGGCCTCGACAGAGGGGAGGCGCCGCGCGCTCGGGCGGCGCGCCAGGGAGATAGTGGACGAGATAGTCGAGAAGCGCGGTCTCAAGAAGGAGTAACATCGGGACTTGCAGCGACGGACCTCAGGACACTCTTACACCACGTCTGCGCGCGCGACC
>NZ_JADNOH010000087.1 GCF_015557435.1 Collinsella aerofaciens
CATTCAAAAGGCAAGGCATGACCAGAAGGTCTATGCCTTGCCTTTTTCATGCCAACTTGTTCGCTCTGGACGTCGCTCGCTGACATTGCCAAAACATTGGCGTTTCCTTGGTTGTCAAATGATCCGTAGGGAGTCATTGGTGACATTGCCTTGATATTTTATTCAGTCGGCTGTGATGTCATTTGAGCTGCTTACCTGCTTAAGGTAATTGACGGCATATATCTGCTATCGAAAATATTGCTCGAAAAATTGTCCAAGAAGTCGCGGGGCGATTTTTGATGGGTCGCGCGTCAAGTGATTTGGCAAGTTCTTGGTTAGATATTGGTCAGTTTTGGGGCAACCTTGCCAAAAGCTTGACGAATGCAAATTTAGACGTCAGCGAATGAACACTTTGAGCGAGCTCGGTGCAAAATTCTGGGCTGATTCTCGATAATCGCCTTCAATCGCCCCTTGCCAAGCGCTGGCCTCGCTTACAATCTGCTCCGACATTCGCGCGCCGTCCGGCGCTTAAGAGGGGAGGGCCCCATGGCAAACGAGATTTGGACCATCAAGCGTTGTCTCGAGTGGACCAAGGAGTACCTGGCCGAGCGCGGCGAGGAGCACCCCCGTCTTTCTGCCGAGTGGCTGCTGTGCGCCGCCACGGGCCTGGCGCGCATTGACCTATATATGCGTATGGACGAGACGCTTAACGCGGCCCAGCTCGAGACCATGCATGCGGCCGTTGTCCGCCGCGCTAAGGGCGAGCCGCTGCAATACATCACGGGCAGCACGCAGTTTCGCATGATCGACGTCGCGTGCGCCCCCGGTGTGCTCATTCCGCGCCCCGAGACCGAGATGCTCGTCGAGGAAGTCCTCAATTATCTGGATGCCGAGGTACTGAGCCCCGAGGCCGCTGCCCGTCAGCGTGTTGAGCTGCCTTGGAACGATGAGGTCGAGCAGGCACGCAAGGCCGAGGCCGCATTGGCCGACGAGCGAGCGACGGCCGAGCGCCGTGCCGCCAACCTCACAGCTGCCGACGAGGCGGCGCTAGGCGGCGATGTGCTGGGCAGTCGCGCTTATGCCGAGGAACTGGCCGATCGCGAGGCCGAGGAAGCCGCCGCGCAGGCGGCAGAAGCCGAAGCGGCAGAAGCAGAGGCCATGGAAACCCCCGAGCCCGAGCTCGACGAATACGGCATCGCCATTGAGGACAACGACCAACAGGCGACTCCCGCGCAAGATGCCGCCGAGGCCAACGTATCTGCCCCAGCCGAGCCCCGCACTGCCCGCGTTCTCGAGGTCGGCTGCGGCACGGGCTGCATTTCGCTCTCCCTTGCCTGGGAGCGCCGCGGCCACGTTACCTGCACTGCTACCGATATCGAGCCGCGCGCCATCGATCTGGCCACCAAAAACCGTGATGCGCTTGGCCTCACGTCCGACGAGGTCGCCTTCAGCCTCACAAACCTGGTGAGTTCCATTCCCCGCGAAGAGTGGGGCACCTTTGATGTGCTCGTCTCCAACCCACCTTACATCCCGACCGACGTCATGCGCTCGCTGCCGCATGAGGTCAAGGACTTTGAGCCCGATCTGGCGCTCGAGGGCGGTGCCGACGGTCTCGATATCTTCCGCCGCCTGCTCAACGCGGCGCCCTACATGCTGCGTGCCGGCGGCCTGTTTGCCTGCGAGCTCTACGAGGGCGCGCTCGACGCCGCGGCCGAGCTCTGTCGTCAAGCAGGCCTTTCGGACGTGCGTATCGTCCACGACCTCACCGATCGCCCCCGCATTGTCCGAGCCATCGTCATCGAGCCCAAGCAACGCCAGTAATATTTATTAACTGGTTAGCAAAAATTATAAAGTAGTTTATAATTAGGACGGCTGAAAGAGGTCGGCCCATGCAACCTCCTACCTTTCGGGAAATCATTGCCCTACTCAAGCACGATGGATTCGTGAAGGTCGCGCAAGTCGGTAGTCATGCTAAGTATGTTTCTGGTGACCGCGTTGTCACCGTGAACGGCTCTGGTGGTGATCGACCAAAGAAGGGCACGTGGGCAAGTATTCGTCGCCAAGCTGGATGGTAGTTGGAGGCAAAATGAGGCAGCGATTTACCTATGACTGCGTTCTCATAAAAGAAGACGATGGTTACTGCGCTAGCTTCCCGCAGATTCCCGGCGCCTTTGCCGATGGCGATACGCGCGAAGAAGCGATTGCCCATGCCACCGAGGCACTGATGGCGTTTTTGGCCGACGACCTCAACAACGGTTTGACTCCGGCAGGGTACGAACGCTCGGCCGAGGTCGTGGCCCTTTCAGTCGAAATCGACCACGAGGACGCTCGGGAAGCGGCGTGCCGAACATTTAAAGACGCAGCGCTGGACCTCAAAGTCTCCGCTCCGCGGATTACCGCGCTGGTCAAAGCCGGAAAGCTCGATGTTGAACTCGTCGACGGCCGTCGGATGATAACGATAGACAGCATCGAGCGTTACGCCGCCCAAGAACGTCACGCCGGCAGGCCAAAGAAGTTCGTCGCAGTCCAATAACCCCCTCACTTTCACCGACTACTAGAGCCGCTCACCAAACCAACATGCGCTCTGGGCAAATAGGTTGAACGTTTCGTGCGAGAATGCCCCACAGTAAACAAACTTGCACCAGAGCGTAAGGGGCTGGCATACACATGCAGACGGTCTATCGGGTATACGAGGGAACGCGCGAGCCGCATCGGCTTGCCGTCGAGCGCACGGCCGAGGTGCTCGGCCGCGGCGGCCTGGCTTTGATCCCGACCGAGACCGTCTACGGTGTCGCCGTGGCAGTCAACGCCTTCTCGGACGCCGTGCCCCAAGATACAAGCGAATTCCCATCGTGGCCGCGCGATCCGCAGGCTGCCGTCAATGGCGCCGCAGTTCCTGCGCTCGGCACCGGCTATCGCCGTATCTTCACTCTCAAGCAACGTGAACTCACGCAAACCGTCGCTTGGCTGGTCGATGGCGTCGAAGCACTCGACCGCTATGGCGTAGATATCCCGGAAGATGCCCGCATACTCGCGCGACGATGCTGGCCGGGAGCCCTGACTATCGTGGTCAAGGCAGCCCCCTGCGTGCCGACCTTTATGCGCGCTGCCGACGACACGGTGGCACTTCGCGCTTCGGCCTCGCCCGTGGTGCAGGCGCTCATTCGCGCCTGTGGCAGCCCCCTTGCCTGCACCAGCGCCAACACGCATGGCGCGCCCGCGCCGGCAAGTTTTATCACGGTGGAGGGTCGCATCCTGGAGGGGGTCGATGTTGCCGTCGACGCCGGTGAGACCCCGTGTCGCGACGCCTCGACCATCGTGTCGTTTCAGCACGGCGAGCTCCAGATCCTGCGCCAAGGCGCACTTCCCGCATCAGAGATCGAACGGGTCCTGTCCGACCCGATGCAATAGAAAGGTTTAAGCGATGTCGTTGAATCTGGGCAGCCTGGGCATGGAAGATGCCTCGTTTGACTTTGGCGGTTCCTACATCATGGCGCTCGACTGCGGCACCACCTCGGTACTTGCGACCATCGTCGACGAGTACGGCTGCATCGTCGCGCAGGCACGTCGCAGCGTCAAAACCAGCTTCCCGCGTCCCGGTTGGGTAGAGCAAGACCCCATGGCGGTCCTTGCTAGCCAGATCGCCGTCATGATGGAAGTCCAGTTTAAGAGCGGTATCCACTCCGACCGCATTGCCGCCATCGGCATCTCCAACCAGCGCGAGACCACGGTGGTCTGGGATCGCGTGAGCGGTCAGCCGATCTATAACGCTATCGTATGGCAGTGCCGCCGTACCGCACCTCTGATCGACGAGCTTGTCGAGCAGGGCGCAGAAGGGCTGGTGCGCTCCCGCACGGGACTCACGCTCGACCCGTATTTCTCGGCCTCCAAGGTGCAGTGGATTCTCGACAACGTCGACGGCGCACGCGAAAGCGCGGCGGCGGGCGACCTCATGTTTGGCACCATCGACACCTGGCTCATCTACAACCTCACCGGCGGCCAGGTCTTTGCCACCGACTACACCAATGCCAGCCGCACGGCACTCTTTAATATCCATACGCTCGATTGGGACGACGACCTGCTGGCACTCTTTGACGTTCCACGTTCCATGATGCCCGAGGTTCGCTGGAGCTCGGGCGACTACGGCCGCGTCGCGAGCGACATCATGACCAACATGCCGCCCATCATGGGCGTGGCGGGTGACCAACAGGCGTCGCTGTTCGGCCACTGCTGTTTCCGTCCCGGCCAGACCAAAAACACCTATGGCACGGGTTGCTTTATGCTCATGAACACCGGCGACGAGATCGTCGAATCCAAGAATGGCCTGGTCTCCACCATCGGTATCGCTGCGGACGGCAAAGTCAGCTATGCGCTCGAGGGCTCTATTTTTGCCGCCGGCTCAACGATGAACTGGCTTCGCAACAACATGGGCATCATCTCGAGCGTGAGCGAGTCGGCACAACTCGCCGCTTCGATTAGCGACAACGAGGGCTGCTACTTCGTTCCCGCCTTTGCGGGGTTGGGTGCTCCCTGGTGGGACCCGCATGCTCGCGGTATCGTGTGCGGTCTGACCGGCGCCTCGAGCCGTGCGACCATCGTACGTGCCGCCTGCGAATCCATGGCATATCAGAGCTACGACGTGCTGCGCGCCATGGAGCAGGACGTGGGGCTTTCGATTGAGCGCCTGTCTGTCGATGGCGGTGCCTCGCGCAACGAGTTCATCATGCAATTCCAGGCCGACCTGCTGGATATCCCCGTGCTGCAATGCGAGACGGTGGAGACCACGGCAATCGGTGCCGCGTACTTGGCGGGTCTTGCCGTCGGCTATTGGGAAGACCTGGAAGAGCTGGAGCAAAATGCCCAGATCGTTAGGACCTTCCTTCCCCACATGTCCGCCGAGCGCCGCGAGCAAAACCTTGCGGGCTGGCGTGATGCAGTCAGGCGCTCGCTCAGCACCTCACAGTAGGGCTGCGATGGGCTGCTCGATACAACAAACCGCTAAACTAATGCATGGCGTGCGGCGGCAACATTGCTGCACACCTTGTCAGCAAGGCCGTTTTGCGGCCGCAACGAAAGGGGCAATCAATCCATGACCGTCACCTACGATGCGTCCCGTGTGACGCTTGTCGATCACCCGCTCGTCCAGCACAAGCTGTCGATCCTGCGCGACAAAAACACCGGCACCAACCAGTTCCGTCAGCTTGTGCGCGAACTCGCGCTTTTTGACGGCTACGAGGCCATGCGCGACCTGCCTATGGAAGACGTCGAGGTCGAGACCCCCATCACTACCGCCACGTTCAAACAGCTTGCCGGCAAGAAACTCGCCATCGTGCCCATCCTGCGTGCGGGCCTTGGCATGGTCGACGGCATCCTCGACCTGGTGCCCTCCGCTCGCGTGGGCCACATCGGCATGGAGCGCGACGAGGTCACCCACGAGCCGCACGAGTATTACTGCAAGATGCCCAAGGATATCGACCAGCGCATCTGCCTGGTCGTCGACCCCATGCTTGCCACGGGCGGTTCGGCCGAGATGGCCATCAGCTACCTGCGCGAGCGCGGTGTCAAGGACATCCGCATGCTGTGCATCGTCGCGGCCCCCGAGGGCCTCAAGTCGCTGACCGAGAAGGACCCAGATGTGCATATCTATACCTGCGCCATCGACGACCATCTCAACGAGGCTGCCTACATCGTTCCCGGCCTCGGCGACGCCGGCGACCGCATCTACGGCACGCTCTAGTCGCTGGGCTAAACGGCCGCGGCTGCAAATACGAAGAAACGGTGCGCGCGGACGAACAAAAGGCGACCGCGCGCACTCCTGTTAACGGACGTTTTGCCCTGCAGGGTTCGAGAAAAACGTATTACCGTACCTGCGGCATAAAGAAGGTCTTAAGAAAACGAACAGGTGCGTATTAACCGATGCTTTTTCGGTTGTACTTTAGCGATTGGCTCGTACAATAGTCACCAATGTTTGGCGGGAACTGTTCTGTGAAGCGTTAAAAAGGAAAGTGAGGACGCCAGTGTTTCAGATAGCCGATCTGCTCGCTATCGTTGCAGGCGCCATCGCGGGCGCAATTGCCTTCCTTCCCTTTGTCTTTACGCTCAAGCCGGTTCTTGACGATAAACAGAATGCGGACATGCTCAAGGGTATGGTGAGTCTGGCGGTCTCGGCAATCGCCCTGCTCGTCTTTACCTTGGTTGTGTTTGTGTTGTTCGGAGAGGCATTTCGCATGTTCCTCCTGGGCGAGGCGATCGGCTTCGTGGCCTTTATGGCCGCCTGCGCGGTTCGTGTCGCCAAGGCGCTGCGAGATCCTCATGAGGTCGAAAGGTAAGTCGTGGAAATTTTTGAAAAGCTGCCTGATGAGATTAATCATCTGGTCAGCGAGTTCAGCTCCACCCCTGTCGTGGGCGATCTGAGCTGCGGCATCACGCAGTACTCGTTTTGGCTGATCGTCTCCACGATCGTGCTCCTGATCGTCCTGGCCGTGTTCAAGAAGAAGCAGACCCTGGTTCCCAAGGGCTTCTTCGTCAACGGTTTCGAGTACATCATCGAGTACGTCGAGAACGATATCGGCAAGGGTGTCGTGGGTGAGAACTGGAAGAAGCACTTCCCGTTCCTGTGCTCGCTTTTCCTGTTCATCCTGATCAATAACATGATCGGCCTGATCCCGGGAATGAAGCCCGGCACCGGCGCAATCGGCTCCACCGCCGCGCTCGCCATTTTCGCCTTCGTGTACTTCATCTACTACGGATGCAAGGCTCACGGCGTGATCGGCTACATCAAGAGCCTCGCCCCGCAGGGCGTGAGCTTCCCGATGAACGTGCTCGTGTGGGTCGTCGAGCTTTTCTCGACCTTCCTGCGCCTCATCACGCTCGCCGTCCGTCTGTTCTGCAACATGTTCGCAGGACACGTGGTCATGGGCTCGTTCGCCATCATGGCGAGCATGTTCATGCAGCCGCTGCTTCAGCAGGTTTCCGCGGCCCACGCCGTCGGCGCCCTGCCTTCGCTTGCCTGGCTTGCCATCCTCATCCTGATCTATGCGATCGAGCTTGTGGTCGGCGCCATCCAGGCTTACGTCTTCACGGTCCTTACCGCCGTGTATGTCTCCGAGGCAGAGGAGGTCGCAGAGGAGGAGTAGTCTTCCGTTCGCGCCTTAAAGGTAAGGCAATTCGTTAAACCGCCGGTGCCCGTACCCATGGAGCCCGGCAGTTATAAAAAGGTTATCCTGCGTGAAATAAGACACGCACGACAAAGGAGGAATCGTGGGAGTTATCGGTTACGGTCTCGGTGTTATCGGCGCTGGTCTTGCTATCGGCCTGTCTGCTCTGGGTGCTACGGGTGCTATGGCCCGTCAGCCTGAGGTCCAGGGCCGCGTGTTCACCGTCTTCATCATGGGCTCCGCCTTCGGCGAGGCTCTGGCTCTGATCGGCTTCGTTGTCGCGCTGATCGTTAAATAGCACGGAGCGTCAAGTATGAATCTTTCATCCCAGAAGAGCGCGATCGCACTCTCCGCGTCCGCGGCCGCGCTGCTCATGCCGGTTTCCGCGTTCGCCGAGGACGGCGCTGCCGGTGCGGACATCCTCATCCCTAAGATGGCGGAGTTCATCCCGGCGCTTATCGCCTTCCTGATTATCTGGATCGTGCTGGCCAAGGTCGCCCTGCCGGGCATCATGAAAACCATGGAGGAGCGCGGCAAGAAGATCGAGGAGAGCCTCGACGAGGCCGAGAAGACCAAGCAGGAGGCTATCGCCAAGCGCGCTGAGTCCGACTCGATCGTCACCGACGCCCGTCGTCAGGCTGCCGACATCGTTCTCGAGGCCCGTAAGGACGCCGAGTCCGAGCGCGCCCGTATCATCGAGGCTGCTCACAAGGAGGCCGAGGAGATCATCGCCAAGGCCCATACGACCGTCGAGGACGAGCGCAAGTCCATTTACGCCGGTGCCGCGAGCTCCATCGCCGACCTGTCCGTTGCCGTCGCCACCAAGATCGTGGGCGAGGCACTCGAGGACGATGCCGAGCAGAAGAAGCTCATCGAGCGCTACATCCAGGAAGCAGGTAGCCTGAATGCCGACTAGCCGCTATCAGGACAAGGTGCTCGAGACCTACGCGCGCTCCCTTCTGGAAGCCGCTAAGGCCGAGAACCATGTGTTCGAGGACCTCGAGATGATCGAACGCTTGGCTTCTGCCAGCCCCGAGATCATCGCCGTGCTCGACACCATGTCCAAGCGCGACCAGCTCGACCTTCTTCCCAAGGTGGCAGCTGCCTTTAAGTATGTTGCCGAGGAAGACGAGGATGTAGTGGGCGTGACCGTCACCACGGCGATCCCGCTCGACGACGAGCTGCGTCAAACCATCACTAAGAAATGCGAGCAGGACTTCGGCCGCAAGGTATTCCTTATCGAGCGGGTCGACCCGTCTATCGTGGGCGGCCTGGTGCTCGAGGCCCGCGGCGAGCGTCGTGATATTTCCGTCAAGACGCAGCTGCGCATCGCGCAGGAGACCCTCGCAAACTCTGCTAATTCGTACGGAGGTGAAGCCTAATGTCCGAAACCCTCAATGCCCAGGATATCGCCAAGAAACTGCAGGAGCAGCTCACGAGCCTCTCCGCGACGGTCGATACGCATGAGGTTTCAACGGTCGACGAGGTAGGCGACGGCATCGCGCGCGTCTCCGGCCTCAAGAGCGCCATGGCAGGCGAGCTTCTGGAGTTCAAGAGCTCCGATACCGGTGAGACCGTCTTCGGCCTTGCCCAGAACCTTGACCGTGACGAGGTCGGCGCCGTTCTGTTCGGTGCCGTCGACTCCATCAAGGAAGGCGACGAGTGCCGCACCACTGGCCGCATTATGGATATCCCCGTGAGCCGTGCCATGCTCGGCCGCGTCGTCAATCCGCTCGGCCAGCCCATCGACGGCCTGGGCGACATCGTCGCCACGCACCGTCGCCCCATCGAGTTCAAGGCTCCCGGCGTCATCGATCGTACCCCGGTGTGCGAGCCGGTTCAGACCGGTCTGCTCGCTATCGACTCCATGGTGCCTATTGGCCGCGGTCAGCGTGAGCTCATTATCGGCGACCGTAAGACCGGTAAGACCGCCATCGCCATCGACGCTATCCTCAACCAGCGCGGCAAGGGCATGGTCTGCATCTATGTCGCCATCGGCCAGAAGGCCTCCACGGTTGCCAACATCCGCGAGACCCTCGCTCAGCACGGTGCGCTCGACTACACCATCATCGTTTCGGCCACCGCTGCCGATTCCGCCCCTATGCAGTACATCGCGCCTATGGCCGGTGCCGCTATCGGCGAGTTCTTCATGTACAACGGCGAGGACGGCAAGCCCGCCAGCGAGACCAACCCCGGCGGCCACGTGCTCGTCATCTACGACGACCTGTCCAAGCAGGCTGTGGCCTACCGTCAGATGTCGCTGACGCTGCATCGTCCGCCCGGACGCGAGGCCTATCCTGGCGACATCTTCTACCTGCACTCTCGTCTGCTCGAGCGTGCCGTCAAGATGTCCAAGAAGAACGGTTACGGCTCCATGACGGCACTGCCGATCATCGAGACCCAGGACGGCGACGTCTCGGCCTACATTCCGACCAACGTCATTTCCATTACCGATGGTCAGATCTACCTGCAGTCCGAGCTCTTCTTCCAGGGCCAGCGCCCGGCAGTCGACGTGGGCATTTCCGTGTCCCGCGTCGGTGGCGACGCGCAGACCAAGGCTATGAAGCAGGTCGCCGGCAACCTCCGTCTGGACCTCGCTTCATACCAGGAACTCGCCGGCTTTACGCAGTTCGGCTCCGACCTCGACGAGGCTACTCAGAAGCAGCTGACCCATGGTGCTCGCATGACCGAGCTCCTGAAGCAGCCGCGCTACAAGCCGTTTGAGGTTGGCGAGCAGATCGTCACGCTGTTCGCTGGCAACGAGGGCTTCCTGGATGACCTGGAGATCGCCGACGTGCTGCCTTTCCGTGCCGAGCTCATCGAGTACATGGACAATGGCTTTGGCTCGCTGCTCGACAAGGTTCGCGCCAAGAAGATCGATGATGACACCAAGGCTGAGCTCTTGCGCGTCATCGGCGACTTCAAGCAGCAGTTCATGGCCAAGCACCATTCGGATGTTTCTGGATCAGAGGAGAACTAAGCCCCATGGCCAACCTTCGCGACATTAAGAAGCGAATCTCCTCGGTTACCACGACCAAGCAGATCACGCGCACGATGGAGATGGTCTCTACGGCCAAGATCCGTCGTGCCCTCGATCGCTCCAAGCAGGCCGAGCCCTATAAGGAGGCGCTGACCGACGTCATGTTGACGGTCGCCGGCGACGCCTCCTGTTCGGGCACCGATCCCATGCTGCAGAAGCATGAGAGCGTCAAGCATGGCCTGATTGTCGTTATTGCCTCGGACCGCGGCCTTGCCGGCGGTTTCAATACGACGGTGGAGCGCACGGCCGAAAAGCTCGCTGCTTCTTGGGCGAACGACGGCATCGAGTGCGAGATCATCGCGTGTGGGCGCAAACCGGCCACGTATTTCCGTGACCGCGCAAACGTCGTCATGCACTTTGAGGGCAACTCCTCTGAGCCCGATTTCAATCAGGCCCGCATGATCTCCTCTCATATCTGCGATGCGTATCGTGCCGGTGAGCTTGACCGTGTCGAGCTTGTTTACCACCACGCCAAGAACCGCGTGGATCAGGAGCTTCGCGTCGAGCATCTGTTGCCGCTCGATCCCGAGATGATCGCTATGGCCCACGGTCCGCGTAAGAACGAGACCGACGCCCCTAAGCGCATCTCGTCCACGTTCGAGTTCGTGCCCTCTCCCGAGCATGTTCTCGGCAAGCTTGTGCCGTCTTATATCCTGACGGTCATCTACCAGGCCCTGATCGATTCGGCGGCTGCCGAGCAGGGTGCACGCCGCAAGGCCATGCACTCCGCGACGGAAAACGCCACCGCGATCATCTCGACCCTTACCCGCACGTATAGTCGCGTGCGCCAGGCTTCGATCACGACCGAGATTAACGAGATCGTCGGCGGAGCCTCAGCATTGGAGGAACAGTAATGGCTAATAACACCGTAAAGCTTGCGGTCGAGGAAGCCACCAAGAAGACGACTGCCGGTGATGGTCGCATCGTGCGAATCATCGGCCCTGTCGTCGACGTCAAGTTTGACGGCGCGGTGCCCCCGATCTACAACGCGCTCACGGTCGAGGCCGAGACCCCGATCGGTCATCTGAGCACGATCCTCGAGGTCGAGAGCCAGCTTCCGGGCGGCGTCGTCCGCACGGTCGCCATGTCCTCGACCGACGGCCTGCAGCGCGGCCTCATCGCCACCGATACCGGTGAGCCCATGAAGATGCCCGTTGGTCCCAAGACGCTCGGCCGCATTTGGAACGTCATGGGCAAGCCCGTCGACGGCAAGCCCATGCCCGAGGTGGAGGAGTTCTACCCCATCCACCATGCAGCGCCCCGCTTCGACGAGCTCACCACCAAGACCGAGATCTTCGAGACCGGCATCAAGGCCGTCGACCTGCTCGAGCCCTACATCCGTGGCGGCAAGACGGGCCTGTTCGGCGGCGCCGGCGTCGGCAAGACCGTTCTGATTCAGGAGCTCATCAACAACCTCGCCCAGGAGCACGGCGGCACCTCGGTGTTCACCGGCGTCGGCGAGCGTACCCGCGAGGGCACCGACCTGTTCCTCGAGATGAGCGAGTCTGGCGTTATCGACAAGACCTGCTTGGTCTATGGTCAGATGAACGAGCCGCCCGGAGCGCGTCTGCGCATCGGTCTGGCCGGCCTTACCACCGCTGAGTACTTCCGCGATCGTGGCCAGGACGTTCTGCTGTTCATCGACAACATCTTCCGCTTTTCCCAGGCAGGTTCCGAGGTTTCCGCACTGCTGGGCCGTATGCCGTCCGCCGTTGGTTACCAGCCCACGCTGGCAACCGAGATGGGCGACCTCCAGGAGCGCATTACCTCGACCAAGACGGGCTCCATTACCTCCGTCCAGGCTGTCTACGTCCCCGCAGACGACCTGACCGACCCGGCGCCTGCCACGACGTTTACGCACCTCGACGCCACCACGGTTCTTTCGCGTAGCATTTCGTCGCTCGGCCTGTTCCCGGCTATCGACCCGCTCGCATCTTCCTCCGACGCTCTCGATCCCTCGATCGTCGGCGAGGAGCACTACCGTGTCGCCGTCAAGGTCCAGGAGCTCCTGCAGGAGTACTCCGACCTTCAGGACATCATCGCCATTCTGGGTATGGACGAGCTGTCCGAGGAGCAGCGCCTTACGGTCAACCGTGCCCGTAAGATTCAGCAGTTCCTCTCGCAGTCCTTCCACGTCGCCGAGAAGTTCACCGGCAACCCCGGTGTCTACGTCCGCGTCGAGGATACCGTCCGCTCTTTCGCCGAGATTGTCGACGGCAAGGCCGATGACCTGCCCGAGCAGGCTTTCCGCTATGCTTCCACGATTGAGGACGTGCGCGAGCGCGCCCGCAAGATGGGGGAGAAGTAGGTTATGCGTATCCGCATCGTGTGCCCCGTGAGCTGCGCCTATGAGGGCGACGCTGCGTTTGTGTCGATTCCGTCCACGGATGGCGAGTTTGGCGTTCTGCCTGCTCACTCCAGCGAGATCTGCACGATCGACCGCGGTTACGTTCGCGTTTCCGATAAGGCCATGGGCACTGTCGACCACACGTTTGCCGTGGCCGGCGGCTATGCCCAGGTTGCGGACGATGTCGTGACCGTTCTCGCCGAGCGCGCTTGCGATTTGGCGACCGTCGATGCCGACAAGCTTAAAGCTGATATTCAAGGTTTTGAAGAGAAGCTGGGTAATTTGTCGGAGGATGATGCACGCCGCGCCTACCTCTATAATGAAATCGCATGGTGTAAGCTCAAGCTTGCCCAATAGTCAAACGATTTAGCGTTCGACCATTTGCGAACACATCATGCCCGGGATGGCTCAGCCACCCCGGGCATGCTTTTTGAAAGGGTAGACCTTGGATATTATTCGCGTTGAGGGTGGCCACGCCATCGGAGGCTCCGTGCCCGTCTCGGGTGCCAAGAACTCCGCGCTCAAACTCATGGCGGCAACGCTTCTGGCGCCGGGCAAGACGACGCTGCAGAACGTGCCCGATATTTCCGATGTCCACGTGATGGGCAAGGTGCTCAAGGGCATGGGCGCTACGATCGATGTTCTCGACGAGCACACGCTCGAGATCGATACCTCTCAGGTCGATTCTTGGGAGGCTCCCTACGAGCTCGTTGCCAAGATGCGCGCTTCCACGGCCGTGATGGGGCCCTTGCTGGGCCGTTTCCATCGCGCCAAGATCGCCATGCCGGGCGGCTGCAACCTGGGTGCTCGCAAGATCGATATGCACATTCTGGGTCTCGAGGCCCTGGGCGTTGAGTTCGATACCGCCCACGGTTACATCAACGCTAATGCGCCCCAAGGTCTGCGCGGTACCACCGTCACGCTCGAGTTCGCCAGTGTCGGTGCGACCGAGAACCTCATTATGGCATCCGTGCGCGCGCAGGGTACCACGGTTATCGACAATGCCGCCCGCGAGCCCGAGATCGTCGATCTCGCCAACATGCTCAACGAGATGGGCGCCAAGATTGTTGGCGCCGGCACGCCCGTCGTGACTATCGAAGGCGTGGAAGAGCTCCATCCTGTTACCCATCGCGTAGTAGGCGACCGCATCGAGGCCGGTACCTTTATCGTTGCCGGTGCGTTGATGGCCGACGATCGCGGTGTCGATGTCACGGGCTTTTGCCCCATTCACTTGGGCATGGTGCTCAAGAAGATGGAGCTCATGGGTATCGACTGCGAGCGCGTCGAGGATGGCGTCCATGTGAACCGTGCCGAGCGCATCAAGCCGGTCGACATCCAGACGCTTCCGTTCCCCGGCTTCCCGACGGACATGCAGGCGCAGATTATGGTACTCTCCGCCCTTGCCGACGGTAGCTCCGTTATCACCGAGAACATCTTCGAGAATCGCTTTATGTTTGCCTCTGAGCTGGTGCGCATGGGTGCCGACATTCGTATCGAGAGCCATCATGCCATGATTCATGGCGTCAGGGGCTTCTCGGGCGCACAGGTTACCTCGCCCGATCTGCGTGGCGGAGCGGCCCTCGTCGTAGCGGGCTTGATCGCCGACGGGACGACCGAGGTTTCGGCCATCCATCACATCAAGCGCGGCTACGAGCAGTTTGTCGAAAAGCTGCAGGCGCTCGGCGCGCATGTCGAGCATGCTACCGTCCCCGATCCCGTCATCTACTAATACAGGTTGCCTATGTTTAATAAAAAGCCCCTCGCGGATACCACCGCCCGAAGACCCTCAACTGGTGCGCAGGCCAAGATCTACAGTCGCGATAACGTGGCTCGCTATTCCGAGCGCGCTCGCCAACGTCGTCGTAGCCACACGATTCGTCACGTCGCGCTCATTGTCGTGCTTGGCGTGCTGCTGAGTGCCACTACCGCTGCCGGCCTGTGGTTTGCCACCATTATGGGCAAGCTCGGCGATTCTAATGTCATTACCGACAATCTGCGTCGGGTTCTGGTTGACACCGATGAGGCAAAGGATCCGTTCTACGTGCTGCTTCTTGGCACCGACGGCCGTCCGGGCGAGGATACGTATCGTGCCGACTCGATTATCCTGGCACGCATCGACCCCACGCAAAAGCAGGCGACGCTCATTTCCGTTCCGCGCGACACCAAGGTCGAGTACAAGGGCGAGACCATGAAGATCAACGCCTGCCATACCGTTGGCGGCGCCGAGGCCATGGTCGAGGCGGTCAACGAACTGTGCGGCGTTCAGATTTCCCATTATGCCGAGGTCAGCTTCGACGGTATGCAGGCGCTGATTGATTCGGTTGGCGGTATCGACATTAACGCAACCGACGATGTTGACGACCCTGAGCACCTGGATATTAAGATCACCGCTGGTCAGCAGCATATGGATGGCGCCACCGCCCTTACCTATGCCCGTTGCCGCTACACCTATGCCGACGGCGATTACACGCGCATGCGCCACCAGCGTCAGGTGCTTGGCGCCCTTGCCAACCAGATCCTCAATAACTTCGATGCCACGAAGATCTTTGGCCTGGTCAATTCGCTGTCCGATATGCTCGTAACCGATATGAGCGTTCAGGATATCGTGTCTACGGTCAACGCCATGCGCGGCATGGATGTCGACGGCATCTACTCGGCAAACCTGCCTTCTTACGCAGACGATACAACCATGATTGACGGCCAGAGCTACGTCTTTGTCTACGAGGACGAGCTCAAGGAGATGATGGAGCGCGTCGACGCCGGCAAGGACCCCAAGGGCCCCAACACTATGGGCCTTTCCGACGGTTCCAGCTCCACGATCGGCGACCTGAGCAATAACACCTCCGATGACTACGCCAACGGCACCGCAACCTCGTCGGGTGGCTCGGGCGATTCTGACGACTCGGGCGACTCGACTGATTCAGGCTACTACGAGGAACCTTCTGGAGAAGGTAACGGATACGAAGCCAATTATTAGGGTTACGCGGGCTTACCAGCCCGCGTAACGGCTCGACGCTGCGCGCCGCCCAGAGCGACAATTTGTCATTCAAAAGGCAGGGCATGACCAGAAGGTCAATGCCCTGCCTTTTTCATGCCAACTTGTTCGCTCTGGACGTCGCTCGCTGACGTTGATTCAACCAGCGATGCCGACTACACCCCTTGCACCAAAAATCGCCCCGTTCTCGGTTGAGGACGGGGCGATTCGTCTTTTGGGGTTGTTCAGCCAGGCTTATGCGAAGCGGGCGACGAGCTCCTGCAGGACGTCAGTCATCCTGACGAGCGAACTGACCGGGACGAACTCGTTGACGCCGTGGTAGCAGTAGCCGCCCGTGGAAAGGTTGGGGCAGGGCAGGCCGCGGAACGACAGCTGCGCGCCGTCGGTGCCGCCACGAATCGGCAGCACTTGGGGCTCAACGCCGCAGGCAAGATAGGCTTCCTTGGCAACGTCAATGAGCTCCGGGTAGTCACATACGATCTCGGCCATGTTGCGGTACTGCTGCTTGATCTCAACCGTCACGCGCTCCTCGCCCAGGCGCTGGTTGAGCAGGGCGGCGGCGGAATCAATCAGCTCGAGCTTCTGCTGGAACTTGGCGGCATCGTGGTCGCGAACGATATAGCGCGCCGTGGCGTGATCGACAGTCGCAGACACGCCCTCAAGATGATAGAAGCCCTCGTAGCCCTCCGTGTATTCCGGGCGCTGCGCATAGGGGAGCAGTGCGTTAAAGTCGCAGAATAGATTGCCTGCGTTGACCATGCGGCCCTTGGCGTCGCCGGGGTGAATGGACTGGCCCTCAAAGCGAACGGTCGCTTCGGCAGCGTTAAAGCACTCCCACTCCAGCTCGCCGACGGGGCCGCCGTCGACCGTGTAGGCGTACTTGCAGCCAAAGGCCTCAATATCCAGCAACTCGGCGCCGTGGCCGATCTCCTCGTCGGGGCAGAAGCAAATGCCGAGCGCGGGGTGGGGCAGCGAGGGATCCTGAGCGATGCGCGCGACGAGCGCCATGATTTCGGCGACGCCCGCCTTGTCGTCGGCGCCCAGCAGCGTGGTGCCGTCGCTGCAGACCAGGTCCTCACCCACGAGGTCGTTCAGGGCGGGAAGCTTGGCGGTGCTCATGGCTACGGGCTTGCCGTCAACCGTGCCGCAGACCAGGTCGCCGCCCTCGTAGTGCACAATGTGCGGCTTCACGCCGGCGCCCGGGGCAACTTCGGTGGTGTCAAGGTGTGCGATCAGGCCTAGGGCAGGCTTGTCCTCGGCGCCAGCACTCGCGGGAATATGTGCGCAGACGTAGGCGTGCTCGGTCACGTGGGTATCTTCCGCACCAAGCCCACGCAGCTCCTCTGCCAACACGTTGGCAAGGTCAAACTGAACGGTACTCGAGGGCACCTGGTCGCAGTTTGCATCCTCCGACTGCGTATTGATCTGGACGTAGCGCAAAAAGCGCTCAAGGACGTCGGGGCTCGTGTTGTTGTTTTCCATAAAGACCGCTCCAATCTTGGTCGTCGTGTGCAACAAGAACTCTAGCACGGTATGCCACGGCATACCGCGGCGCTTGGATGGGGTAGAATCACCCATTGAATGCAGAAGGGACGGAAGGTCATGGAAACGACAAATAGCTCGCGCGAGCTGCACCTGACGGTGGCGAACGAAGACTACTTGGAGTGCATGGTTCGCATCGAGAGCGAAGAGGGGGAGACCAACGGTGTGCGATCGGTCGATATCGCGCAGCGCCTCGGTGTCTCCAAGGCATCGGTCAATAAGGCGGTCTCGGCGCTTAAAACGTCCGAGCTTGTCGAGCAATCGCACTACGGCAAGGTCATCCTGACCGAGCGCGGTCGTGAGGTCGGTACGGCTATCTGGTACCGCCATCGCCTCATCCGCACGTTTTTGGTCCAAGAGCTCGGCGTCGATTTTGAGCGCGCCGATTCCGAGGCGTGCATGATGGAGCATGCGCTTTCCGAGGACACGATGAACCGCTGGCTCGCCTATCTCGAAAAGCAGGGAATTAGCGTCGAGGAATAGCGGGATATATATGGATACGAGTTATTACAACCGCTTTGGTGCCGAGGAACTTACGCGCCGCTTGTCGAGCGAGACCTTGCTGGCGCAGGGTCCCATGGGCAGCGTGCTGATGAGCGAGTACGATGCTGCCGATATCCCACCGGCGTTTTGGAATTTGGCAGAGCCGCAGACGGTTTCTCGTATCCATCGCCTGTATGTCGCTGCCGGCGCGCAAGTGCTCATCACCAATACCTTTCAGGCATCAAGCTATGCCCTCAAGCACGACCAGATCACGCCGTCCGTGGCGGAGGTCAATCGCGGGGCCGTCGATGATGCCCGCCAGGCGCACCCTCAGCTGCTGCTGGGCTCGATGGGCCCGATCGGTATTGAGTGGTTTGCCGAGGACTCTGCCGAGTATCGTGAGATCCGAGGTATTGCGCGCGAGCAGGCGCACGCCTTGCTCAATGCCGGTGTTGACGGTCTACTGATCGAGACGGTGACGTCTATCCGCAATTTGCAGCCCATACTTGCCGGCGCCCGAGATGCCGCCGACGGCATGCCTGTTCTGGTGAGTTTTGTCGTTGACGATAAAGGCGACCTGTTAGGCGATGGCCTCAACATCGAGGCAGCCGTTTTGTACGCCGAGAAACACGGCGCAAACTCGGTTGGCGTCAACTGCTGTTCGCTTGCGGCCGCGAGCGCCGCAGTGCCCAGGATGGTTGCATCGGCGACCACGCCCGTCACGGTGCGCCCCAACGTGGGCGACCCAGTTCAGACGCCAGACGGGCCCGTGTGGCATGAAGCGCCCGAAGCCTTTGCACGCGCGTGCGTCGAGTGGAAGCAGACTGGCGCCGCAATGGTTGGTAGTTGCTGCGGAACCACGGCGATCACTACGGCGGCGATGGCCGAGGCGCTCGATATATAAAGGTTAAACCGCTCCATACGGGGCGGTTTTTATTGCCTGTACGCCCTCGGCAGCATTTGCCCAAATGGTGAATGCCGGTGCCGGCAGGTTGCTGAACACTCGTTGCGGGTATACCTCATGCGTACCATGACCTAAACACTGTGAGGTGTCTGCGCGTGTGCGCGATAATTCATTTTGGAACTGACGGTTGGCGCGCTCGCGTCGACGAGGACTTTACCGCCGACAACGTTGCCCGCATTGCCGATGCCGTCGGCGAGTTGTGGCAAAAAACCAATCCCGGCAAAACGGTATATATAGGATTCGACACCCGGCCCCAGGCGCACGAGTTCGCTGAGCTTGCGGCGGGCGTGCTTGCGGCTCACGGATTGGATGCCGTGCTCGCATCTCGGCCTGTCCCGACCCCTGCCCTTACGTGGGCGGCGGCATATGACGGCGAGGCCTGCGGCGCACTCATGGTGACGGGATCCCATCATCCACAGGGCTATCTGTGCCTTAAGCTGCGCATGGGAGACGGCTCGACGGCCAACCAGGATGTCATCGAAGAGCTCGAAGATACCATGGCTCCTGAGCCGATGGGGATCGAGGGACACTACCGCACCGCAGATATTATCCCTGACTATATGCAGGCGGTGGCATCGTTTGTCGATTCGTGCGCCATTCGAGCCGCCCACCTGCGTGTGGTGGTTGACCCCATGGGCGGTGCGGCCCAGGGCTATCTTGCCGACCTGCTGCGCGAGCTTGGCGTCGAGGTCCACGAGATACATCCCGGACAGGAATCCGGTCAAGAGGATATTTGCCCCGACCCGGTCGAGCCGTGGGTGGATGCCTGCGAACGAACTGTTGTCGAGGACGGAGCGTGCGCCGGGTTGGTGACCGACGGCGATGCCGATCGCATCGGAGCGGTCGATGAGCGCGGTAGATATATACACCCACATCAGATCATGGCGCTCGTACTGGGCGATCTCGTGCAGTTCCGAAATCTTGAGGGCCGTATCGTCGTCAATCTCTCGTGTTCGACGCTCGTACGCCGTATTGCCGAGGCGCTCGGTTGCCGCGTGACCGTCAAGCCGGTGGGTTTTAAATATATAGCGGCAGAAATGAAAAAGGGCGGTGTCCTCATGGGCGGTGAGGAGGCCGGTGGTATTGGCATCGCCGCCCATATGCCCGAGCGCGATGGAATCCTTGCCTGTCTGATTCTGTGTGAGCTTATGGCAAAAACGGGCGCGCCTTTGGGCGTTCTGGTTGATCAGCTCGAGGCCAGTTTTGGCAAGACGAGCTACGGGCGCCGCGATTTGCGCCTCGAAGCCGAGGACGCCGAGTCGCTGCGAACGCTGCTTCCGGGTATAAATCCCAAGTCGATATGCGGCAAGGTCCCACAGAGCGTGAGCCATATGGATGGTTTGCGTTTGGCATTTGAGGATGACACGTGGTTGCTGGTTCGTCCGAGTGGGACCGAGCCGGTTGTGCGCGTATACGCCGAGGGCTTTTCGGTGGAGGAGCGCGACGAGCTACTCGATGCCGGCTGTGCCTTGGCTAGGGGGGCCTATCCGCTCTAGCCATGAGACCGCTCTCCATAAAGACGCGCTCGGTGAATGGTAGGGAACGGCTGGCAAACGTCAGCCGAATCCCAAGATGTGTAGGAAATGTGTGCGCCCAGATTCCCGCCCCGCACGCCCCTCCGGTCTGGCAATATATCTCCTTGCCG
>NZ_JADNOH010000088.1 GCF_015557435.1 Collinsella aerofaciens
ACGGCTCGGTGCCGTCCACCGGTCAGCGGCGCCCTGGCCTCCCACGGGCTGACCCCGCAGTACTCTCGGCGCGATGGGGCTTAGCTTCCGGGTTCGGAACGGGACCGGGCGTGCCCCCCATGCTCTGGCCGCTGACCGGTGGGCGGCGCCCACCGTTACGGTGTCCGGTGTCTGTCTCACGTGCCCTGGGGGCCGCATGGCGCATAGGAGAGTGTGACTCGGGGGCATCCTCGTGCCCGGACCGCGCGTGAGCGCTGGGTCCCGCGGGCCGCGAGGTGCGGTTCCGGAAGAGCTCGGGCGATTAGTGCGGCTCGGCTGAGGACGTCGCCGCCCTTGCACCTGCCGTCTATCTACCAGGTAGTCTACCTGGGCCCTTACCGGAAGGAGAACTAATCCCTGGAACGGCTTCCCGCTTAGATGCCTTCAGCGGTTATCCGCGCCGCACGCGGCTACCCGGCCGTGCCGTTGGTCGACAACCGGTTCACCGGAGGTGCGTCCACCCCGGTCCTCTCGTACTGGGGGCAGCCTCCATCGATTCTCCTGCGCCCACGGAGGATAGGGACCGAACTGTCTCACGACGTTCTGAACCCAGCTCGCGTACCGCTTTAAACGGCGAACAGCCGTACCCTTGGGACCTGCTCCAGCCCCAGGATGCGATGAGCCGACATCGAGGTGCCAAACCTTGCCGTCGATGTGGACTCTTGGGCAAGATCAGCCTGTTATCCCCGGAGTACCTTTTATCCGTTGAGCGACGGCCCACCCACTCGGGGCCGCCGGATCACTAGAGCCTGCTTTCGCACCTGCTCGGCTTGTGGGCCTCGCAGTCAAGCCCGCTTGTACTCTTGCATTCAAAAGGACGGTTGCCGACCGTCCCGAGCGGACCTTCGCGCGCCTCCGTTACCCTTTAGGAGGCGACCGCCCCAGTCAAACTGCCCGCCTGGCACGGTCCCCGAGCCGGTTGACGGCCTCGGGTTAGGACGCCGGTCGCGCGAGGGCAGTATTCCAAGGGCGGCTCCCCGGGGGCTGGCGCCTCCGGATCTTAGCCTCCTGCCTATCCTCTACACGCGGGACCAGCGGCCAATGCCAAGCTGCAGTGAAGGTTCACGGGGTCTTTCCGTCCTTCCGCGGGTAAGTCGCATCTTCACGACCAGTGCAATTTCACCGGGTCCATGGTCGAGACAGCGCCCAAGTCGTTGCGCCTTTCGTGCAGGTCGGAACTTACCCGACAAGGAATTTCGCTACCTTAGGACCGTTATAGTTACGGCCGCCGTTTACCGGGGCTTGGCTTCGGGGCTTCGCCTTGCGGCTAACTCCTCCGCGTGACCTTCCGGCACCGGGCAGGCGTCAGACCCTATACGTCGCCTTGCGGCTTCTGCAGAGTCCTGTGTTTTTGGTAAACAGTCGCTTGGGCCTCTCCACTGCGGCCCGCCTCCGCTCCCCGGGCAAGCCGGTTCACGTACGCGCGGGCACCCCTTCTCCCGAAGTTACGGGGCCATTGTGCCGAGTTCCTTGACCATGGTTGACCCGATCGCCTCGGTATGTTCTACCCACCCACCTGTGTCGGTTTGCGGTACGGGCGCGCACGCGCCTGCCTAGGGGTTTTTCTAGGGACCTCGGGCTCACTCGCTTCGCTTGATCGCTTCGTCCGGAGCCTCGCCCTCGTGCGGACCGGATTTCCCTGGTCCGCGGGCCGCGCTCCATCACGGGGACGTCCAGAACCCCGCCGAGCCACCCCCATCCGTCGCCCCGTCGGTCGTAGCGCCGCGTGCGCGGTGCAGGAATGTCTGCCTGCTGCGCGTCGGCTACGCCTTCCGGCCTCGCCTTAGCCCCCGACTGACCCTGGGAGGATTAGCCTTGCCCAGGAAACCTCGGGTTCACGGCGGACGAGTTACTCTCTCGTCTCTCGCTACTCATGCCAGCATTCTCACTCCCATGCGCTCCACCGCCGGTCGCCCGGCGGCTTCTCCGCCCATGGGAAGCTCCCCTACCGATTCTACTTAGGTAAAATCCCGCCGCTTCGGTGTCCAGCTTAGCCCCGTGTATTGTCGGCGCATGTCCACTCGACCAGTGAGCTGTTACGCACTCTTTGAATGCATGGCTGCTTCTAAGCCAACATCCTGGTTGTCTGGGCGGACGCACATCCTTTGCCACTCGGCTGGAACTTGGGGACCTTAGCGGGCGGTCCGGGCTGTTTCCCTCTCGAGCACACAGCTTAGCCCACATGCTCTGACTGCCGCGCTCTGGGCCGCCGGCATTCGGAGTTCGGTTGGATTCGGTAGGCGGCGAAGCCCCCTCGTCCATCCGGTGCTCTACCTCCGGCGGTGAACGCGCGACGCTAGCCCTAAAGCTATTTCGGGGAGAACGAGATATCTCCGGGTTTGATTGGCCTTTCACCCCTATCCGCAGGTCATCGCCGCCGTTTTCAACCGACGTGCGTTCGGCCCTCCACGGGGTCTTACCCCCGCTTCAGCCTGCCCACGGATAGCTCACCCGGCTTCGCGTCCGCGGCGCGGGACTCAAGTCGCCCTGTTAAGGCTCGCTTTCGCTCCGGCTCCCTTTCGGTTAACCTCGCCCCGCGCCAGCGACTCGCTGGCTCATTCTACAAAAGGCACGCCGTCACACCACATGGGTGCTCCGACTGCTCGTGGGCGCACGGTTTCAGGTACTGTTTCACTCCCCTCCCGGGGTGCTTTTCACCTTTCCCTCACGGTACTGGTGCGCTATCGGTCACAGGGTAGTACTCAGGCTTGGATGGTGGTCCACCCAGGTTCGGACCGGGTTTCACGTGCCCGGCCCTACTCAGGGACCGCGTCGCGCCGTCCGGTCTGGGTTCGCGTACGGGGCTGTCACCCGCTGCGGCCGGCCCTCCCATGCCGTTCCGCTCCCCAGCCGGACCTGCGCCCGGGGGCGGCAGCCCCCGGATGCGCGGCCCTGCAACCCCGTCGGCGGAACCCCTGCCGGGTACGCCCGCTCGACGGTTTGGCCATCGGTCCCCTTTCGCTCGCCGCTACTCGGGGAGTCTCGAGATTGATTTCCTCTCCTCCGGGTACTTAGATGTTTCAGTTCCCCGGGTTGTCCTCCCCCCGCCTATGCGTTCAGCGGGGGGATATGCACACTGCTGTGCATGGGTTCGCCCATTCGGAGACCCCCGGGTCGAAGGATGTGTGCTCCTCGCCGGGGATTATCGCAGCTTGCCGCGTCCTTCATCGGCTCCCTGTGCCAAGGCATCCGCCGTGCGCCCGTGGTATCTTGCGGGACCGCATCGGGCCCGCGGGATATCCACGTGTCGCTAATTAATCTAATTAATCGATATCATGAATAGCGCTCGTATGTCGCAATTCGGGTATCTCATACCGCGGCACAGTCTTGACTGTGCTCGCGATCAGATGCTCCTCACTCATGTATAAGTGAATTCTTCTTGTTTGGATCGGATGAATGATTGCTATCATTCTTACGTTTAATCGCAGAAAAGAATCGAGTCTGGAAGAAACAAGTCTTCCATCTCTCTCCTATCGCTATGCGGCTCTCAAGGTACGCGGGTGCGACCCCGGGGACCGGGTGCTGCGGGGACTTCATCGCGGGCGACATCCACCGGACGGGCTCCTGCCCTCATTCGAGTTAAAGTGTTTCTCTCTAAGAACTAATCTCCCTAGAAAGGAGGTGATCCAGCCGCACCTTCCGGTACGGCTACCTTGTTACGACTTCACCCCCCTCACCCTCCACACCTTCGGCGCCTCCCCCCATTGCTGGTTGGGCCGGCGACTTCGGGTGCAGACGACTCGGGTGGTGTGACGGGCGGTGTGTACAAGGCCCGGGAACGCATTCACCGCGGCATGCTGATCCGCGATTACTAGCAACTCCGACTTCATGGGGGCGGGTTGCAGCCCCCAATCCGAACTGGGGCCGGCTTTCCGGGATCCGCTCCCCCTCGCGGGGTGGCATCCCTCTGTACCGGCCATTGTAGCACGTGTGCAGCCCAGGGCATAAGGGGCATGATGACTTGACGTCGTCCCCGCCCTCCTCCGCCTTGACGGCGGCGGTCCCGCGTGGGTTCCCGGCATCACCCGATGGCAACACGCGGCGGGGGTTGCGCTCGTTGCGGGACTTAACCCAACATCTCACGACACGAGCTGACGACAGCCATGCACCACCTGTATGGGCTCCTCTCGGCCACGGGGTCTCCCCCGCTTCACCCATATGTCAAGCCCTGGTAAGGTTCTTCGCGTTGCTTCGAATTAAGCCACATGCTCCGCTGCTTGTGCGGGCCCCCGTCAATTCCTTTGAGTTTTAGCCTTGCGGCCGTACTCCCCAGGCGGGACGCTTAATGCGTTGGCTGCGGCACGGGGGGATCGTCCCCCCACACCTAGCGTCCATCGTTTACGGCTGGGACTACCAGGGTATCTAATCCTGTTCGCTCCCCCAGCTTTCGCGCCTCAGCGTCGGTCTCGGCCCAGAGGGCCGCCTTCGCCACCGGTGTTCCACCCGATATCTGCGCATTCCACCGCTACACCGGGTGTTCCACCCTCCCCTACCGGACCCAAGCCGCGGAGGTTCCGGGGGCTTCGGGGGGTTGAGCCCCCCGCTTCGACCCCCGGCCTGCCGGGCCGCCTACGCGCGCTTTACGCCCAATGAATCCGGATAACGCTCGCCCCCTACGTATTACCGCGGCTGCTGGCACGTAGTTAGCCGGGGCTTCTTCTGCAGGTACAGTCTTGACTCTTCCCTGCTGAAAGCGGTTTACGACCCGAAGGCCTCCGTCCCGCACGCGGCGTCGCTGCGTCAGGGTTCCCCCCATTGCGCAAGATTCCCCACTGCTGCCTCCCGTAGGAGTCTGGGCCGTGTCTCAGTCCCAATCTGGCCGGTCGGTCTCTCAACCCGGCTACCCGTTGTCGGCACGGTGGGCCGTCACCCCGCCGTCTACCTGATGGGCCGCGGAGCCATCCCCTCCCGTCGGGGCTTTAGCCGGGGTGCCATGCGGCACCCCGGGGTATCCGGTATTACCCGTCCTTTCGGGCGGCTATCCCGGGGGAGGGGGCAGGTTCTCCACGTGTTACTCAGCCGTTCGCCACTCGCTTCTGCCCGAAGGCAGGTGCCGTTCGACTTGCATGTGTTAGGCGCGCCGCCAGCGTTCATCCTGAGCCAGGATCGAACTCTCCGTCCAAAAATATGGGCTTCGAGCCCGTCCGGTCCTCTCAGTCCATCGCTGATCGGTTCCGTTCGATTCATATGGTTCTGTTAGATAGGAAAAGGAATTTCTCGGGGCCGCCTCTCGGCGGCCTTGCGAAAAACAAATCCAAGTTAGACCATTTCAAATGGTTCGATGTCTGCCCGGATGCGACACT
>NZ_JADNOH010000089.1 GCF_015557435.1 Collinsella aerofaciens
CTGCGGGAACGGCCTATCCGCTCAATGTGTTCGGCTGAGATCGGAAATCAACCTTTATCTGTTTTAAGAAAAAGGACGATATGAAAGAAATAGGAGAATTTGTACCCTTTGGCTTGCTCTTTTGCAAACGTATTCCCAATACGTTTTAAACATGCGGCACTCGCCTTAAGGTCGAAATATAAACGGGGCGAGGCCGGACTACGTCACATACCGCAGGACGGGGGCACAGATCAGATTCACCTATCATGAATTCATCTGCGCGATAAAACTGCGCATGCAAATTTACCGCACTATGAACTACATCGTGCGGGACATGAAGGTGTCGACGACCCGCTAGCTTCACCCGCTTGAAAACACCCGCAAGCGACGGCAGCGCGAAAAGCAATTGGCCTCCGGCGAAACCTCTGCGGAGTTTTCGATCTCCGTATTTGTCGAACTGCCAGTTCTGCCACGCCGCCACTTCCTGCCCGCCGAGATCGTTCCTCAAGCCGCACAGCAGCCCGCCTTCTAAGACCTCAGAGTTCGCCATCGAAGGCGACCTGCCCAGACTCCTCACAATCGGCTTGCATGAGGCCCCGCGCTCCAACATCCTCTGGACCGTGTCCCTCTCGTACCTGGTGAGCGAGCCCGCCGTTGGCCCTCGGATGAAGCTACCGATCGAGACGGGGCGTATGATGGGCGGTCGCTGGAATCGCGCCCCACACCGCCTCCCCCATCGTGCGATAATCCTCTGCAGAAGTCACCAAAAGCAGAGGGAGTTTGTGATGAAGGTTCTTTTGGTCAATGGCAGTCCCAAGGCAAACGGCAACACCGCCCGCGCACTCGCCGAGGTCGCCGAGCAACTTAATGCAGAAGGCATTGATACCGAGGTGTTTCAGCTGGGCGCCAAGCCCATTCGCGATTGCATTGGCTGTGGTCAGTGCGGCAAGCTTGATTGCCGCTGCACCTTTGACGATGACGTGGTGAACGAGCTGATCGCTGCCGCCGAGCAGGCTGATGGCTTTGTCTTTGGCTCGCCCGTCTACTATGCGCACCCCAGCGGACGCATCCTTTCGGCCCTCGATCGCGCATTCTATGCAGGCGGGCATGCCTTTGAGCACAAACCCGGCGCCGCGGTCGCCGTCGCCCGTCGCGGCGGCACGTCGACCACCTTCGATGTGCTCAACAAGTACT
Source organism: Collinsella aerofaciens (assembly GCF_015557435.1). GTDB lineage: Bacteria > Actinomycetota > Coriobacteriia > Coriobacteriales > Coriobacteriaceae > Collinsella > Collinsella aerofaciens_Z. The sequence continues at coordinate 1,174 of NZ_JADNOH010000089.1, forward strand.
TCACCATTAAGCAAATGCCCGTGGTTGCTTCCACCTACTGGAACAACGTGTTTGGCCGCGTGCCCGGCGACGCCGATGGGGACGCCGAGGGCCTTGCCACCATGCGAAATATCGGCAAAAACATGGCGTGGCTCCTGCGCTGCATCGAGGCAGGACAGGCCGCCGGTATCAACGCACCCGAGGCAGATCGAGCAACGACCAACTTCATTCGATAAGTCCAGCGGCGGTCACCTCGACGCTCGTTAGAACGGCGGAACAATATATGAATATTCAAATCTTCGGCACCAAAAAATCCTTCGATACCAAGAAGGCACAGCGTTATTTTAAGGAGCGCCGCATTAAGGTGCAGTTTATTGACCTTAAGGAAAAGGAGATGAGCAAGGGCGAGCTCACGAGCGTGATGCAGGCGGTCGGCGGTATCGACAAGCTGCTCAATCCCAAGGCCAAGGACGAGGAGACGCTCGCGCTCATCCAGCACCTCACCCCTAGCCAGCGCTTCGACAAGCTGCTCGAAAACCAGCAGGTTCTGGCCGAGCCCATCGTACGCAACGGTAAAAAGGCCACCGTCGGTTATTGCCCCGATGTATGGGGAGCCTGGGAGTAGCCTGTGTTATTTGCCGGCGCGTGGGTATAAGAGCAGGCGTTTGGCATAAGATTCAACTGTAAGCCATGTCTAACAAAGGAGGGCACATGCCCAACAAACCCGTGAAGATCATCATGCTTACCGGATACCTCGGTGCCGGCAAGACCACGCTGCTCAACCACATCCTCGCTAACGACGGCGGCATCCGCGCTGCCGTCATCGTCAACGATATCGGCGAGATCAACGTCGATGCCAGCCTCATCGCCGACGGCGGCCTTTCCGAGACCGACGACCTCATCCCGCTCACCAACGGCTGCATCTGCTGCACGCTTTCGGACGACCTGGCCAACCAGCTGCAGGGCATCGCCGATTCGGGCAACTTCGACTACATCATCATCGAGGCATCGGGCATTTGCGAGCCTATCCCCATCGCCTACACCATCTCGAGCTTCTGCGACGAGGCCAAGGTGGGCGGCGAGCCCAAGCTCGCGCTCGACAACATCGTGGCCGTGGTCGACTGCGCCCGCATGTACGACGAGTTCAACGGCGGTCGCGACCTGCTGGCCGAGGATATCGACGAGGACGACATCGAGAGCCTGCTTATCCAGCAGATCGAGTTCTGCTCCACGCTGATCCTCAACAAGACCGATACCGTGAGCCCTGAGCAGATCGCCGAGCTCAAGGCCATCGTGCGCAGCCTGCAGAAGGACGCCGTGATCGTCGAGGCCCAAAACGGCGAGGTCCCCATGGAGGAGCTGCTCGACACCGACCGCTTCGACTTTATGCGCGCCTACAACTCCGCCGCCTGGATCGAGGCCATGGAGCATCCCGAGGAGCACGACGACCCCGAGGTGCTGGAGTACGACATCGAGACCTTTGTGTACTCGCATCGCAAGCCGTTTGACCTGCAGAAGTTCACCGACTTTGTCGAGCAGGAGTGGCCCGACGAGGTCATCCGCGTCAAGGGCCCACTGTGGCAGACCGGCGACCCGGACATGTGCTACATGTTTGAGCAGGCCGGCCACCAGATGCGCCTGATGGAGAACGGCCTGTTCGTCGATTCCGCGCCCGAGGGCGAGAAGCAGAAGATTATCGACGAGAACCCCGAGATCATGCAGATTTGGGATGACGAGACGGGCGACCGCATGACGAGCCTGTGCATTATCGGCCGTCACATGGACAAGGACGCGCTCATCGCCGCCCTCGATGCCTGCCTGACCGACTGGCACCGCGCCTAGGTTTATCGAGGCGGATTTGTCCGCCCGCTACGTAACCGCCACAAACCACCACGAAGGTGCCTGTCCCCTTCGTGGTGGTTTTTCGTTCTGAGCCAAGGAGATTCATGTTCAATATCGTGCTGTACGCGCCCGAGATCCCCGCCAATACGGGCAACATCGGCCGCACCTGCGTGGTCACGGGAACCCGTCTACACCTGGTTGAGCCCCTGGGCTTTTCGCTCGACGACAAGACGGTACGTCGCGCCGGTCTGGGTTATTGGCAAAACTTGAACGTGACGACCTATGCCAACTGGGAGGACTTCCTTGCCCGCAACGGCCTCTCCCCCGCCGATGAGCGCCTGCACCTGCTGACCAAAAAGGCTCGTCGCACCTATGCGCAAAGCACCTATCGCGACGGCGACTTCTTGGTCTTTGGCAGCGAGGGCTCGGGCATTCCCGAGCCACTGCTTGCCGCGGCGCCCGAGCGCTGCGAGCGCATCCCGATGCTGCGCGATTGCGACTCACTCGATAACGCTGAGGTTTGGGAAGCTCACGAGGAATCGCTGGGGCATACCGAGGACAGTCACGAGGCCATCCTTCGGCAGGATATCTGCGGCAACTTCGTCAATCCCGACGACTACCGCATCAGCGCACTCAACCTCTCCAACAGCGCCGCCATCGTCCTCTACGAAGCCCTGCGCCAAACAGGCTTTCCGGGAATGTGACAAAGGAACTGTCCCTCTGTCACATTCCAGTGCCGCGCCGATGGCGTACGCGCCTAATTGATGCTCTAGATAAAGAGCCCTCACTTTTAATCAGAATTAACTAAAGTAAAATGAAGTTAAACGGCGGTGTGAAAGGAGAGCCTTGTGAAATATCTCGAGAACCCGTTTACCCCCAGTTTTGGTGAGGTTCCTGCCCATCTCGCTGGCAGACAGCAGATTATTCGGGATTTGGACCGTGCCTTCTTGAGCCAGCGCAGGCGCCCGGAACTGACATCCATCTTCTCCGGAGCGCGCGGAACCGGCAAAACAGCCCTCATGTCGTCGCTCGCGACGAGGGCCGAATCTCATGGCTGGATTGCCGTGAAGACAACCGCGCTTCCAGGGATGCTTGATGAAATCGAGCTCGGAGCAAAGCGCGCTGCGGCACACCTCATCGACGCACCGAGCGACTTTGAAATCACCGGCCTTGGAATCGCACCCATCGGCAGTATCGAGGTGAGCCACGCCCATGAGGCCTCGACCTGGAGATACCGCATGGGCGATATTATCGACCAGCTCAACAAAGCCGACGCTGGGCTGCTCATCACGGTTGATGAGGTAGACCCGACGCTCGACGAGATGATTCAGCTCGCAGCTACGTATCAGCACTTTGTGACTGACGGAAAGCGTGTCGCCCTGCTTATGGCGGGACTTCCCAACAACGTATCGACGCTACTAAACCACAAGACGGTCTCGTTTCTTCGCCGTGCCCAACAATATCATCTGGGTCGCATTGCCGACTATGACGTACGCGAAGCCTTGATTCGCACAATTCAGGAAAACGATCGCCTGGCAGATGCTGAGGGAATCGATAGAGCCGTTCGCTCGATCTCTGGTTTTCCCTTCCTATTGCAACTCGTAGGCTACCGTGCCTGGGACCTCACAAGCGATTCGAAGGAAATCTCGTCACGCGACTTTGACCTGGGAATCAAAATCGCGCGCGACGAGATGGACGACCGAATCCTCGCGGCAACCTATCGGGAACTCACTGCAGAGGACAAGCGATTCCTCATCGCCATGCTCGATGACGAGGAAGAGTCCACCACCGCCAACCTTATCGAGCGCCTTAAGCGTTCGCCGCAGCAGGTCTCCCGCTACCGACGCCGCATGATAGATGCCGGCATCATTGGAGAACGCGGGCGCGGAATCGTCGCTTTTGAATTGCCATTCTTCCGCGACTATCTCGCCGCTCAATGCGTGAAATAGAAGTCAATGTGACAAAGGAACTGTTCCTTTGTCACATTCGGTTATAGGTAGCGGCCGGTGATGCTTGCGGGGCAGGCTGCGATGTCGCCCGGCGTACCGGCGCAGACGATTTGCCCGCCGGCGTCGCCACCGCCCGGGCCCATGTCGATCACGTAATCGGCGTTACGGATAAGGTCGAGGTCGTGTTCGATCACGATAACCGTGGCGCCCTTGGCAACAAGGCCGTCGAACACACTCAGCAACACCTGAACATCGAGCGGATGTAGACCGATCGTAGGCTCGTCGAACACGAATACGGCATCGTCCTGCACGCGTCCCATCTCGCTCGCAAGCTTAAGACGCTGCGCCTCGCCGCCCGAAAGCGCCGGCGTGGGCTCACCGAGCGTAAGATAGCCCAAGCCAAGGTCGTGCAAGGTCTGCAAGCGCGTCTGAACTTTCTTGAGCCCCACCGTGGCGTCGATGGCCTCGTCCACACTCATGTCCATGAGCTGCGGCAACGTAAGCAGACTCCCGTCCTTGCCCTCGCGATGGATATGCGAAGCCGCGTCTGCATAACGTGAGCCGCGACATGCCGGGCAGACGATTTCGACATCGGGCAAAAACTGCACGTCGAGCGATATCGAGCCCGTGCCATCACACGTAGGGCAGCGCAAGGCGCCGGTATTGTAGCTAAAGGCGCCCGCCTTGTAGCCGGCTGCCTTGGCCTCGGGCGTACGGGCGAAGGCGCGGCGCAGCTCATCATGGATGTCGGCATAGGTTGCCACCGTCGAGCGCACGTTGGCACCGATGGGCGTGGCGTCAATCAGGTTGGCACGCGCAATACCCTCGGCATCGATCCAGCGCACGTGGCGTGGCAAGCGCTCGCCGGCTGTCTGCGCCTTAAGCGCCGGGATGAGCGTCTCGAGCACCAACGTCGTCTTGCCCGAACCCGAAACACCCGTAACCGCGACCAAGCGACCGCGCGGAATATCGACTTCGAGCGGCTTGACGGTATGGATGGTATCGGTCGCCATGCGGATATGGCCCTGGTCGAACATTTCGTCGTCAGTTACCTGCGGACGCAAGCGCTTGGGCTTGGCGCGCAAAAACGGCGCGATACGGCTGTCCTGCGATTGCTCGACCTCGTCTACCGTACCAGCGGCGATTACGTTGCCGCCGCCTGCTCCGGCAACGGGGCCCATCTCGACCAGATAATCAGCCTCCGCCAGCACACGTGTATCGTGGTCGACAACAACCACGGTATTGCCGTCATCCACCAGGTCGCGCATTACGCCCACCAAGCCGTCGACATTGTCAGGATGCAAGCCAATTGAGGGCTCGTCCAGCACATAGAGCACGCCTGTCGATCGGTTGCGCACCACGCGGGCGAGTTGCACGCGCTGGCGCTCACCCGTGGAGAGCGTGGCACCGGCGCGATCGAGCGAAAGGTAATCGAGACCCAGGTCGACCAGACGACGAGCCGTGCTCAAAAACGAATCGCAGATATCCGTCGCCATGGGCTGCATCTCGGCCGGCAAGGATGCGGGCACCCCGCGCACCCACTCGATCGCATCACCAAGCGTCATGGCCGCGGCCTGAGCCAGATTGATACCGCGCACCTGGGGCTGGCGCGCAGCCTCGGAGAGACGCGTGCCGGCGCAGTCACGGCATGGTCCCTCGCGCAAAAAGCGAGCCACACGCTTAAGCCCCTTATCGTCCTTAACCTTGGCGAGCGCATTCTCAACGGTATAGACGGCGTTGTAATAGGTAAAGTCGAGCGGCGTGGCGCCCTCGCCGTTTTTGGGAACGTAGAGAATGTGCTTCTTAACCGCCGGGCCGTGAAACACGATGTCGCGCTCTTGAGGCGTGAGCTGGTTAAACGGCACGTCGGTGCGCACGCCCATCTCGCCGGCCACCTGCTTCATCAGGTCCCACATGAGCGTGCCCCAGGGAAGCACCGCACCCTCGTTGATGGTCTTTGACTCGTCGGGCACCAGGCTCGCCTCGTCTACCTCGCGCATGACACCGGTGCCGCCGCAGGTAGGGCACGCACCGCCGCTATTGAAAGCCAAATCCTCGGCACTCGGCGCGTAGAACTCGCGGCCGCATGTCGGACACGTGAGCGACAGGCCCGCAGCCACGTTAAGGCTCGGCTCCACGCGCGCTCCGCAGTGCGGACACACGTGATGGGCGCAACGGCTAAAGAGCAGGCGCAGGCTGTTGTTGAGCTCGGTCATGGTGCCAAAGGTGGAGCGTACGCCCGGCACGCTCGGACGCTGATGCAACGCGAGCGCCGCTGGCACGTGCAGCACCTCGTCCACCTGGGCGTGCTCGGCCTGCGTCAGACGACGGCGGGTATAGGTGCTGAGCGCCTCCAGATAGCGGCGCGAGCCCTCGGCATAAAGAACCCCGAGTGCCAGCGAACTCTTGCCCGAACCCGACACGCCGGCAATGCCCACGAGCTTTCCCAGCGGAATATCGATATCGATGTCTTTGAGGTTATGGACGCGCGCGCCACGCACCTCGATAGCCTGCGGGTTCATCTTCTGTTCCGTCACCTTTATCACCCTACTCATGCCATATAACTCGATCGCGAATGTACGCGCCCAGCATGGGCACGGTAAACCGGACGAGGCCGTATCCGGCAGCCTCGATGACGCGCTCGCGAATCAGGCTTGCGCGATATTTACTCGCCCAGCTCTGAGTGCGATCACAGCGCTCAATGATGTCCGCCATGCGCGTCGGCTTGCCTCCGTCAACTGCCATGGCCTCGATAAATAGGCGCTGTGGACTGCGCAGCCCGTAATACAGGGGCGCGTCAACCGCTTCGTAGAACTCGGAGACGGCATCCGCATGGCCATCCTCGGCATCGCGCTCTTCAATGACCTGCGAGCCACGCCGGGCAGCAGCCCGCCACATGTAATATCCCACCAGCTGGACCATATAGGGATGCCCCATGCTCCTGCGCGCCGCTAGGTCCGCCGTCTCCTCATCAACGCAAAGACCAGCGTCTTTGACCGTCTGGATGTACGAATCGCGCACTTTGGGCAAAGAAATCGCCCCCAGCGTACGCTGCTGGGCGCGGCGCAAAAACGTCACACTCGGCTCTTCAAGCAGATCGTCAACCATACTGGGCAAGCCGGCAAAAACCAGCCCAAGACCGCGCTGGTCGCTATTGGGCAAGCCCGTGGCATCCTGATCTCCGAGCACTTGCTGATAGAGAACGGCAAGAGCCGCCAGTTCCTCGATAGACGCAGATTGCGCCTCGTCAATCGCAAACAGTATGCCCTTGCCTGGACCGAGCTTCTTGAGGCGCTCGTTGACCAGCCCTCGCAATGTTTCGCCCTTTGCTCGCGCCGCCTCGACCGACATCCGGCCAAACGACGGACCGAGCTCCATTGACGTCACAACGGGTTTATTCGAGCGAAGCGCGTCGGCCAAGCGGTCGCATAAGCCAAGCGAAGCGAAATCGGAGACAACCGCCCATCCGCGCGCGCTGGCTAGACGCTGCAGCTCCCGTAGGAGAACCGTTTTGCCACAGCCGCGGTTTCCCGTAATGAGCATGAACCTACCCGGCGCTCCGGCGCCGTTATCGAGCCCTTCCTCGAAATCTTCGATGACCGACTCGCGACCGATGAGTATCGGAGGCCGCTTGCCTGCCGTTGGCTTAAAGGGATTCGGGTTCATGTCGGCCTCCTCGGATTGGCAAACCCTGGTAATAGTTATACCAACTTATACCGAGTTATACCAACAGCGGGTGACAAAGGGGCTGTCCCCTTGTCACATGTGGCCGAAAAACTCAGCGTCTGCTGCTCGCCAGGGACGGAAGGTGGCGGGATCGACCTTTACGTGCGCCGCGGCGGGTACGTCGTACCATTTGACCGTGTAACCGGCGCCGTGAGAGCAAAAGACCGAGTCGGGCGTGTTGGGCAGATCGGCCTCGGGCTCATAGGCGGCCGTCTCGATTACGTGCTCGGCATCATGGCAAGCCGCATAGCCGGCGAACTCCAGGTACAGATGCCCGCGACCGCTCGTGTAGGCAGCCACCTCCAGCGCATAATCCTGCACCTCGGATGCCGGCACGCGACCCACAAGCTTCGCCCGGTCTCCCGCCATCGTCGGCGGCTCGCACTCGGCACCCATGCGCGTGGCATCCGAGAGCGCCCGGCCCACGCACTCCCCCGGCACCTCGAGCTCAAAGTGGTACCACGGCTCCAACAGCACCGCCGCGCCGGCCTCACGTGCCCGCATGAGCCCCTGGCGAATCGCGCGATACGTGGCCTGGCGAAAATCGCCGCCCTCGGTGTGTTTGGCATGCGCGCGGCCGCCTGTGAGCGTAATGCGCATATCGGTGATGGGCGAACCGGTCAGCACGCCCAGATGATCGCGCTCCATGGCGTTGGTGAGCGCCAGACGCTGCCAGTTAAGATCAAGCTCGTCGGTCGAGGTCACGGTGCCAAACTGCACGCCCAAACCCGCCGGCAACGGCTCCAGGCGCAGATGCACCTCGGCATAGTGGCGCAGTGGCTCAAAGTGGCCCACGCCCTCGACCGGCTGCGAAATAGTCTCCTTATAGAGAATGCCGCCAGACTCAAACTCGACCGCAAGGCCAAAGCGATCTGCCAACACCCGCTGCACGACCTCGAGTTGCACGGCTCCCATCAACTGCAAATGAATCTGCTCAAGATGAGTATTCCAGCTTACGCCGAGCATGGGATCCTCGTCCGCCAACTCAGTCAATGCTTTGAACACCGTATGGGCATCATGTTCGCCCGGAAGCACTGTATAGGTGAGAACCGGCGCAATGACAGGCGCATCGCCCGCGGGCTCCGCACCCAGGGCGTCCCCTGGGCGAACGCGCGCAAGACCCGTCACGGCACAAATACCGCCAGCAGCAACTTCTTGGGCAAGCTCATACTTCTCGCCGTTATAGATGCGCACCTGGTCGATCTTCTGCTCCCATGCCTCGGCGCCGGAACGTCCGTTAATCAGCTGTTTGGCATGCAGCGTGCCGCCGGTCACTTTAACCCAAGCCAAGCGCTCGCCGCGATCCCCGCGGCTGACACGATAGACGCGCGCGGCAAACTCCGGGAGCCACGCCTGTTCACGCATCAGCGCGCATATGCCATCCAGCAGCTCGTCCACGCCTTGGTCCTTGAGCGCCGAGCCGGCAAAGCAGGGAAAAAGCTTGCGCTCGGCAACCATGCGCGACAGCGTTGCGACAGAAAGCTCGCCTGCCTCAAGAAACTCCTCGAGCGCCGCTTCGTCCAACGCAGCAGCGTCCTCCTGAACGGCGCCGCCCGCCAGCAGCTCGTTGGCATCCAGGCAGCCCTCGGAAAGACGCTGCCCGAGTTGTGCCAGCAAAACATCGCGGCCGGGATTCTCCAAATCGATCTTGTTGATGAAGATGAACGTCGGGATGTCATAGCGTGCAAGCAGGCGCCACAGGGTTTCGGTGTGCCCCTGCACGCCATCGTTGGCGCCCACCACCAGAATCGCGTAGTCCAGGGCACGCAGTGTGCGCTCCGCCTCGGCAGAAAAATCGACATGGCCGGGAGCATCCACGAGCATGACGTGGGTATCGCCGTGGTCGAGCACGGCCTGCGACGAGAAAATCGTGATGCCGCGCTCGCGCTCGATCGTGTTAGTGTCCAGATGCGAATCGCCATCGTCCACGCGGCCACGCTTGCGAATGCGGCCCGCGTTGAACAGCATGGCCTCGGCCAACGTGGTCTTGCCGGCATCGACATGCGCCAAGATTCCAACGACCGCTTGCTTCGACATGGCTCTCCTCTTATTGCAAGCCCATCGCACGCGGCAACGGGCGTTCACGCTCCACACTGGATGATACAATTTACGGGCCGGTGGGCGAAGCGGGCCCTATCCCCCGACCGAGCTCATCGCCCCGCGTTGCCGCGCGGCGATTTTCGTAGGTTCGCGCCTTGCGAAAGCCGGCACCTCCCCTTTTTGTCTGCCCGGGTTCATCTGGGGCGGTAACAATGCGAGTCCCACAACGACGCGTTTTACCAAAAATGGCCCCACTCGGGGCCATTTTTTATTTGAGCTGGGTGATGATACGTGCCTTGGCTCCTACGCCTCGCGCAGCCAATCAAACGCGACACGCGCCGTGCCGTCGGACACATAGACGATACCGACACGCTCGAACCCCGCCTTGGCGATGGCGCCCTGCATGGGCAAGTTGTCCTCGTGCGTGTCAATACGCAGATGGTCGGCGCATTCCTTGGCAAAGGCAAACATCGCCGCCGCGATACCGTGCACGGTGCCGTCGGATGCCACGCGATGCAGCACGGCATACGGAGTGTCGCTGCGCCATTGACCGTCCTCAATCACGTCATAGCACTCGTCCGGACCCGGTAAAAAGGCAAACGTCGCCACCACGCGGCCGTCGACTTCGCACACGTAACTGCCACCAGCGGCAATATCGGCAGCCAGCTGCTCGGCCGAAGGCGTGCCCTCGGGCCACTGCGTGGCGTTGCCATGCGCGCGCATAAAGGCGCGGGCCGCGTCATAGATAGCCATGACGGCGGGAATGTCGGTATCGAGGGTTTTTCTGATCATCACGCGGCGACCTCACGTTTATTGGTATCACTTTGATTGAGCAATGATACCAACGTTTGGAGAGGAGCGCGAAGCAGATGGGGAGCAAAAAGCGAGCCGCCTGGTCAAAAGCCAAAAGCGAGTTTTTGGGCGCTGCCACCGGCGGCGATATGAGCGACCTGTTTGCACGCGAGGACGAGCGCCGCGACGCCCTGGACGCCGAGCGCGACGAGGCTTGGCGCTATAAGTCGTGCGAGCGCAAAAACCGTTACGACACACGCGCCGAAGCCGAGGCCGTTATGGCCGACTGCGAAAACCGCGGACGGCGTGGTTTGGCCTGCTACAAATGCGAATACTGCGGCGGCTGGCACCTGACGTCGCACCCTTGGAAATAGACCCCGCATCGGCACGGCGCTGGCGAAGCGCCAGCCATCGTGCACAAGCTACGGGCGCGGCGGCACCAAAACATCGTAACGAACGGCCTTGCCCGCAAGCTGATAGCTCGGCTTAACGCCGGCAAGCAGCGGCCCCTTCACCGGTCGCTTGATAACGACCTTGCGCGGGTGCACCGCAAGCGCAGCTTCGACCAGCGTCTCCTCGTCGGCGCACGGCTGCTCCAGATGGTGCAAGAGCTGAAACTTCTTTTTCACCGCCGCGCTCTTGGTGCGCTCGGGAAACATGGGGTTCAGATACACCACGTCGGGAGCCGCGAGCTCGCCTTGCTTGATCAGCTCGGCCGTATGGCGAAGGCCGGCAATGCTGTCCTCGCCCGCATGTAAGCGCATGCGCGCCACAGCAGCCGCAAGCGCCGGATCATCTGCCGCGCGATCCAAGGCGTCCTTGAGGAGTGCCGCGATCACGCAATCCTGTTCATACAGATCGACGGTAAAGCCCGCGGCCGCCAGCAGCAGCGAATCCTCACCAAAGCCCGCCGTGGCATCAATCGCCCATGGGCGCTCGATGCCTTTTGTGCGCGCAGCCTTTACCAGCAGCTCTTGCTGCAGGCGGCCCTGCTTGAGTCGTGGCAGCATGCGGCCAAAATCGGCGCGCAGTTCCATCGTGCCGTCGGTGAGCGTGAGGCCCTCGGACTTCCCGGTCAGCTCAAGCCCCGCGGCCCGAGCAACAGAAAAGGGATCGACGACGCCCATGGACACTCCTTAGCAAACAAAACGAATACGTGAGCGCCACCTCAGTTGGCACCCAACCGTCCGTTATTGTCCCACATGCGACATGGTCCACAGCATCCCAATGCAAAGCACCGCCATCAATCCCGTGCACACGGCAGCGATCACAGAATCACCCATGCGCCTTCCCAACGACCGCGGTTCACGCACTTGCTCTGGTCCGTACATCATGGCTCCTCCTTAGACTCACTTCTTATCACGGCCTCATCATCGCAGCGCCGCACATGAGCTGCCATCGATTTGACTTACAGCTGGCTTTCCTTTTTGAAAGGTTGGACCGCACAGGCTCAAAGCGCTTTCAAACGCATGCATCGCTCCGTTGAACTACAATGTGCTTCACGATATGTGCCGCAACCTGGGTGCGACAGATTCTCCGCGCCCGCATCGAAAGGACCAGCTATGAGCGCCGCTCGCAAGACACTCAAAATCCTTGCCCTGATTTATTTTGTTCTGGGCATCGCCAGTCTCGTCATTGGAATCGCCGGCATCGCGACCGGCAAGTTCGAGTCCACCTACGGGCCGAACGCCATGCTCGCCACGGTCGTGCTTGTCGCCAAGGGCCTCATCGATCTCGCCGCGGGCGTTGCGGGCATCAAGGGCGCCAACAAGCCTTCGCAGGTAGGCGGCGCGTTTAAGCTCGGCATCGTCGCCGCAATCGCCACGATTGCGCAGGCTGTGCTCACGCTCCCCGCGTTTGGCGGCGACGCCATCAACTATGGCGCCTTTGTCATCGTGGTGTACGACCTGTTCTTTATTCAGCAGGCACACGACATTAAGGCCGAAAACAAGGACCGCCTGTAGGCACCTGTCTCCCATAACCCCTGCTATCAAGCAACTAAAAGGGCCGATCGCGCATCCCCGCGGTCGGCCCTTTACGTTTGCCCAGATAAAACCTGCCAAAATAAACCTGTCCCTTTTTGGTAGGTTAGTGGCGGTACTCGGCGATGATGAAGTCGATGTCGGTTTGAAGGGTGTCCAGGTTTGCCAGGCGCTCTTTATCGGCAGGGCGCGTGCGGTAGTAGTACGGCGTCATTTGGAACACCGCCTCGATGTCAGCCTGGGTCTGGAGCGTAATGTTCGCAGACACCCGCTGCGTTCCGACCAACTTAAGCTCCGTAGTCTTCGGCAGCTTTTCGTCGTTGAGATATGGCGTGTCGTAGAGCACTTCCTTAAGCCCAAAGAGATGACGGGCACCCGGCACCACGGTATAGAGCGAGCCCTCTGGTGCCAGCACGCGGGCAAACTCGCGCTCGTTAAAGGGAGCAAAGAGCTCGGTCACCATATCGAAGGCGTCATCGGCCACGGGAATGTCCTTCATGTTGGCCACGAAGAAGGTCGCATCGCCGCGCTTGGCGGCCAGGCGCACCATCTCTTTGCCCAGGTCAAAGCCGTAAGCATCCACGCCCGGCACCGCACCCATGGCGCTGGTGTAGTAGCCCTCGCCACAGCAAATGTCGAGCAAGGTCATGGGGCCGTTCGCAGACGTAGCGCGCCCAGACATCTGTTTGCGGGCCAGCTCGACCATTGCATCGCGCAACGGCGCGTAGTATCCGCGGTTCAGAAAGTCACGACGGCTGCGCGCCTGCGACTTGGGATCACCCATGGAGTCACCGCTCTTGGACGAACGCAGTAGGTACAGATAGCCCTCGCGCGCACGGTCAAACCGGTGTCCGCCCGCGCATGCAGCACCGCGCTCGTCGTCCACCAACGGCTCATGGCAAACGGGACACAACAACATGGCAACTCCTTAGCGCGAACAACACAACGCCCACCATTGTCGCACGCCTTCCCCACCTAGTCATAGAAGAGACAAGGAGTGTCCCCAGCTGCCGGCAGAGACGATATGAGCAGGACATAAAAACATTGAGAGCCCCTGCTGCA
>NZ_JADNOH010000090.1 GCF_015557435.1 Collinsella aerofaciens
CTGCGGGAACGGCCTATCCGCTCAATGTGTTCGGCTGAGATCGGAAATCAACCTTCAAATTACCGCATGTCTATACGATCATGTTCTTGCTGATCGTTGTCTTTGCGGTCCTGACTTGGATCGTTCCCTCTGGTCAGTATCAGCGCAAGACGATTTCGACAGCGGCGGGCGAGCGTGAAGTCGCCGTTGCTGGAACCTATGAACAGGTCGATAAGAACTACACCGATTCCGAGACCGGCGAGACCATCAATCTGGGTCAGGATATCTTCGCGGTCCTGCAAGCGCCCACTAAGGGCATCCAAGAGGCTGCCGACGTCGTTGCGTTCGTCTTATTGATTGGCGGATCGTTCGCAATCATCACCAAGACCAACGCTTTGAATGCCGGCATGAGCCGTGTGATTAAAAAGCTCAAGAACAAGGACATCCTCATCATTCCCATCACGATGACGTTGCTGTCCATTTGCGGCACTACGTTTGGTATGTCTGAGGAAGCCCTGCCGTTCTATGCCATCTTCATTCCCATCATGATGGGTATCGGTTATGACTCGATGACGGCATTCATCATCTGCTTCCTTGGTCCTAACCTGGGATATTGTGCTTCGACCATCGACCCGTTTAACGTCTTGATCGCACAGGGCATTATCGGCATCGAGGGCAATCCGCAACTGTGGCTGCGCGCCGTTTCTTGGGTCATCTTCACTGCCGTCGGTATCGCATGGGCCATGCGCTACGCCATGCGCGTCAAGAAAAACCCCGAGTCGTCCATTACGTACGAGGACGATAAGCTCAAGCGTATCGAGTTTTCCGTGACCGATGCCTCCATCGAGGAAGAGTTCACTATCCGTCAGAAGCTCGTGCTTATCGATTTTGCTTGCGGTATGGGCATTATCGTCTGGGGTCTTGTTACCCAGGGTTGGTACATGAATGAGATTTCCGCCGTGTTCCTTGGCATGGGCTTGCTTGCCGGTATCCTGGGCGGTCTTGACCAGCAGACGATTGCTGAGGAGTTCGTTAAAGGTCTCGCCGACTTTGCGTACGCCGCCATCGTTATTGGTATCGCTCGCGGTATTCTGGTCATCGCCGAGGGCGGCATGATCATCGACACCATTCTCCAGGCGCTCGCTACTGCGCTCGCCGGTGCACCCGCCGCCGTCTACACCACGTTTATGTATATCGTCCTTGGCCTGCTCTCTTTGCTGGTTCCCTCGAGTTCTGGCCTGGCGGCGCTCACCATGCCTGTTATGGGCCCCCTGACCGAGCTTATGGGCCTCAATCCCGAGGCAGCCGTTACCGCGCTCCAGTTTGCTAATCAGACCATCAACACCATCAGTCCCGTGGCGGGCATGACGGTCGCCGGCCTTGCCGTGGCAAAGATCTCGTTTGGCCAATGGTGGAAGACCATTTGGAAGTTCTTCATTTTCATGGTCGTCTTTGGCCTGATCGTAACGGCAATCTCTGGCATGCTTCCGGTGTAGGTGGTTGTGATGTCTGATCGTTTGACGGTCCTGACGTCTAAGAGCGTCTTTACCGGTACGGGGGACCTGCCGTTTGAAGGTTTCGTAGCGGTCCGTGGCAATCGAATTGAGGCTGTTGGCACCAAGTGTGAGGTAGCTTCGTATTTGACCCAAGCGGACGAGGTAGTTGACCTGGGCGACCGCACCGTCATGCCTGGCCTGATCGATGTGCATACCTTCTATACGGGCTGGGCGCTGCGGACGTTGGGGTCTGATCTGTCCGGCGTCGCCGATGCCAAAGAGGCCGTGTCGCTCTTGCGTGCATGGAAAGAAGATCATCCGGATTGCGCGGCGGCTTTTGGCCACAACCTACCCGAAACGCTGGCATCGGATGCCGAGAACGCAAATACGGCGGCTGTGTTTGACGATTGTTTTGGCGATATCCCTGTCGTCTGCTTTACACCGGGTGCGGAGACCTGCGTTCTCAATGCTGCCGCCAGTGCGCGATACGGCTTTACACCGCAGGCG
The DNA here is from genome assembly GCF_015557435.1 of Collinsella aerofaciens. Taxonomy (GTDB): domain Bacteria; phylum Actinomycetota; class Coriobacteriia; order Coriobacteriales; family Coriobacteriaceae; genus Collinsella; species Collinsella aerofaciens_Z. The sequence goes on from NZ_JADNOH010000090.1 coordinate 1,983, forward strand.
TGCTATGCCGAGAAGATCTGGCGCATGATGAGCGATTTCCTCGCGCTGCCCGAGGTACGTGCGGGGTATTCGGACTACATGAGCATGCTTAACGAGCGCGGCGTTACCGCCATCAAGGAGATGGCGTTTGATGACTACTACGGCTTTGCCGACGAAATGGCTCGCCGTGAGGAATCTGGTGAGCTGACGGTTCGCGTCTCTATGATGTCGCAGCCGGTGGGCGCTGGTGCAAATCTGGCATATGCCCGCGAGGCACGAGAGCGCTTCCGGGGACCGTTCGTTCGTTTTTCTGGCTTCAACCGTATGACCGATCGCGGCGTATGGGCGGGGCTTGCCGAGATGATTGACCCCTATGAGGACACGGCCGATGCGGGAGCCGCCGGCAAGACGGTCGTCGAGGAGCCCGAGTGGGATCTGATTGAGAACGAGCTACGTGCAATTGATGCTGACGGCTTCCGATATTCCTTGCATTGCCAGGGAGATGGCGCCGTTCGTCGCACCGTGGCGCTCTATGCCTCGCTGCCTCGAGACGAACATGGACGGATGCTTCGCCGCCATGCGATTACCGATCTCGAGAACTCTGACCCGACCGATCTTATCGAGTTTGGCAAGTTAGGTGGAATTTGCGAGGTCTATCCGCAGATTCTGACGCTGGACCGGCGCGAGGATTGCCTATCGATGATGCGTCGACAAATTGGCGAGACGCGACTTTTACACAGCTGGAATCGCCGCGGCATGGAAGATTCCGGATGCACGGTGTGCTGTGGTACGGATTTGCCGCTGCTGATTCCGAGCCTGGGCGAGTCAATCTACAGCGCGTGCGGCGGATACTTCGACGATGGACTGCCCGTGAATGAGGCCAACGTGCTGACGCTTGTCGAGCTCTTGCGCGCTTGGACTGCCGGGGGCGCGTACGATCTGATGCGCGAAGACGAGCTGGGTACGCTTGAGGTTGGCAAGCTTGCCGATATCTGCGTGCTCGATCGGGATGTGTTCGACCTCGATTATCGCGACGCACGCGATCTTGCGGTTGATATGACGATGTCGGACGGACAAATCGTGTTCGATCGAAATAAGGAGGCATAAGGTGTCTGAATCCAAACCGACGCTGCGCCGCGAACAGATTGCGGGCATGAATATCCACTACATCATGTGGTCGCTCGATTACTTCCTTGACGCGCAGCAGCGTTTGGGCTTTGAGTCCATTGAGCTGTGGTGTGCGGAGCCGCATGTGACGCTCGACCACACGGGCTACTTTGAGGCTGAGGTCCTGGCGAAAAAGGCTGCAGACCGTGGGCTTAGGTATCGTACTCTGTGCCCCGAGAATGTTGTCTATCCTTGGCAATACTGCGCACGCAAGCCGCTGCATGAACAGCGCAGCCTGGCGTACTTTAAGCACGGCATTGAGCTTGCTGAGGTACTTGGGTGCGACCGTATGTCCGTCAACTCGGGCTGGGGCGACTGGGACGAGGATCGCGAGGAAGCCTGGAAGCGCAGCCGCGAGCACTTGTCCATTCTGGCGGAGTATGCCGGCGAGCACGGTCTGGTGCTTACGATGGAAAGCCTGCGTCCCGAGGAGAGCAACCTTGTGACGACGGTTTCCGATGCGAAGCGCATGATTGACGAGGTCGCGAGCCCGTACTTACAGCCCATGGTTGATACAACCGCGATGGGCGTTGCAGGCGAGACGCTCGAGGACTGGTTTGCCGCCTTTGGTGATGGGGCAATTCACGAGATGCACTTTATCGACGGTGACCCGTATGGCCATCTGGTGTGGGGCGATGGCAAGCACGATATGGACGCCTTCGTCGCCACGCTCAACGCCCATGGTTTTGACGGCATGCTGGGCCAGGAAATCACGGACGGTCGTTACTACGATGACCCGGCGGCGGCAGATGCCAAGAACATGGCCGCATTCGAGAAATATCTGATTGACTAAAACAACTATCGGCCACGCAGCCAATCTCATTGATTGCGGACCAAACAAGAAAGGAACTGGATATGAACGCACACGATCTGATCAAAGAGGCAATTGCCGAGAAGGGCAAGTTCGACAGCGTCTACTGGATTGCTTGCGGTGGCTCCATGATCGATTTGATCCCGGCTCATGAGCTTCTGCAGCGCGAGGCAACCACCTTCACTTCGTATATCTATACCGCGCGTGAATTCGACATTATGCGTCCGCGTCGTCTGGGCGAGAAGTCCCTGGTCATCGCTTGTAGCCACAGTGGCAACACCCCCGAGGTCGTCGAGGGCTGCGAGATTGCCCTTGCTGCCGGCGCTACGGTGATCGCCCAGACCGACAATGCTGGATCTAAGATCGACTCCGGCAAGTGGACCACGTGGGTCTACCCGTGGGGCGAGGGTGTGCCGCAGGCCGAGGTCCCCGCTGGTATTTCGCTGTCGCTTGCGGCAGAGCTGCTCGATCAGCAGGAGGGCTACGCCGATCTTGCCGATATGTATGCCGGTATCGCCGAGATGGATAAGATTCTTCCCCCGGCACGCGAGAAGGTAAATGCCGAGCTGGGCGATCGCTTTGCCAAGCTTTGCCAGGAGCACGAGTTCTTCTATATTCTGGGCAGCGGTCCCAACTTTAGCCAGACCTACGGTTTCGCTATCTGCTCTCTTATGGAGATGCAGTGGCAGCACTGCAGCTACATCCACTCTGCCGAGTACTTCCATGGCCCCTTCGAGGCTACTCAGGATGGCGTTTTTTACTTCCTGCAGATGGGCTCCAGCGAGTGCCGTGCTATGGACGAGCGCGCCCTGGCGTTCCTTAAGACGCATACCGATACGCTGATGGTGCTCGATGCCAAGGAGTACGGTATGGAAGCCGTGCCGGCGAGCGTCCGTGCCTATCTGGACCCGGTGCTGTTCTATGCCATGAACTGCGAGCTGCGTGCTGCACGCGGCAAGGTGTTTGATCACGATCCCGATTTCCGTCGCTATATGGGTGTTGTCGAGTACTAGAAGGGACAAAGGCCATGGCATTTAACGTTAACGCGCTCGGATTTGGCGACAACGTCGTCGATCGCTACGAGCATATCCATACCATGTATCCTGGCGGCAATGCGGTGAACTTCGCCGTTTATGCCAAGAAATGCGGTGCCGCACGCTCCGCATACATGGGCATTTTTGGCAATGACGCCGCTGCCGAGCATGTCATTGCAAGCCTCGAGGATGAGGGTATCGAGCTTGACAAGTGCGAGCAGATGATTGGCGAGAACGGAGCGGCTCGCGTCACCGTCGTTGACGGTGACCGTGTCTTCCTTGGCTCCAACGAGGGCGGTATCCGTGGCGATGCGCGCTATGTCCTCGATCGCTTTGACCTTTCGTACATGAAGCAGTTCGATGTGGTTCATTCGGGCAACTATTGCTTTACCGAGCGCGAGCTGCCCAAGCTGAAGGCTGCGGGCGTCACGGTCTCTTTTGACTTTTCGGACGACTCCACCGACGAGTACTACGAGCAGATTGCGCCCTACGTCGATTTCGCTTTCTTTAGTGCGGCGGATGCCGCGAGTGAGGACGAGATTCGCGAGCGTCTGGCATGGGTGAAGGGCTTGGGTCCGCGTTTTGTGTCGGCTACGGCGGGCGCCGAGGGCTGCATTGCTTACGACGGCGAGCGTTATTACCGCCAGCTGGCTAAACCGGTAACGGACATGAAGGACACCATGGGGGCGGGCGACTCGTTCCTCACCTCGTTTTTGATGTGCTATCTCGATTCCGCCAAGCGTGGTGAAGATGGCGCCGAGGCCATCGAGCGTGCGCTCGACTTTGCTGCCGGGTTTGCCTCGACCGTGTGCGGCATGGAAGGTTCTTGGGGCCACGGAGCACCAATCGTCGAATAGCTTAAGAAAGCGTACGGCGGTCTGGCTATGAGGCTTTGGACGGCCGATGCAAAACAATAAGCGAAACGCGAAAAGGGGGCTCGCCATGTGGTGGGTCCCCTTTTGAACATTGGAGAAGACCATGGGTATTAAAGCGTGCGCGGCTGGTTTTTGCTGTGCGGACGTCTATCAAAACATCGGCGTGTTCTATCCGACTGGTAATGGCATTGACTGGGGTATCCATCTTGCACGAATGGGAGTTTCGGTATCCGCCGTGTCGGTTGTCGGCAAGGACGAGTACGGAGACAAGATGAGAGAGGCGCTGGCCGCTGAGGGGTTCGATATCTCACATCTGCGGGTGGAGGATGGCGACACCTCGGTGATGCTCATGGCATTGAAAGACGGCGTCGATCGCGTGCATCTCGAGGCAATCGATGGTGTTATGGAGACATATCGACCGAATGAAGATGACCGGGCGTTTATCCTAGAGCATGACATCATTCATACCGACCTGTTTGGCAATTGTTTGGACCTCCTGCCCGAATGGCATGATGCGGGCAAGACGGTGGTTATGGACTTCTCGGTGTTCAGCCAGGATCCCGAATATGCCTGCGAGGCTCATTTTCCTTACGTAGACTATGCGTTTATGTCGTTTGAAGAGGACACTCCGGAGCTGCGTGATTGGGTACGTCACGTACAGAAGTTGGGGCCGCGGGTGGCAGTTGCCACGCTTGGCGAGAAGGGAAGCATTGCCTTTGACGGCGAACGCTTCTATGAGTGCGGGATCGTACCGGCAGAGAAGGTCGTTAACACCGTGGGCGCCGGTGACTCGTATATCGCCGGGTTTACCAAGGGCGTGATTGATGGCCTTGATATTCCGGCGTGTATGAAGGCGGGCGCCGAGCTTTCGTCCCGCGTCATCGGCTCTTTTGAGCCGTACTAGGGTCAAATGCTTGGAAAGGAGTGCGAAATGGTTATCGACATGTTGGTCCAGCCCATGCTCTACGGCGAGATCTATACGCCGGGTGATGAGCCTGATGGATTCGGTTTTTGGTCACGAGAATTTGGTATGGGGCATATGGGCCCCATGGATTGGGATGAGCTTCAAGTCGAGATGGACGTCTGCGATGTGCAGAAGAGCGTGCTCATGCCGCTCGATGTAACCACGGCATGCGGAGGGCATTTTGGCACCAATGACCAGATTGCCATGCTGGTTGCCGCGCATCCCGATCGTCTGTGGGGATTTGCGAGCGTAGATCCGCAGGTGAGCGGTGCCGCAGACGAATTGGGGCGCGCCTTTACCGAGTTGGGGGCAAAGGGGCTTTGCCTGCATCCGGCAAAGCAGGGTTTTGCTCCCGATGATGCCGTGGCCGAGCCGCTTTACGAGCTGTGCGAGCGCTATAACAAGCCGGTGGTTTTCCATGCCGGTATGTCTTGGGAGCCGGGCGCAGAGCTCTCGCGCAGTAATCCGCTTGAATTTGAGCACACAATCGCAACGCATCCAAATGTGCGTTTTAGTTTGACCCACTTTGGCTGGCCCTGGGTGCGCGAGACCGTGGCGATGCTGCTCAAGTATCCCAACTGCTACACGGACACCTCTATCACTTACATCGATTCGCCCGAGGAGATGATGCAGCGTCTTTTCACGGTCGATATGGGGCCGCTGTGGTATGAGCGCGCGCTATCGCATCAAGTGATGTTCGCCAGCAATACGCCGCGCTTCCGTGCGTTCAAACTCAAACGGGCGCTCGATACCGTGTCCATGCGCGATGATGCGCGAGAAAGGCTCTACTGGGGTAATGCCCTGCGTTTTCTTGAAGGGGATGAGTGAACATGGTGGCGCTCGAGACATTGAGCTATCTATCGACTGCTCCGGACCAGTTCATCGATATTACCGAAGACGTGCACGCTGCCATTGAACGCAGCTCGGTGACGAATGGCTTGGCAGCGATTATTTTGTCGCATACGACCTGTGGAATCGTGGTAAACGAGGGGCTGCCCTGCGTGGAGACGGATCTTATGGAGACGCTTGATCGCATCGCCCCGCTAGATGCCCCCTATGCGCATGCACACTTCCTGCCGAGCTATGGAGCCACCGGCAACAACTCCTGTGGGCATATCAAGAGCATGATTTGTGGAAACAGCTGCTTCTTTCCCGTCCAAGATGGCCACATCGTGTGTGGAGGTGCCCAGAACATCTATCTTGCGGAGTTTGACGGTCCGCAGAAGCGAAAAGTGTACGTCGAGGTGCTGGGGGAGTAACGTCCCCGCGATAACCCTATGAAGGAGCACTTCATGTCGTTTCTAACTTCGATGTTCAAGACCGAAAAGCCGGTTATCGGAATGCTGCACCTGCGTCCTCTGCCGGGTGATCCACTGTATTACCCGGGCGGAAGCGTGTCGCAGGTCGTGGAAGCCGCCAAGCGCGATCTCGAAGCGTTGCAACGGGGCGGTGTCGATGGCATTTTGATTACCAATGAGCTCTCGATGCCCTATGAGCAGCACGTTTCTCCCTCAACCCTTGCATCGATGGGCTATGTAATCGGGGCTCTGTCCCATGATTTGTCGACCCCTTGGGGAGCTGAAGCTATTTACGATGGTGATGCCACAATCGAGCTGTGCGCTGCCGTCGATGCGCAGTTCACGCGCTGCAATTTTTGCGGTGTCTGGGCCGGTGATCTCGGGCTGATTAACCGAGATTTCGCTCACACCATGCGTCGCAAGACGGCGCTGCGCCTGGACGACCTCAAGCTTTTTCACTTCATCACGAGCGAGGGGGAGGTTTATCTCAACGACCGCACGACTGCGGACATTGCCGATTCACTTCTCTTTAATTGCCTTCCAGATGCGATGGTCATCGGCGGTTCGGCTGCCGGTCGTGGTGCTTCGGGCGAGCTTGCCGATGAGGTCCGCGAGCGTGTTGGCGAAGTGCCTGTGGTATGTGGCACCGGTTGTCGCGAAAATACCGTGGCTGACGTATTTGCTCACTACGATGGCGCGTTTGTCGGCACCTGCTTAAAGCGCGACGGAAAGCTGGATGCCCCGGTTGATGTTGAGCGGGTAGTTCGTTTTATGGCTGCCGCTCGTACGGCGCGAGGGGAGTAGGCACCTATGGCGTTCTATCTGGGTATTGATATTGGGACAAGCGCCTCTAAAGGCGTTTTAATCGATAATCGATGCAACATCGTTTGCCAGGCCTCTTGTGGACACGAGACGGACAACCCGCGTGATGGATGGTACCAGCATGATGCGGAGGCAGTTTGGTGGGGAGATTTTTGCCGCTTGTCGCGCGAGCTGGTGGTGCGATCGGGGGTTAATGCGGCGCAGATTGGATGCGTGGGCCTTTCCGCATTGGGTTGCGACTGCGTACCGGTCGATACCGAGTGCAACGCGCTGGCGCCCGCGATCTTATATGGAGTCGATGCACGTTCGAAGCCGCAGATTGATGAGCTTCTTTCCGAATATGGGCCAGATCGCGCACGCGAGCTTTTCGGGCACGATCCCTGTTCGTCAGATATTGCTCCAAAGATCTTGTGGTTTAAGGAGAATATGCCCGAGGTGCACGAACGTGCCGCGAAGTTCCTGACGGCATCATCGTTTCTGTGCGCGAAGTTGACGGGGCGTTTTACGGTGGACCGTTATTTGGCGGAGGATTTTCTTCCCCTATACGATCGCTACACTTGGAAGGTTGATGCTCGGGAATGTGATCGTTTCTGCCGGCCTGACCAGATGGCGGAGGTAATGTCGGCTACCGATATTGCCGGGGTGATTACGCAGCGTGCGGCTGAGGCGACGGGGCTCGTGGCAGGGACACCTGTCTTGGTGGGAACGGGCGACTCTGGTGCCGAGGCCATTTCGACGGGTGTATTCCGTCCCGGCGATATGATGGTTCAGTTGGGGAGCACGGCGTATTTCATCTACTTAGCTGATCATATGGTCGATGATGCTCGCCTGTGGCCAGGGACGTTTATCATTCCCGGAACTTACGGGATCTGCGCGGGGACCAATACAGCGGGTGCACTCACATCGTGGCTGCGCCAAGAGCTGTATCGCGACGCCGTAGAGGCCGAGGGCCACGGTGGCCCCGATGCATATTCGGTTATGGCGCATGATGCCGCCGATGTGGCGCCGGGTGCCGATGGGCTCCTGTGTCTGCCGTACTTTGCGGGGGAGCGTACTCCGCTCAACGATTCCGAGGCGCGTGGCGTCTTCTTTGGCCTGACCGGAAGGCATACGCGAGCCCATATGGTTCGCGCCGCCTTGGAAGGCGTCGCGTATACCGTTGCATCCCATGTCGACATTATCGAGCGAGAGCATGGACTGCCAATTGGGCGCATTATGCTTGTCGGAGGTGGAACCAAGAATCCAATTTGGATGCAAGCTATCGCCGACGTATGCGGGCGCGAGGTCTCGGTTGCCAAGGTTACGGTGGGCGCATGCTTCGGTGATGCCATTATGGCAGCTCTCGCAGGTGGCGCCTATGCATCATGGGATGAACTCGCCCGAGTCCTTGGCGTTGCGCAAACAATCGTGCCCGATATGACTGCCCACGAGCTATATGCGTCGCGCCGTCATATCTTTGACGAATTGTATACACGCAACCGTGGTCTCATGCACGAATTGGTGTAATGCCGCCGAACTGTACCGCCTTCCAATAGGGACTGCGTTGTGCGATTCGCATGTCCCTTGGCATTTTTGCCCACAGGGGTTAGCGAAGGTCAAAAACAGAGCGCGCATTTGCTAAAACTGCCGATTCGATGCGCTTTATGTCACATTTTTTGAGCGAGGCGATGCGTTCTGAGGTCCTTGTGAGCGATCTGATGAGCGATTGCGCGCTTGTTTCTGTGTTTGGCTCGGCCGGCGCATCGGTCTCGAGCAGTAGACGGTCGAGTGGAATCTGTCGTGCGTATTCGCGTCCTCGTTTAGATGCGAGCATCCGCTCGTTCACGGAAAAATAGCAGCCTGCGTTTCGCGCGCGGACGAACTCGTTCGAGGTACCGCTAAACCAGTGGAAGATGATGGCGGGGGAGTCGGGGCTTGGGGCGAGCAATTCATGTGACCCGAGGACGTCCAGCACGGTTCCTGTCGAACGAACGACGTGAATTGATATCACGCGCCCGGCAAGAGGGTGCTGCACGAGTGTATCGCAGAGCCGGTCAAATGCCTGTACTTGTAGCGGCTCGCTTCCGGCAAAACGAGCGGAAAAGTCGAGCCCGACCTCGCCGATCAAGCGTTCTTGTGCAGCGACTTCGCAAAGCAGATTGATTTCAGCGTTGTCACATCGTCCGTCGGCGAGCCACCAGGGATGGAGGCCGATGCCGGCAAAGATATTTGAACGGCCGCAGGCGCGCTTCTTGGCGCGTGCAAAGTCGTGCGGATCGACGCCGCAGTCAAATAGAATCAGGCCCAGCGCCATTGCCTCATCGGCAACGGCGTCCGGGTGAGCCATTAAATCAAGATGGCAGTGTGCATCAAATAACCGGGGCTCCATCTCGGCGCGCTCCGCTAGTCTAGGCGCTGGCCATCGGAGCGCACGTGCTCGGTGCCGCGCCCACTGATCTGGCGGATAACCTCGCCGGCGATCATCTGGCCCATGATGGGCGGCATAAAGCTGGCGGTTCCCAGCTCGGTGCGCTCGTGGATGTTGGAAGGGTCGCGGGGCTGCGTCTTAACCGATTCCTCGCAGCTAAACAGTACATGTAGGCTCTTGATTCCGCGCTTCTTACATTCTTTGCGCATAATGCGGCTCATGGGGTCACGTACCGTATCGAAGATGTCGGCAAAGCGGAGGCACTCGGGATGGAGCTTGTTGGCCCCGCCCATGGAGCTAACCAAACGAATGCCGTGGTCCTGAGCATATTTGGCAATGGTAAGCTTTGCCGAAATGGTGTCGATGGCGTCGACGACGTAGTCGAGCTTGCCGCCCGTCTGCTCAAAAACGCTCGTAAAGAACTCGTCGATATTGTCGCTCAGCAGATATTCAGTTCGCTTGATGACGGTGGTGGCGGGATTGATGTCGTGGATCATGGCTTCCATAACATCGACCTTGCGCTTGCCGACGGTGCTGTGAAAGGCGATGGCCTGGCGATTGATATTGCTGGGCGCGATGATGTCCTTGTCCAGAATTACAAAATGACCAATGCCGCCGCGGGCGAGTGCCTCGCAGCAGTTGGAGCCCACACCTCCGCAGCCGAGTACCAGCACCGTGGCATCGGCGAGCTTGTCGAGTGCCTCGCGGCCCATGATGATCTCGAGCTTGGTATCGCGCGTCTCGACGAGTGCAGCAGTTTCGGCCATAGATATCCTCCGATGGGGAAGCGATTCATGTTTTAACTATCGCCATTATAGGTATTATCGCGATTCCATTTGAGCCCTCGGCGTTTGTTGAAATGAGGCAGGGATTCGCATAAGATGAAGCAGATGGCACCCGTTGCAGCGGGTTGGCCAACTCCCAAACACGTTTGTAGCGTGAGAAGTGGCCGTCTTCGCATTACGCGGGGGCGGCTATTTCATTCGACCTCCAATGTGGATGCCGAGCTCCACAGCCGCGATTACAAGCAACAACAACGTCAGGACATCGTTAATACTCATAGTCCATCTCCTTCTTGGGAAGAGGGAGCTGGCCCATCTGCTTCTGGACCCATTGTATCTAAAAACGAACGAATGTTCTATACATAACATTGCTATTAGATAATTAGACAAACATCTAAATATCGAGTATAGTGTGCACGTCGCGAGAGATAGCGAGAGGAGGTTCTATGCCGGGAGAAGGTTTTAAGGCGCTGGCGGATCCAACGCGGCGGCGCATTTTAGAACTGCTGCGCGAGGGCAATTGCACGGCGGGGGAGCTCGCCGAGCATTTCGACATAAGCAAACCGTCGCTCAGCCATCATCTGGCAACGCTTAAAAACGCCGGGCTGGTGACCGATGAGCGCCATGGCCAAAACATCGTTTACAGCTTAAATACCACCGTCATGCAGGACTTGATTGGCTGGTTTATGGGCTTTACAAACACTGAAGGTGATAAGGATGAATAACGAAAACAAGGGCATTCACGCCACGGGGGTATCGTCGCGCGTGTGGATTGCACTGGTCGCTCTGTGCGTTGCCAATGTCGCGGCGCATCTGATAGTGATGCCGAGCCTGCCGGCGCAGATTCCCACGCACTGGGGCGCGAATGGCGCCGTCGACGGTTGGGGCCCTAGCTGGATGGCCTCCGCGCTCGGCGTGTTGCCTCTGGCACTTCTCGCGATGTTCTACGTCGTACCACGCATTGACCCCAAGGGCGAGGCGTATCGGACCTCGGGTAAGTTCTATCAGGGCTTCGTAATCGCCTTCACGCTGCTCATGTGTGCCATAAGCTGGCTGGGGGAGCTAACGGTGTGGGGCATCGTGCCGGTGGTAGGAACGGTCAATTTGCTGGTATCAGGCGCTATCGGCTTGCTCTTTATTGGTATGGGCAACTACTTACCGCGCGTAAAGCAGAACTACACGCTCGGTATCAAGACGCCCTGGGCGCTTGCCGATCCCGAGAACTGGCGCCGTACGCAGCGTTTTGGCGGTGCCTGCTTTATGGTGCTGGGCGTTGGCCTGATTGTGATGGGCGTGGCGGGTAGCGTGCTTTCGAGTGAAGTCGTCGCCGCGGTGATTGCGGTTCTGGCGTTTGGTTCAGCTGGAGCTGCCTACGTCTATTCGTATCTGCTGTGGCGCAAATCGCAGCGAGCCGCTCGTTAAGGTTGCGGAAAACTAGCGTACGCAGTTCATAGTATGTTCCGGGGGATTATTCCCAGGTAGTATTAGGGGGTGTGGGCAACCATGCCCCTTTTTCGTTTAGTTTCAGAGCTGGTTTCCTCATTTCGTTTCCACTAAAGCGAATCAAGAATAGGGAAACAGAAGGTAGAAAGGATAAAACAGGCAAATGGCGGAGTTTATCTACCAGATGTATCAGGCTCGTAAGGCCCATGGCGACAAGGTAATCCTTGACGACGTGACCCTGAGCTTCTACCCCGGTGCCAAGATCGGCGTCGTGGGCCCCAACGGCATGGGTAAGTCGACCCTGCTCAAGATCATGGCCGGTATCGAGGAAGTCTCCAACGGCGATGCCAGGCTTACCCCCGGCTACACCGTGGGCATCCTGCAGCAGGAGCCGCCGCTCGATGACGACAAGACCGTCATCGAGAACGTGCGCATGGCGTTTGGCGATATGATTGCCAAGGTCGATCGCTTCAACAAGATCGGCGAGGAGATGTGCGACCCGGATTGCGATATGGACGCCCTCATGGCCGAGATGGGCAAGCTCCAGGACGAGATCGACGCCGCCGACGGCTGGGATATCGATTCCAAGCTCGGTCAGGCCATGGACGCCCTGCAGCTGCCCGATTCCGACATGCCGGTCAACGTGCTTTCCGGCGGCGAGCGCCGTCGCGTGGCCCTGTGCAAGCTGCTGCTCGAGGCTCCCGACCTGCTGCTGCTCGACGAGCCCACGAACCACCTGGACGCCGAATCGATCCTGTGGCTCGAGCACTTCCTGCACAACTATCAGGGCGCGGTGCTTGCCGTCACGCATGATCGCTACTTCCTGGATAACGTTGCCGAGTGGATCTGCGAGGTCGACCGCGGCCACCTTTATCCCTACAAGGGCAACTACTCCACGTATCTGGAGACCAAGGCCGCCCGTATCGAGGCTCAGGGCAACCGCGACGCCAAGCTCGCCAAGCGCATGGAGGCCGAGCTCGAGTGGGTACGCAGCTCGCCCAAGGCTCGCCAGGCCAAGAACAAGGCCCGTCTGGCTCGCTACGAGGAGATGGAGGCCGAGGCCCGCGCCAGCCAGAAACTCGACTGGACCGACATCCGCATCCCTGTGGGCCCGCGTCTGGGCAACAAGGTGCTCGAGGCCCATCATCTGCACAAGGAGTTCGATGGCCGCGTGCTCATCGATGACCTTTCGTTCACCCTGCCGCGCAACGGCATCGTGGGCGTTATCGGCCCCAACGGTGTCGGTAAGACCACGCTGTTCAAGACGATTGTGGGCCTGGAGCCGCTGACTTCGGGCGAGCTCGAGGTGGGCGAGACCGTCAAGATTTCTTACGTCGACCAGAACCGTTCCGGCATCGACCCCGATAAGAACCTGTGGGAGGTCGTCTCGGACGGCCTGGACCACATGATGGTCGGCGAGACCGAGGTTCCGAGCCGCGCGTACGTGGCGAGCTTTGGCTTTAAGGGCCAGGACCAGCAGAAGCGCGCTGGCGTGCTCTCCGGTGGCGAGCGCAACCGTCTGAACTTGGCGCTTACGCTCAAGCAGGGCGGCAACCTGCTGCTCCTCGACGAGCCCACGAACGACCTCGACGTCGAGACGCTGTCCTCGCTCGAGGCGGCGCTGCTCGAGTTCCCGGGCTGCTCGGTGGTCATTAGCCACGACCGTATGTTCTTGGACCGCGTCGCCACGCACATCCTGGCGTGGGAAGGCACCGACGAGAACCCGGGCAACTGGTATTGGTTTGAGGGCAACTTTGAGGCCTATCAGGCCAACCGTATCGAGCGCCTGGGCGAGGACGCAGCCCAGCCGCATCGTATCCACAGGAAACTTACCAGGGACTAGTTTGATGTGGCAAAGGGACAGCCCCTTTGTCACACGAACTTATGCTCAACCTGGGAAAATAAAAAAATGCGGCGAACGTTTTTGTGACGTTCGCCGCATTTTGCTATTCGTTGGATTCTTCAACCTTGTCGACGGTCCAGGTGGCTCCGAGGCCTCCGGTGGTGTTGCGGCGGATGCGCACGGTGACTTCGTGGCGCTCGCCGGCCTGCGTGTAGCGCAGGGGGAAGATTGCGCGGTTTCGCGCGGCCTCGATGGTGCCGCGTTCGCGGGCGATCCAGTAGTACTCGCCGACGATGCCGAGCGTGTCGGCGCCGTAGGGGAGATAGGTCGACAGCTGGTGTAGCAACGGGCCGGGGCAGAAGACCTCGGTTGCGAAATCGACGGGGAAGTCCTCGGGGATGGTCGGTGCTGTGGGTGCGGGGGCCGGTGCTGCTGCGGGTACCGAAGCCGGTACCGGTGCGGGAATTTGGTCATAGACAGGTGCGGATGCGGACTCGATGACGGGTGCAGACTCGGGCGCCGGTTCTGGCTTAACTGCGGAATCTGTCGGTTCCACGGAGACGGATGTGTCTTCAGTCTCGGTTTTGGCGTCGGCTTGCGGGGCGTCCTCTGCCTCGACAGACGGCTTTGCCTCGATCGGTGTGGAGGCCATGGTGGTGATGCCGGCGTTGGCGTTCTCGGGGTCATAGACGACCGTGAGCGAGATGGCGGGCAGCGGCGTCTCGGGCTCCGGTGCCGATTCGGTAGCGCCTTGATCGGCGGGCTCGTCGGACTGATCGTCCTCGGCCTCGTTGCCAAAGACATCGCTGTTTTGGAACGCAGGCGTCTCGGGTTGGTTGGCGGCTTCTTCGGTTGTCGACTTGGGGGTCTCGTTGAGCTCCGCAGCGGCTTCCTGCTTTGACATGGCTTTGGGATCGGTCGTGGCGGCGATTTCGGTTTCGGCTTCTGCTGCTACCTCAATAGCGACTTCGATCTCTGTCTCGGGCTCGGGCTCGGGCTCCGGAGCGACTTCGGCCACGGACTCGGGCTCGGGAAGCTTAACGTGCTTGGGACGCACGGCCTTCAGGTCCTTCTCGCCGCGCTTTTTCTTTTTGTAGGACTGCTTGGCGCCCTTGGTGGCCTTGGGCTTGTCCTCGCCCTTGGCAAGTGCGGCATCCCATGCCTCGTTGGCGATGACCGTGGCATACAGGCGACCGCCCTTAAAGACAGTCAGCTTAATGCAGTCGTCGAGTTCCTCGAGCAACTCGCGCGTGGACTCGAAGCCCAGGTCATAAGCGGCCATGTCGCCGGCGGCGAGCGCCTCCTCGACCTGCGTCATAAACGTTTGCTTACCGCACCCAATCGCGTCGCGCAGCAGGCGATACAGATAGATGTGGTTGCCCAGCGATAGCGTGGGCTTAACTATTGTCTTGCTCATGGCAAATCTCCTCTTTACACACCAAAGCATCTTACCATCGCACAGGGCTTGCCATCTCGTCGCCCAAGGCAAACGGGCGCGAACCGCTATCGATTCGCGCCCGTTGTACAGGTCGGTTATCTATGAGAGGCAAATGTGCCTAGTTGCCCGATGTCGTGCCTTGGCTTGAACTGTCAGATGTCGTGCCCGATGTGGTGCCACTCGAATTGCTGTTGCTGCTGTTTGCTGTGCCCGTTCCCGACGTGGTGTCGCTCGTCTGGTCGCCCGTGCTCGGTTGAGAGCCGTCAGTCGTTTGGCTTGAGTCGGTCGTGCCGGACGGCGAGCTACTGTTGGCCGTAGAGGAATCGGTGCCCTGCGATTGGTTTTGGGTGTTCGAGGACGAATTGGCAGAGGCAGAGCTGTCTTGCGTGTCGTCCGTCTGTGCCTGCTGATCCTGCGACTGGGTGTTGCCATTTGCATCGCTCTCGGTCGTGCGCGACGACAGGATTGGCTCGGGACGCTCGCCCAGACCCTCACCGGCAGTGGTGATAAGGATGGCACCGGCGCAGGCGATGACCGCGACGATGGCGATGGCGATCGAGAAGATGATGACCTTCTTTTGCGTCTGGCTGCGCTCTGCCGCCGCCTTGGCGCGCAGGCTGTTGGGGGCGACGCGCGCCGTGGTCGCGCGCCCCGCAATCTGGCGCATCTCCTGCGTGGTCGCGGCGCCACCCAGGCGCTCCTCGACATTGGGCTCAACGGGCTCGTAGACGCCGGCAGGGTAGTCGACAGCGGCATGCGTGCCCTTGATTGCTTCGGCGCTGGCGGAGATAAAGTGGCGATAGACCTGCGAGGACACAACAGTGATGACTGAGCTCACAGCGGCACCAATCACCGAGCCGGCAATGCCGATCTTTGAAGCAAGCGCGACGCTCGTGGCGGCAGCTGCGGCGCCGGCGATGATTTGGGGAATGGAAATGTCGTCGAACAGGCCCTTTTTGGGCGCGATGGCCATGGTTTGTCCGATGGAATGGTTCTCGTGCACGCCGTTGTTGAGCGCGGCCGGTGTCATGACGCGCGTGCGCGGCGCGTCGGTGTACTTGGTTGTCATACGGGGTCCTCCCGGTGTAAATCTGCTTCGTTTCGTTTAGCCATCAGGGTACCCACCAGATGTGAATCGTACATGACATTTAACAGATACCATCAACTCATCAATAGCTCACCAAGTTGGTGGGATGCGGTTACACCCGGCGGTTGAACTACAATAGGGCTTGCTAATTGTTGTGAATGGCGTCTACGCACGGGAGCATTCTTATGAATCTTCACCTTTCTCAGTCTGATGGCTTTTTGCGTGTGGCGGCGGCGTCGCCGCAGATTCGCGTTGCCGATGTCGAGGGCAATGCCGAGGTTGCGCTGGCGGCTGTTCGCGATGCTGCCGAGCGCGGCGTTCGTGCGTTGGTATTGCCCGAGCTTAATCTGACTGGCTATACCGCAGCCGATCTGTTCCATAACCGTACATTGCTGCATGCCTGCGAGGCTGCTCTGGTGCATATCCTCGATGAAACCCGCGAGCTGCCGATTGTCTTTACCGTCGGCCTTCCCGTTGCGGTGGCCGAAAACATCTACAACTGCGCGGCCGTGTGCTGTGCGGGCGAGCTTTTGGGCCTTACGGCTAAGAAGTATCTGCCCAACTATGGCGAGTTCTACGAGCGCCGCTGGTTTGCCCCGGCGCCTGCCGATCCCGTGTGGGTTGAATTTGCCGGTCAGGGTCCGGTGCCGCTTGGCTCGGGGCTTGTCTACCGCTGCTGTGATGAGGGCGCCGAGGACCTGGTGCTGGGCGTTGAGGTCTGTGAGGACCTGTGGGTGCCGGCGCCCCCTTCGACCGAGATGGCGCTTGCCGGTGCGACGGTGATTCTCAACCCGTCGGCCTCGGACGAGATTATCGGTAAGGCAGATTACCGCCGCAGCCTTATCTCTAACCAAAGCGCGCGCCTGTACTGCGCCTATGCCTACGCGGACGCGAGTGAGGGCGAGTCCACGACTGACATGGTCTTTGCGGGGGAGAACCTCGTCTACGAAAACGGCTCCAAGCTCGCCGCGACCAAACTGCTTACCTGCGATACGGCCGTCGCCGACGTTGACCTTGACCGCCTGGTTGCCGAGCGCCGTCGCTCGACGACGTGGACCCGCGCGGACGATGCGCCGGAGGCCACGACCGTTGAGTTCTCTTTTGAGGGCACGCTCTCCGAGGCTCCCGTCCTGCGCAACGCCTGCGGCATCGACCGTGTCTTCCCCCGCGCGCCCTTTGTGCCGGCCGACCACGGTGATCTGGCCGAGCGCTGCGAGACCATTCTCGACCTGCAGACCGCCGGCCTCAAGACCCGCCTGGCCCATACAGGCACCAAGGCTGCAGCCATCGGTCTTTCGGGCGGCCTGGACTCCACGCTGGCACTGCTTGTGACCGTGCGCGCCTTCGATGCACTGGGGCTGCCGCGCACCGGTATCACGGCCGTGTCCATGCCCGGCTTTGGCACGACGCATCGCACCAAGTCGAATGCCGAGTCGCTCGCTCGCGACCTTGGCGTGAGCTTCCGCGAGGTTTCGATCCACGCGGCCGTGGAGCAGCACTTCAAGGACATTGAGCACGATCCGGCCGTGCAGGACGTGACCTACGAGAACAGCCAGGCCCGCGAGCGCACGCAGATTCTGATGGATCTGGCCAACCAGGCTGGCGGTTTTGTCATCGGCACGGGCGACCTGTCGGAGCTGGCGCTCGGTTGGGCTACCTATAACGGCGACCACATGAGCATGTACGCCGTCAACGCGAGCGTGCCCAAGACGCTTGTGCGCCATCTGGTGCGCTATGCGGCCGATGTCTTTGGCGGGCATATTGCCGAGGTCTTGCTCGACATCCTCGACACGCCGGTGTCGCCCGAGCTTCTGCCGCCGACGGGCGATGGCGAGATCGCTCAGAAAACCGAGGATCTGGTGGGCCCGTACGAGCTGCACGACTATTTCCTCTATTACCTGCTGCGCTTTGGCTTTGAGCCGGGCAAGATCTACCGCATGGCGCTTAAGAGCTTTGAGGGCGTCTACGACGAGACCACCATCCACACGTGGCTGCGCACGTTCTATCGTCGCTTCTTCGCTCAGCAGTTTAAGCGCAGCTGTCTACCCGACGGTCCCAAGGTGGGCTCGGTCACGCTCAGCCCGCGCGGCGATTGGCGCATGCCGAGCGATGCCAGCTCGCGTCTGTGGCTCGCGCAGATTGACGCGCTGCGCCCAGTCGACTAGCACCGCGCTCCGATTGGCTCAGGTTGGCTAAATTGAACCAAAACAGGGGATGCAAGCGTTACACTTTTGCAATCTGATGGCCCGTGTCGCGCGGCGCTCTTGTCGGAGCGCCGCGTTTTTGTATCGAAAGGTGGCACCATGCAGGCATCGCAGCGTCTCGACCGCTTTGGCGCGGAGGTCTTCGCCTCGCTCAACAACAAGCTTCTTGCGCTTAAGGCCCAGGGCAAGACCATTTACAACATGAGCGTGGGCACGCCCGACTTTAAGCCATACGATCACGTGGTCGAGGCGTTGACCCAGGCTGCGCAGGATCCGGAGATGTGGAAGTATGCTTTGCGCGATCTGCCCGAGCTCAAGCAGGCTGTGTGCGATTATTACGAGCGCCGTTTTGGGGTTTCGGGCATTACGCCGTCCATGGTGCAGTCGTGCAACGGCACGCAGGAGGGCGTGGGCCACTTGGGCCTGGCGCTGCTCGACCCGGGCGACACCATCCTGGTGCCCGATCCGTGCTACCCGGTCTTTGAGGCAGGCGCCAAGATCGCCGACGCCAAGCTCGAGTACTACCCGCTGGTCGCCGAGCACAACTACCTGCCCTATGTGGCAGGCATCGACCCCGAGGTCGCCGACCGCGCCAAGTACATGATCGTGTCGCTGCCCGCCAACCCGGTGGGCTCGGTGGGCATGCCCGAGGTCTACGAGGAGATCATCGCCTTCGCCCGCGAGCACGACCTGTTGATCGTCCACGACAACGCCTACTCGGACATCGTGTTCGACGGCGAGCCGGGCGGCAGCTTCCTGCAGTATCCTGGCGCGCTCGAGGTGGGCGTGGAGTTCTTCTCGCTCTCCAAGTCGTTTAACGTCACCGGCGCCCGCATCGGCTTTTTGGTCGGTCGCGAGGACGTGGTATCGGCCTTCGCCAAGCTGCGCAGCCAGATCGACTTTGGCATGTTCTTCCCGATCCAGAAGGCTGCCATCGCCTGCCTCAACGGCCCGCGCGATGAGGTCGAGGCGCAGCGCCTGAAGTACCAGGAGCGCCGCGATGCCCTGTGCGACGGTCTTGAGGATCTGGGCTGGGAGCGCCCCAACGCGCATGGTTCCATGTTCGTGTGGGCCAAGCTCCCCGGTGGTCGTACCGACTCGATGGCGTTTTGCGAGGAGCTCATGGAGAAGGCGGGTGTCGTCGTGACGCCGGGCGCGAGCTTTGGCCCTTCGGGCGAGGGGCACGTGCGCATGGCGCTGGTGCTTCCGCCCGATCAGATCGCTCTGGCTGTCGAGGCTATTCGCGAAGCGGGTCTGTATTAGGGATTCGTTTCCATGAGTCAATAGCTCGAAACCGATTTCGTGCAGTTATTATACGAATTCTGCAAACAATTTCGGTAAACGGTCGATATTTGGCTGTAATAGGAGCATAATCAAAGTCCCGATTGGATGTATTGGGATTACGGCAAGCCGCTCGGGACGCCCTGGGCGGTTTGTTTGTGGAGAGAGATGGGAGTTTGTAATGGTTAACGAGAAGAAGGTCGCTATTGTCGGCTGCGGTTTCGTCGGTTCGTCTTCGGCGTTCGCACTGATGCAGAGCGGTCTGTTCTCCGAGATGGTCCTCATCGACGTGGACAAGAACCGCGCCGAGGGCGAGGCCCTGGACATCGCGCACGGCATGACGTTTGCCGAGCCGATGAAGATCTACGCCGGCGATTATTCCGATGTCGCCGATGCCGCTATGATCGTCGTCACCGCTGGTGCTGCTCAGAAGCCCGGTGAGACCCGCCTGGACCTGGTCAACAAGAACGTCAACATCTTTAAGTCCATCATCCCCGAGATTAAGAAGTCCGGCTTTGACGGCATCCTGCTGATCGTCTCCAACCCGGTTGACGTTCTGACCTATGCCGCCATCAAGATGTCCGGCCTGCCCGAGGGCCACGTTATCGGTTCCGGCACCGTGCTCGACACTGGTCGTCTGCAGCAGATGCTCGGCGCACACGTCGAGGTCGACCCGCGCGACGTCCAGGCTTACGTCATGGGTGAGCACGGCGACTCCGAGTTCGTCGCCTGGTCCAGCGCTCAGGTTGCCGGCGTGCCGCTGAGCACCTTCTGCGAGCTTCACGGCCATCTGGAGCACGAGGCTGCCGAGAAGCGTATCGCCGAGGACGTCAAGAACTCCGCTTACACCATCATCGAGAAGAAGCACGCAACCTACTATGGCGTTGCCATGGCCGTTAAGCGTATCTGCACCGCTGTTATGCGTGACGAGCAGACCGTTCTGCCCGTTTCCTCGCTCATGGTGGGCGAGTATGGCCTGTCCGATCTGGCCATCTCCATGCCGACCGTCGTCGGTCGCGACGGCGTCGTCTGCCGCGTCCCTGTGCCGCTGAACGAGTCCGAGCAGAGCGAGCTCACCGCTTCTGCCAAGGCCCTCAAGGACATCATCGACAGCGTCGATTTCTCCTGCTAAATCCGGCTCGTTTGCCAGCAAGCTACAATGAAGGCGTCCAGGCCCCACGGCCCGGGCGCCTTTTTGGTGCAAGGGGGTCAGGTTTGTTTGCACCAAATGGGGCGCGATTGGTGCAAACAAACCTGACCCCAATGCACCATTGTTGATGGGAGAGGCATGTCGGATTCGCCTAACTTTTTGAGTTATGCCCAGACGGCGTTCGATTCGTTTGAGGAGCGGCCGTTTTGCGCGGTGGACAGCCTGGTGTTTGCATGGCTGTCGTATTTGCGCTTGCCGGGGGATATGCCGGAGCTTGCCGGCTGGCAGGGACTGGACGTGCGTGAGCTACTGCGCGCCGAGTGCTACCGGGACATGATTGGCGACCTGTGGGATCCGGAGGAGAGCCGCGCCTTGTTGGAGGCTGTTGCGGCAAGTCCGCGCTACCGCGGCGTGCGCGTGTGCGGATATCGTGCCGTGAGCGACGTGGCAACGACGGAGCAGTTTGCGGCCATGACGTTCCGATTCCCGGCAGGATTTTCCTATCTTGCCTTCCGGGGGACCGACAGCACGATCGTGGGCTGGAAAGAGGACTTTAACATGGCTTTCCGGTGTCCTGTGCCGGCCCAGGAATCTGCGGCGCGCTATGTGGACGAGGCGGTGGCCGCGATTGATGGTCCGCTCTTGTGCGGAGGCCATTCCAAGGGCGGAAACTTGGCGGTGTATGGCGCGGCGATGTGCTCTGACGCTGCTGGCGACCGGATCGAACGGGCCTTCTCCCACGATGGCCCCGGCTTTGTCGAGGAGTTCCTGAGCGGTGACGCCTTCGCAGGTCTTTCCGGCCGCATCGACAAGACCCTGCCCCAGTCTTCGATTTTCGGCATGATGTTCGAGACGCAGGAAGATTACGCCATTGTCGAGAGCACCGAATTCAGTCTGCTGCAGCACAATCCCTTTAGCTGGGTCGTTGACGGCTACGACTTTGTGTATTGCGAGCGTCTGTCTGCCGGCGCTCGATACGTCGATAGCTCTATTCGCGAGATGCTGCTTGCAGTGGGGCCTGCCGAGCGCGAGCGCTTTGTAGATGCGTTGTTCTCCGTGTTTGAAGCCACAGGGGCCGAACGGTTCGCAGATATCGCAGGGAATTTGCGCGAGAGCCTGCCGGTGATGCTCCAGGCTGCTCAGAGCTTCGACAAAGATACGCGCCGTTTCATCTCGCAGACCGTCGTCGCAATTCTTAAATGCGCCCTGCTGCCCAAGCGTTCCGAGCTCAACGTTCCTGCTGCCGGCAAGAGCCTGGCAGAGCAGCTCGAGGCGTGGCAGTCCGAGCTCCTGCGCTAACGCTGGTGCAAAGGGGCATGTTGGTGCATTGGGGCGGGCACGACCGCTATACTGATTCGTGCTGAAATCGATCTAGAACGGAATGCCGTATATGAAAATCAATCACGCGATCTTGCATATCCTGGACTTTGACTCGGCCGTCAACGTCATGAGCCAGCGCGAGCTCGATATCGAGAGCCGTACCGTGCGCAACTTTGTGACCACGCATCTGCGCCGTGCCCGCACTTCGGCCGACAATAAGCGCGCCACGTTTGCCGAAAACTCCGCATTCGGCGGCGAGCTCAAGGGCTATTTCTTTGGCGAGCGCGAGTTCGTGGACCTGTCGCAGCAGATTGCGGAGTTCATCTCCTCCGAGCTCACCAAGGCCGAAAAGGCCGAGTCCACCGATGTGCTCGTGGCGGACTTTGACGATGACGAGGATGCTCGCTGGTTTGCCGTCATGCTGTTGGGCTCCAAGCAGGCCTTTATGCACGAGGTAGGCCGCGAGGAGGGCGAGGTGCGCAACGACATCGCGCGCCACTATGCTATTCTGCCGAATCCTTCCCAAAAGGTGCCGAGCTACGCCATCGTGCGCGCGAGCACTATGGAGATCGGCTATGTGGACAAGAAGCGCAAGATCGCCGGCGAGGACCGTATGCTTATTCCCGACGGGCTGCTGCAGTGCGATACGGGCGTGTCGGGCAAGGAGATTATCGACACCGTGACGCGTGTGGTCGAGGAGGTCGCCGAGGAGCACGGCGCGAACACGGCTGTGGCGCTCGCCAAGGTCAAAGCCGCTGTTGCCGAGAAGGTCGAAGACGATGAGGAACTGCCGCCTTGGGATATCGTCGACGAGGTCTTTGAGGACGAACCGGTCATCAAGGAGAGCGTGCGTGCGGCGCTGACCGAAGAGAAGGTGCCTGAGCGTGTGCCCGTGGAGCGTAAGCAGGTTGAACGCGCGGCCGTGCGCAATCACAAGATTCGTACCGATACGGGCATCGAGATCAGCTTCCCGGCCGAAATGGGCTCGAACTCCGAGTACATCGAGTTCGTTAACGAGCCCAACGGCCTCATCTCCATCGAGCTCAAGAACATCGGAAGTATTGAGAATCGATAGGGCAATAGTTTCTTCCGAAGAGAAATCTGGATTATATTTTGAAGTATACTTTGAAATATAATCCAGATTATTTTTTGGAGGTACAAATGTCCCCACTTGTTCTGGAAAAGCCGGTGTTTACAAAAGATCAGGTAGTTTCTGCTACCGAAGCGAGCAAGTCCTTATCTGCCGTTCGCAAGCGTGCTAAGCGCGCGCCGCAGTTTATCGCCGATCATAACGACATCGATACTGTGATTATCGACTACGCCGCCTATGAGGAAATGTACGGCGCCCTACAGTACCTTCGCGAACTTGAGATTGATCGCATTGCGGCGGATCGAATCAAAAACGGACCACATGAGTTTATTCCGTTTGAAGATGCTTTAACCCCGGAGGAATCCTTGCCAAAGCAACTCACCATGGTTGAATACGACGGAACCCTGAGATAAAGAAAGGCCGAAGTCCCGGATTGGGCTTCGGCCTTCTTGCTTGGGATTGAATTGCGCTGCAGACTGACACGTCTCTACAGCTGGCGCAGGTCTTCTTCCAGGCCCGTCTTGCTGTCGGTTTTTTCGTCGCGCATCTTGATGACGCGGGCGGGGACGCCGGCCACGACGGCGCCGGCGGGGACGTCCTCGACGCATACGGCGCCGGCAGCCACAACGGCGCCCTTGCCCACACGCACGCCCTCCAGGACCACGGCGTTGGCGCCAATCATGACATCGTCCTCGATGATGACGGGCGTGGCGCTCGCGGGCTCAACGACGCCCGCAAGCACGGTGCCGGCGCCGATGTGGCAGTTCTTGCCCACGGTGGCGCGGCCGCCCAGCACGGCGCCCATATCGATCATGGAACCCTCGCCGATAACGGAGCCGATGTTGATGATGGCGCCCATCATGATGACGGCGCGGTCGCCGATCTCGACGCGGTCGCGGATAATCGCGCCAGGCTCGATGCGGGCGTTGATGCCCTTAAGGTCGAGCATGGGGACGGCGGAATTGCGGCAATCGTTCTCGACGTCGTAGTAGTCGATGGAATCGGCATTGGCGTCGAGGATGGCCTTGAGCTCGTCCCAGTCGCCAAAGACGGTCTTGCCGCGGCGGCCGCCGTAGACGTGTGCGTCGCCCCACTGGACCTTCATGCCGGGCTTCTCGCGGACATATAGCTTGACGGGCGTCTTCTTGGGCGCGGTGGCGATGTAATTGATAATCTCCTGTGCATCCATCTCGGCTGCGTTGCTCATATACTGTTTCTCCTTTACGTGGGCTTGGTTAATGATTGGTTAGGCAAACATGACCTGGTCGAAGGTGTAGAAGCCGGGGTCGCGGACGACGAGCTTCTGGGCGGCCGCCAGGGCGCCGTTGACGAAGATTTGTCGGCTCGTGGCGCGGTGCGTGAGTGTGACCTCTTCGTCCTGGCCAAAGAAACCAACCTCGTGCACGCCGGCGACGGTACCGCCGCGCAGCGAGTGCATGCCGATTTCCTTGGGGTCACGCGCGCCACACATGCCCTCGCGACCGTAGACGGGGTGATAGCCAGCCTCGGGCTCGGCCTCGACAACGGCGTCAAGCAGCAGCTTGGCGGTGCCGCTGGGGGCGTCGACCTTTTGGTTGTGGTGTGTCTCGACGATCTCACAGTCAAAGCCGGGCAGCTCGCGTGTGGCCTGGGCCACCAGGTGACGCAGGGCGGCGATGCCGATGGAGTAGTTGCCCGAGTGCATGACGCGGGCGTTCTGGCCCAGCTCGCGCAGGCGGTCCATCTGCTCGGGCGTATATCCCGTGGTGCCGGAAACGAGTGCGGCGCCCGTGCGCTCGACATAGGTGACAACGGCGTCAAAGGTCACGACGTTCGAGAAGTCGATGATCACATCGGCCGCCGGGGCGCTCTCGAGCTCGGTCAGATCAAAGCCGATCTGGGCGACGATATCAAAGACGGGCTGACCGGCGGCATCGACAATGCCCTCCGCGGTGGTGCGGATGAGCGAGCCCATGCGGCCCGTTCCCATAATGACGGTCTTAATCAAGCAGACCAGCTCCCTTCAGAGCATCGGTGAGTGTGGCACGTGTATCGTCGGCCATGGGGCACAGCGGCATGCGATAGTTTGCCTCGATCATACCCATCTGGGCGAGCGCTTCCTTAACGGGGATGGGGTTGACTTCGCTAAAGAGGGCGTTGATGAGCGGCTGACCGGCAATCTGGATCTCGCGGGCGCGCTCCACGTCACCGTCCAGGTAGGCGCGGCACATGTCGTGTACGAGCTGCGGCTGCACGTCGGCCCACACGCTGATGGTGCCCGAGGCGCCCAGGCTCATGAGCGGCACGGTAAGCGCGTCTTCGCCCGAATACATACGGAAGTCGTCGGACAGCAGGTGCGCGATCTTGGCGGCATAGGCGACATTCCCCGAGGCCTCCTTGATGCCCATGATGTTGGGATGTGCTGCCAGGCGCTCGACATTGCGCTCGCTGATACCGCAGCCGCAACGGCCGGGGATATTGTACAGGATGCAGGGGATGTCCACGGCATCTGCCACAGTTTTAAAGTGCTGGTAGATGCCCTCCTCGTTGGACTTGTTGTAGTAGGGGGTGATGAGCAGCAGACCGTCGGCGCCCAGGCCCTGGTAGGTGAGCGACTTGGTGAGCATCGTCTGCGTGGAGTTGGAGCCCGAGCCGGCGATGACGGGGATGCGGCCTGCGACCTGCTTGACCACGGCGGCAACGACGGAGTTGTCCTCGTCATCGGTCATCGTGGCGCTCTCGCCGGTGGTGCCCAAGGTGAGGATGGCGTCGGTGCCATTCTGCAGGTGGAAATCGACCAGGCGTTCAAGAGCATCAAAGTCGACGCTGCCGTCCTTCTTAAACGGGGTGACGAGGGCGACGATTGAGCCCTCGAGGTTACGGACATCCATATTCTTCTCCTTCGCTTCCGCGATCTGGATGCGTTTATTCCATTGGGCGGCGACGGCCAGGCGCTCGCCCTGGGCGCGACGGCGGGCGCTTTCGGCGCGTGACTTGGCCAGCAGCTCGCGGCCGCACGGAAGGACGTCGAGCGTGGCAAAGTAGTCGCCCGGGCGCTCAGCGCGTCGAATGAGGTCGGCGGATCCGTCGGGGCGCAGCAATACCTCGGCAGAACGCAGGCGTCCATTGTAGTTATAGCCCATGGAGTAGCCGTGCGCGCCGGTATCGTGGATCACGAGCAAGTCGCCCATATCGATCTGCGGCAGCTCGCGGTCGATGGAGAACTTGTCGTTGTTCTCGCACAGGTTGCCCGTGATATCGTACGTGTTCGTGACGGGGGCTGCGGTCTTGTCGGCGCCACCCGGCTGGCCCATCACCGTGATGTGGTGGTAAGCGCCATACATGGCGGGACGAATCAGGTCGACGGCACTTGCGTCCACGCCGATATAGTCCTTGTAGATCTGCTTTTCGTGGATGGCCTTGGTGACCAGGCATCCGTAGGGGCCCATCATAAAGCGGCCCATCTCGGTGCAGATCGCCACATCGCCCATGCCGGCGGGAACCAGAATCTCGTCGTAGGCTGCGTGCACGCCCTCGCCGATGGCGTGGATGTCGTTGGCCTGCTGCTCGGGCAGATAGGGGATGCCCACGCCACCGGACAGGTTAATGAAGGCGACATGAGCGCCCGTCTCGCGCTCCAAGCGCACGGCAAGCTCAAAGAGGATGCGTGCGAGCTTGGGGTAGTAGTCGTTAGTGACGGTGTTGCTGGCAAGGAAGGCGTGGATGCCAAAATTCTCGGCGCCCTTGGCCTTGAGTACGCGGAAGGCTTCGAAGAGCTGCTCGGTGGTCATGCCGTACTTGGAGTCGCCGGGGTTGTCCATAATGCCATTGGAAAGCTGGAACAGACCGCCCGGGTTAAAGCGGCAGCTGACCGTCTTGGGAATGGGGCCCGCGACGCGCTCGTAGAACTCGATGTGGCTGATGTCGTCGAAGTTGACGATGGCGCCCAACTTGTCGGCAAGCTCAAAGTCGGCCGCTGGCGTATCGTTGGACGAGAACATGATGTCGTGTCCCGTGATGCCCAGTGAGCGGGCGATCATGAGCTCGGTATAGCTCGAGCAATCGCAGCCGCAGCCGTATTCGTTGAGAATGGAGATAAGTGCTGGGTTGGGGTTGGCCTTGACGGCAAAGTACTCCTTAAACCCCGGGTTCCATGCAAAGGCGTCGCGCACCTCTTGCATGTTGCGGCGGATGCCCGCCTCGTCGTATAGATGAAACGGCGTGGGGAACTGCTCGACGATGTGCTCTAGCGTCTCCTTGTCCACAAACGGCTGCTTTGCCGCATATGCCTCGTTGGGGGTCAATGCCATGTCCCGTAAACCTCGCTATCCAGACGGCGCCATCGGCGCATCGAATCCGCATAGCGTGGACCCAATGTCCGGATAGCGCTCCCGCATTGCTGCAGACAGTCCTGCGGGTGTTTCCCGCAGGCCCACCAGGTCGTTCGTGCCCGAAAAACCCAGTTCGGCGGGTTTCGCCTCCCCGCAGGGTCAAAGTCTGCCGACTCGCCCGCGGCTCTTCGTGCCCGCGCCTCTATCAAGTGGTAAAGACCCTACCACGTTGCACTTTACCAAACAAGAGTATTCGTATATAACGTTTAAAAAATGCAGGGATATGCTGGAAATAAGGGTGCGACAATCTTGCGGCACAATAAATAACAACCGACGTGCACCTATGAAAGGAACCTTTATGACCGAGCTCCAAGAACTCCGTCGTTATCGTCGCGACTTGCATCGCATTCCGGAGCTCGACTTCGATCTTCCGCAAACTATCGCCTATATCGAGGGTGTGCTCGATTCGCTTGCCTGCGAGGTGACCCATCCGTGTCCGAGCTGCGTCTGCGCCTTCTTCGATGCCGGTGTAGGCGCTGCGCACGCCACGGCGATTCGTGCCGACATGGACGCCCTGCCCATCGCGGAGGCAACGGGTGTGGATTTCGCCTCGACGCATCCCGCCCAGATGCACGCTTGCGGCCACGACGGCCACATGGCCATGGCGCTCGCGGCAGCAACTTATGTCGATCGTACGATTCGTGAGCAGCCGGGCGCCATCGGGCGCAACGTGCTCTTTGTGTTTCAGCCTGCCGAGGAGACGACCGGTGGCGCTAAGACGGTATGCGAGAGCGGCGTGTTCGAGCGTTACGGGGCCGATCACATCTTCGGCTTCCATGTGTGGCCCGATTTGCCTGCCGGCACGTTGGCGAGCTGCTCCGGTCCGCTGCTGGCGCGCTCGAGCGAGACGCACATTCATATCCATGGCGCGAGCATCCATATCGCCAAGACCTTCGGCGTTCCGGTCGAGGAGTCGCACGATGCCGCGCTGGCGGCGGCCAAGTTCTTTGTTGCCGAACGCGAGCTGATGGACGAGCTGGGTGCCGACGAGCCCTGCATCGGCAAGTTCGGTCTGCTCCAGGCCGGCACCGTCTGCAATGCGGTGGCGGGGGAGGCCCATGTCGCCGGCAGCTTGCGCGTGTTTACGGACGACATGTTCGACCGTGCGCGCGAGGGTGTGCGCCGCGTGCTGGACGAGGCCTGCGCCGCAACGGGTTGCACGTACGATCTCGACTTTGCCGAGGGCTACCCGCCAGTCGATAACGACCCCGAGCTGTTTGCCGGCGTCGCGCCGGCCCTGCCCGAGCTGCAGCTTGTGAACGAGCCACTGCTCATTGCCGAGGATTTCGCGTTCTACCAGCGCCATCTGCCGGGCGTGTTCTTCTTATTGGGCACGGGCGTGCCGGAGGGCCAAGACAATCCGAGTGACGCCGAGGGTTGTCCCGCCTATGCCACCAGCGCCCTGCATACCGACACCATGCTCTTTGACGAGGAAATCCTGCTCAAAGGGCTCGATGTCTACAAACGATTGCTTTCGCTTAGCTAATTCTTAGAGGAGCGTCCTCTCTGGAAACACGAACAAATGTACGATATAATAGAGATGTAAGTCTATAGAAACGTTTGACGTTATTAACGTAAGGCGATACTATGATTGCATCCTATAAAGATGAAGATACCGAACGCTTTGCCATGGGTACGCGGGTCAGGAAGTTCATTCCTTTTGAGCGGGTCGCATTGAGGAAGATCCGCCAACTGCAGGTCTGCGCTTCGCTTGATGATCTTCGCATTCCGCCAGGCAACCGCCTTGAAGCATTGAAGGGCGATCGCGCCGGTCAATACAGTATTCGCGTTAACGAACGCTATCGGGTCTGCTTTGAGTGGAGACAGGGGATGGCTTGGAATGTCGAAATCGTCGATTATCACAAATGAGGAGGCTGTGGCCGATTTGCTGTCACCGGTGACTCCTGGCGAGCTTCTCAAAGAGGAATTTCTTGTTCCTATGGGTATTTCTCAATATCGTCTTGCGAAAGAGACCGGGATTCCGGCTCAGCGTATCGGGCAGATTGTCTTGGGAAGACGTCGTGTGACGGCTGACACCGATCTTCGTCTTTGCCGCTACTTTGGCCTGACGGATGGTTATTGGCTGCGCGCGCAGATGGCGTTTGATCTGGAGGCCGAGAAAAGGCGGATTAAACCTGAGCTCGACAAGATTGTTCCTGTCCAGCAGGCCATCGCATTGTAGAGCCCAAAGACGCTGAGAATGGAGTGGCGATGAGGCGACGTCGGCAATCTGCCGTATATAGTCCGGGTGGTTGCGGGTGTGGTTTGCTACTGCTCCCGGTTGTTGTGCTGAGTATTGGCATGATGTTTGCGCTTGCCGGTTTGGCTGCAGCGGCGCTCGTGTTGCTGATTGTCGCCATTGGCGTAACGATCTGGCTCTATCACCGTCGCGAACAACGCCGCGCCGACGGCAAGACCAATGTGGGATGGATTGTCTTTTTGGTTATCGCCTATCTGCTGAGCATCAGTTACCTGGCGTTCTTTGTCCTGTTGATGATCAGCGCCTTTACCGGGGAATCTGTCACAGTGGGCTGATCCTGCCTGCTGACGGTCGCGTAAAGGGCGTTTGTTCGGGGCTTGGACAACTACATTGGCCGTTTACCGCTGCCTTAGCTCTGAGCTAATGAATTTAAGTTCAATCCTTCCTACGATGGGCTGTGTGCCGGCACGGTAGCCGGATCGTAGGAAGGATGCATAATGGCAAAAGAGGGAAAGAAACCGATTGGTAAGATCGTCCTGGGCATCATCGTGGTGCTGGCTATCGTCGGTGCCGTAGGCTCTATGGGAGGAAACTCCTCCAACTCCTCTGCGGGCGATACGGCAAAACCGGCCGAGGCTACGCAACAGGCCGAAGAGCAACAAGAGCCGCAGGAGCCTTATACGATTGCCGATGAGGTCGAGGATACGTCCAATCAGTTTGCCTATAAGATCACGGGTACGCTGACCAATAACACGGACAAGGAAAAGAGCTACATTCAGATTGAGTACGTCCTGTATGATGCCGATGGCAATCAGGTCGGAACTGCTTTTGCGAACACCAATCATCTGAAGGCCGGCGGTACTTGGAAGTTTGAGGCGACGGGAACTGCGTCGCCCGACCAGGTCGCTAGCTGGGAGCGTTCGGACGTGAGCGGTTTTTAGCATGTTGCATATGCTGGGGGAGGTGAGGCCGTATGCCCGATAAAAAGTTGACGGAGGAGCTGCTCAATGAGTTGCTCGATGCGCCGAGCATCGATGGCTATATCAAGGAACACGACTTTGCTGCCCCTTCGCTTTCGGACTACCTCAAGCAGTTGCTGCAAGAGAAGGGTTTGGAGCGCTCTCGCGTGGTGCGTATGGCCGACCTCAACGAGACGTTTGGCTATCAGATCTTTACCGGTGCGCGCCATCCAAGTCGCAATAAGGTGCTGCAGATTGCCTTTGCTATGGCGTTGTCGATGAAGGAGACCAACCGCGCACTGACGGCTGCCGGAGTGAGCGTCCTCAACTGCAAAGACCGCCGCGACGCGATTATCATTTTTTGCATCGATCGCGGGTGTAGTCTCCAAAAGGTCAACGAAGAGCTGTATCGCTTTGGCGAGGAAACGGTGAGTTAGCGGCTGACGGCTGAGCCGGCGGTACTGCTACGGCAACGATGTAAACGAACAGGGCGCGGATGCCATGAGGTGTCTGCGCCCTGCGCTATGATGGACGCTATGGATACTCAAGACCCAACATATTCCGACGACGAACTGACCGCCGCGCTTGCCGAGCACCTGGCATCGCTCGATCGCGACGACAGCTATCGCGTGGATCGCGTACTTAAGCGCTCTGGCGTCGAAGCGACCGAGCTCGTGTACTTTGAAGGCTCCAGCGGTGGGTCGCTTGGCCCCTTCGTCCGTAAGCGCATTGACGCATCGGCCCAGATTGGCGGGGCGTATGAGCGCCTGTTTGAGGCCCAGCGTGCCGGGCGCCGTTTTGAACACTTTCCTCGGATCGTCGATTGTCGCCGTGCGGGCGATGAACTCGACGTAGTGATGGAGTATGTCGAGGGCGAGACGCTCGAGGCCTTAGTGGGGCGCTTGGGCGCGACGCCCGATTATGCGCATGGGTTATTTCCTGCTCTCTGCGATGCGGTGGGAGAGCTCCATGCTGGTTTTGCGACAGCGGGGGAGCCGGCGGTGCCGGTGATTCACCGCGACCTTAAACCTTCGAACATCATCGTGTCGGGCGTGCGGTATGCACCCAATGCCGGTATGAGCTTTTCGTCGCTGGTGATTATCGATTTGGGGATCGCGCGCGTATGGCGCGACGGTGCCGATGCCGACACCGTTAAGTTTGGCACGCGGCCCTATGCGCCGCCCGAGCAATATGGGTTTGGGCAGACGAGCGTGCGCAGTGATGTGTATGCACTTGGCGCTCTTCTCTTCTTTTGCCTGACGGGGGCTGATCCTAAGCCGGGACGTGACATGCGCGAGCAGTGCGAGACGGGCGCTATCCCCGTTCCGTTGGCCGATGCCATCTGCATGGCGATGGCGCTCGATCCGGCCAAGCGCTTTGCCAATGCGAAGGCGCTGGGACATGCTGTGTGCGCGGCATTTGAGCTGTGCCGTCCCGCGTTTTCGGTACCGGGCGCAATGCCACCCGTGGCGGCACAAGCCGCATCGACTGCCTCGCCATCGCCATCGCCTTCCACGCAACAGCCTCAGAACATCTTATCGCCGGCGCCCGCCCGTCAAAGCCTGCTTTCTCGCGTTCCGGAGCCTTTGGGGCGCGCTTGGAACATACTTATCTGCCTCTCGCTTCTCGTCTTTTTTGCCGGGAGCCATTTCGCTGTCTTTCATCCAACGGGCGCCAACCAAAACTACCCGACGTGGTTCCTTGCGGTTGAGTACTTCTTTTTTGTCGACGGTCTCACGGTGCTTTTCCACTTCGCCGTGCTCGACAAGCGCCGACTTCGCCGGCGATTCGCGCTGCTCGACAGCTATCGCGGCAAGAAACTCGCGAAACTCTGGCTCAAGGCGCTGGGCGTGCTGCTTATATGCATGATCGTCATAGTTGCGGTTGCCAATGCGACCGGTGTCGTTGACACCTCTGCCAGCTAAAAGAAAAGGGCCCCGTTTGGGGCCCTTTGCAGTTGCGCTTAGATGCGGTTCATCTGAGCGGCGACCTTGTTGTACCAGTCCTGCCACGTGGGCGGGCAGTACTTTTTGGCCGCTGCCGGGGTAAGGGTGGAGCCGTAGTTGGCGCCCAGGTAGGCAACATGAGCGGAGATGCCCTCGCTCCAGCTGCCAAAGCTGCGCCAACCGCCGCCACGAGCGCTCCAGCCCCAGGCGTTGTAGGAATTGGCGCAATAAGTGCCCTTGGTGCTCTCGATGCAGGCGATGGCGGGGGACCAACGGGGGTCGACGCCGGTATTCCAAGCGGCGACGGCAAAGTTGTAGCCCTGGCCTGCCATGGGGGAGCCGGCAAGATAATTATCGATGCGGCTCGTCCACTCGTTGATGAACGAATCGTAATCGGAGTTACCGGTATTGGCGTTGTTCACCGTGGTATCGATGGTGGTGTTGGTGTTGGTGGCCTGGCTGCTGGAATTGCTGCCGCTAACGCCCTCGCCTGAGAGCTTCTCGGCGGCAGCGGCCTTGTCGGCCTCAAGCTTGGCAAGCTCGGCGGCATTTTCCTGCTCGGCTTTTGCCTGCGCCTCGCTGCGGAGCTGCTGGGCCTGTGCCAGCGCATCCTCGGCGTTTTTCTGCTCTGCCTCAAGCTGGGACTTGGCCTGCTGAAGCTCGGCCTTGTTCTGCTCGAGTTCGGTTTGCATGTTGTTGAGCTCTTCGATCTCGTCGACGCTCGAGCTCGTGATCTGGTTGGTGTATTTGCAGGTGGTGATGAACTCACCCAGGCTCTGCGCGTTGACCAGGAAGCTCACGATGGGATTGGTGCCCTTCTGGTACTTGTACAGATCGCGCATAGCGGAGCTTGCCTTGGCCTGCTGCTCGGGAAGCTTGGCCTCGATTTCCTCGATGCTTGCCTCATTGGAGTCGATCTGCTTTTGCAGGTCGTCGAGTTTGGCGCGGGCATCGTTGTAGGCGCTCGTGGCGGCTTCAATTTTTTGCTGCGCGGCGGAAAGCTGATCCTGCGTTGCCTGCGAGGCGGCATACGCCGCAACGGGGGAGAGCATCGGCGTGGCAGTCAGTGCGACAGCGAGTGCCGCGCTCGTGATGATACGAGCCGGCTTCGACGCGATGAGCGCTGCGACGCGATGATTCGAATGCTGCATCCAATCCCTCTGCAATCAATCGTAGGTTATGGTTCGAACGGTATTCTACTACTGCTTTCGACCTCAACTTGAACCTTAAAGGTTCCAAAGGGTCAAGTTGAACTTGAGGCTTTGGCTTTGACCTGCAGTTATAGTGAATTGTTGAGAAACCATAGAGTTCAACTTTAACGTTACGGAACTCGGTCTGATCGCAGATTCACGCCTTAAGGGCTACTCCAACATGGGGTTTTGCACCTATAGGGCTCCCTCGCGGCGTGCCTGCTCAATTTCTTCGAGCGCCTCGGCTGGGGTGAAGGAACACGTGCCGTCGCCGAGCTTGACTGTTTGGATATCGTCTCCGACATGCACCTCTCCGCCTCGAAGCACCACACCGAAAATGCCCTCGTGGGGAAAGATGCAATCACCGGCGAGATAGTAGATGGCGCAGCGGGTGTGGCAGACCTTGCCGATCTGGCTGATCTCGACCAGAACGTCGTTGCCGATCTTGAGCTGTGTGCCCAAGGGGAGCGAAAGCAGGTTGATGCCTTGTGTGGTGAAGTTCTCCCCAAAGTCGCCTTTGTGTACATCGAGCCCGCGATGCTGCGCCGTCCGGATTGATTCTGCGGCCAAAAACGAGACTTGGCGGTGCCAGTGCCCGGCGTGCGCATCGGAAGCGAGGCCAAACTGCTCAATGACGGTATCGTGCCCATCGGCGACGGGAGACTTGCGTGTGCCTTTGTGCGCCGACGTGTTAATCGAGACGATGCGGGCGGGTCCTTCGTAGGCGTTGCTGGCGGTGCGTAGGGGAGCGGTTGTCTGTGAGCGTTCCGCTAGCACGCGTTTTGCGGCGTCAAGGATGGGGTTGTCGGCTAGATGTTCTTGGGGCACGCGTGCGCCTTTCGCTTATGGGATTGACAATATGTTGAATCCTACAACAACGGTAGGTTCATTGCCCGTTGTCGTACAGCGGTGAGCGCTGTCTTTGCGCCGAGTTTGCTCCTCCGATTGCCATAGATACGGTGGAGCTTTGGGTACTGGCGGTTTGGCACGCTAGAATGAACCGGTTGCACTAAGACCGTCCGTTGTGCGGGCAGTTCACGATAGGAAGTTTCCATGGCATTGCAGTTTACAGAGCGCGAGTTCATTCCCGTGCTGCTCGGTGGCGACATCAACGCCTATTCGGTGGCGCGCGCCTTCTACGAAGAGTATCAGGTCAAGAGTCTGGTCTTTGGCAAGTACCAGACGGGCCCTGCGTATCGCAGCCAGATTATCGACTACACGCCCAACGTCGACATCGATACCATGCCCGTGATGCTCAAGACCGTCAACGGTATCGCTCAGGCGCATGCCGATAAGACGATCGTCCTGATGGGCTGCGGCGATAACTATGTCGCCTTGGTGGCTCAGGCAAAGGATGCCGATGAGCTGGCGGATAACATCGTCGCTCCCTACGCGCCCTACAGCATGCTCGAGCAGTGCCAGAAGAAGGAGATCTTCTACGAGCTGTGCGAGAAGCATGGTGTGCCGTATCCGCACACCTTTACCTTCACTGCGCAGATGCTCAACGCGCAAGGCGAGGCGCCGGCCGAAGTGCTCGACCAGATCGACTTTCCGTTCCCGATGATCCTGAAGCCGTCCGACGGCATCATGTGGTGGCAGCATGAGTTCGAGGGCCAGAAGAAGGCTTATGAGATTGCCGATCGCGCCGAGCTGGAGCAGGTTATCCGTGACTCCTATGCCAGCGGCTATACCGACGACCTGATCTTGCAGGATCGCGTGCCCGGCAACGACGAGTACATGCGCGTGCTCACCAGCTATTCCGATCGCAACGGTAAAGTGCGCATGATGTGCCTGGGCCACGTGCTGCTCGAGGAGCATCAGCCCCATGGCGTTGGCAACCATGCCTGTATCATTACCGAGCCCAATGACGAGCTTATGGGCGGCGTGCGCAAACTGCTCGAGGACCTTCACTTTGTGGGCTATTCCAACTTTGACGTCAAGTATGACGAACGCGATGGCTCGTTTAAGTTCTTCGACTTCAACACCCGCCAGGGCCGCAGCAACTACTATGTCACCAACAGCGGCTTTAATGTTGCCAAGTATGTGGTGGACGAGTATGTGTTCAACCGTCCGTTTGAGCCGGAGTTTGTGACGGCGCAGGACGAGGCTCTGTGGATGGTCGTTCCCATGGGTGTCGTCGACAAGTACGTCAAGGATCCCGAGTTGCGCGCCAAGGTGCATCGCCTGGATAAGGAAGGCAAGGGCGCCGACCCCTCGTTTATGAAGGGCGACTTTGTCTTTAACCGCTGGCTGCGCATGTGGCACACCAAGCTGCGCCACTTTAAGCTGTTCAAGACGTATTACAAGTAGATGAGTGCGGCGCCCGTCCGGTTTACATCGGGCGGGCGCGGGTATGATACGCGCAATTGCGCAAGCGTCACCAAGGAGGCGGCGATGGAAAAGCTGGGAGTTATCGGCGGCATGGGCGCCGAGGCCACGTCGTATTACTACGACCAGGTGGTGCGCCATACGGCGGCTACGTGCGACCAGGAGCATATCGACATGGTGGTGCTTTCCAAGTCGACCATGCCCGACCGCACGCTGGCCATCAAGACCGGCGAGCATGCCGAGCTGCTGGCGACCATGAAGGAGTGCGCCCAGGCGCTCGAGACGCTGGGCTGTGCACACATCGCCATTCCCTGCAATACGTCACACTACTTCTACGACCAGATCCAGTCGTTTACGAAGGTGCCGATTATCCACATGCCGCGAGAGTCGGTGCGCTATGCCCTGGCGGGCGCGGTGATGGGGGAGTGCGAGTTCGATCCCAACCTAAGCATTCCGGCAGAGCCGGTGCGCAAAATCGGCATCATGGGTACCGATGGCACCGTGGGCGCGGGCGTCTATGGGCGCGAGTGTGAGGCGGCGGGTGTCGAGGTCGTCTACCCCAGCGAGAAGCGTCAGGCCGACGTGATGTCGCTCATCTATGACGACGTGAAGGCCGGACGTGAGCCCGATATGGATAAGTTCGACCGCGTGATGTGGGAGTTTGCCCGTAGCGGCTGCGATCGCGTCATTCTGGCCTGCACGGAGCTCTCGGTGCTGCAGAAGTATCGTGAGATGCCCGAGATTACCCTCGATGCCATGGACGTCCTGGTGCGTGAATCCATCATTCGCAGCGGCGCCCCCTACCGCCTCTAGTCCCATACCTACCAAAAAGGGACAGGTTAATTTTGGTAGGTTTTATCTGGAGAAACGCAAAAGGCCTCGGCTCGTTTGACGCGAGCCGAGGCCTTTTGCATGTACCGGTTGCCGCTGCGAGTGCTAGAACAGGAATCCCAGGATGATGAGGGCGACGCTGATGACGAGGACGGCGATATCCAGGCCCTTGATGGGATAGCGCTTGTACGAGCTGGCACGCGTGCGCAGGTAAAAGCCGCGCTGCTCGGCTGCAAGCGCGGTGGCGTCGGTCTTGCCCACGCTCGAGATAAGCAGCGGCACGCACAACGGCAGCATGAGTTTGAGCTTCTTGATGGGGTTCTTGGTGTCGTACTCGACACCGCGTGCGGTCTGCGCCTCCATGATGGCGTTCATCTCCTGGCCGAACACCGGCACAAAGCGCAGTGCCGTGGTAAAGGTGAAGGCATAGCGATACGGCACGTGCAGCACCTCGACGCAGGCGTTGGCAAGGTCGTTGAGCTTGGTCACCATGAGCATGAGGATGAGTGGCAACGCCACGCCCAGCAAGCGCAGACAGGCCTTTGATCCGGTGATGAGCCCCGTGTCGGTGATAAAGCCCCATATCACGTTGCCATCGCGCATAAAGGCCAGCTGGAGCAACAACATGATAAGTGCGAGCGGAATCAGCAGCTTGAGCAGCGAGAACAGGCGATCGACGACGCCGGCGTAGGCGCCCAGCGCAAGGGTGAGCGCCAAAAAGCCCAACAGCGCTACATAAGTGTCGGACAAAAAAATGCCGATGATGATGGCGGCGGCAAGGCCCAGTTTGACGACCGGGTTCAGGCGATGCAGCAGCGTATCGCCCGGCATATAGTCGATGACGTTAACCACGGCGGACCATCTCCTTGGTAATGCGAACGATATCGGTGACCTCGCTCACCTGCGCAAAAGCGGGGGAGACGGAGGATGCCAAGCGGCGCGAGAGTTCAATGACCTGGGGCGGCTCCACGTAGGCACGCTGCATGAGCTTAATATTCGAGAACAGCTCGTGCGTGCGTCCGCGGTCGAGGATACGGCCGTCGGCCATCACAACGATGCGCTCGGCAAAGTCGGAAACGACTTCCATATCGTGGCAGACCATGATCACGGCGCAGCCGCGCTCTGCCATGGTGCGCACCGTTTCCATGACGGTCATGCACTCACGGTAGTCAAGGCCGCTCGTGGGCTCGTCGAGCACTACAATCTTGGGCTCAACCACTACGACGGAGGCGAGCGCCACCATTTGTCGCTGGCCGCGCGAAAGCGAGAAAGGCGCCTCGTCGGCGGGCAGGCCAAAGCGGTCGATGACGAGCTGGGCACGACGCAGGGCCTCGGCGCGGTCGATGCCGGCAAGCTCCAGGCCAAAAGCGACCTCGTCGAGCACGGTATCCTTGCAGATCTGGCGGTCGGGGTTTTGGAAGAGCGTTGCGACCTCGCGGGCGATGCGGCTCGTGGGGACTGCGGCGGTGTCCAAGCCCGTAACGCGCACGCTGCCCGAGGCGGGTTTAAGCAAGCCCGTGAGCAGTTTGGTAAGCGTGGTCTTGCCGGCGCCGTTTTGGCCGACAATGCCCACGAGCTCGCCAGGGTAGAGCGTCAGACTAAGGTCGTGTACGGCGGCGCCGCCATTGGGATAGGCAAACTCAACATGATCGAAGGTGAGCACGGGTTCGGCGTCCTTGGCATGAGGGCGCAACGACGGGGCATGCGGGGAGCCTGCGGGCGCTTGGGCGTCGCTGGCGGCGTGCGCGGGGTCGACGATGCCCGAAATCAGGTGCTCGGCCTCATCGACATTCAAGCAAGGGGTGCCGCTTGCCAGGCCATCGGCCTCGAGGCTATTGAAGATGCGT
Source organism: Collinsella aerofaciens (assembly GCF_015557435.1). Taxonomy (GTDB): domain Bacteria; phylum Actinomycetota; class Coriobacteriia; order Coriobacteriales; family Coriobacteriaceae; genus Collinsella; species Collinsella aerofaciens_Z. The sequence goes on from NZ_JADNOH010000090.1 coordinate 40,649, forward strand.
GTGACGCGGGGGCAGTCGACGCCGATGGTGCGGAGCTCGTCGGTGTGCGCAAAGACCTCGTGCGGCTCGCCCTGTAGCGCGATTTCGCCATGGTTGAGCACGAGCACGCGGTTGCAGTACTCCGAGAGCAGGGCGACCTTTTGTTCAACGACCACGATAGTGATGCCAAGTGTGCGGTTTGCCTCGCGTAGGGTCTCGAAGACCAGCGTGGAGCTGGCGGGGTCGAGTGCTGCGGTGGGCTCGTCGAGTACCAGTACGCGGGGGCGCATGGCGAGGATGGCAGCGATGGCCACCTTTTGCTTCTGTCCGCCCGAGAGGGTGGCGATCTCGCGGTCGCGAAGGTCGCTGATACCGACGGTCTCGAGCGTCTCGTTTACACGCTGCTCGATCTGGTCGTGAGGGACGCCAAAGTTCTCCAGGCCAAAAAGCATCTCGTCCTCGACGACCGAGGCGACCATCTGCGTGTCGATGTCCTGCAGCACGCTGCCGACGATCTGCGACACGTCGGTGAGCGAGACCTCGCAGGTGTCGTGGCCGTCAACCATGACGGAGCCAAAGAACGTGCCGGTGTAGTGGTGGGGCACAGCGCCCGACAGGCAGGCGGCAAGCGTGGACTTGCCGGCGCCCGAGGGCCCGATGATGCCGATAAAGTCTCCCTTGTTCACGTCGAGCGAGATGTGCTTAAGCGCCTGCTCGGTCTGCGTACCATAGGAGAACGAGACATCGTCGACGTTGATGATCGTTTTCATGGATACCTTTCATGGTCATTGGGGACGTTCTTAAATGACGAGTCGTTTAAGAACGTCCCCAAATGCTAGCTGTTTGGGACAGTCTTTGGTGATGGGGCCGCTAACGCGCGGCCCGTCCATCATATCAGGCTATTTGTTGAGCACCTTGCGCAGGGGGAAGAAGAGAGCCTGGACCACGACGGCGTTGAAGACGGCGGTGCCGAGCACGATGGGCACCTTGGCGAGCGCGGTGGGCAGCGCGGCACCCATGATGACGGTGCCCAGGACGGCGAAGAGGGCACCTGAGACCAGGGTGGTGAGCAGGCCGGCGATGAAGGGGTTGACCTTGTTGCCGCCGATGTTGGACTTGACGAGCGCCGCCATCGTCAGCGCGCCAGCAAGCTCGGTCACAAAGTTGAGGCCGGGGATTGACGTGGTGATCTGGATGACGGCTGCCGACAGGATGCCAAAGATGGCTGCCTGGGCAAAGCTCGCCTGCGTGAGTGCGATGGCCAGGGCGTAGGCGGCAATGATGAACTGCGGCTTGATACCCGTTGCGGCAAGCGCGTTGCCCACGGTCATGTTGAGGATAAAGCCGGCGGCAAGGAGGACGGCGAGCAGGACGAGCGAGGTGATATCGAGGATGCCTTTGTCGGAAGCGGCGTTGGCAGAAATAGTACGAGCCTGAGTGTCGGTGGCCATGATGTTCTCCTTAAGGTGGGATTTGAGATAAGAGTGTCCTAGACCCCCACGAAAGGGGTTAAATCGAAAAAGGGATTAATTTTGAATAATGGAGCACGGAGACGGCTTTACGAGGGGCCCCAGGTTGGCGCGAAAGAGGAGCGAAGCGTACTTGGGTACACGAGCGACGAATGAACGCCAAGATGGGGTGGCTCGTAAAGCCGAGCAGGTTAGTTGAGCCTAAGGGCCTTCTGGATGGGCAGGTAGAGGGCGCCGACCAGGATGGCGTTAAAGACGGCGGTCATGGCGACGACAGGCAGCATGGCGGCAGCGAGCTCGCCCACCACGCCGAGCATAGCCATCTTGATGACCATGAAGATAACGCCCGAGACAAAGGTGGTCACGAAGGTGGCGACAATGGCGACGACAGGCTTAACTTGACCGTTCTTGCCGGCGGCGTTAACGATGGCGGCCATGAGCATGGCGGCGATGCCCTCGGCGGCAAAATCGATGAACGGCGAAGTGGTGGTGATCTGGATCACGGCTGCCGAGATAAGACCGATGACGAGTGCCTGGGCAATGTTGGGGCGCACGACCAAGATGGTGAGGCAGAAGGCCGAGATGATGAACTCGGGGCTGATCATGCCGCCCGAGATGCCCGAGATGGCCTTACCGACGGTGAAGTTGAGGATAAAGCCGGCGGCAAGCAGAATAGCGAGCAGGACGAGAGCACGGACGTCGAGTTTGCCGCGGTCGGCGGTCTGGACGGTGCGGGGCTGGGTGGCGGTGGTGTTCTGAGACATGGTGAAAATCCTTTCGGAAGGGGAGTGCAAGAGAAAGTAAGCGGAGGCGCGTGATGCGAATGCGATCGGGCTCGAGATAGAAAAAGGCCCCCGGTCGAAACCGGAGGCCTTCCAATCACCTAGAGCGCAAAAACAGGCGTGAGGGACTCACTGTCGACCGATCGTATTCGCATCACGCCACCACCAGTTGTTGAGAGACTTCATCGTGTTCTTCATGTTGGTGGCTCCTTTCGTGATGCCGTGGCGCGGTCGCGCCTAATTGCTGTTGCGCTGCACTATAGCACAGCGAAGTGTGTGCTGGGAAATCTTTTTTGAAAAGATTTCAGCGGTGTTTCCCACTGGTCAAAAAGGCAGGCGGGACGAACCGTGCCATCCCGCCCGCACCAGTGAGGGATTACTCCTTGTTGCGGCGATAGAGGATATAACCGCCTGCGGAGATGACGGCAACGCCAGCGATGGCGAATGCGGCCACCATGCGGCCATCAAAACGATCGCCAGTGGTGGGCAGGCCGCCCTTGGTGTTCGTCTTGTTGGTGGTTACCGTGGTCGTGGTGTTGTCCGACTTGCCAGGCTTCTCAGGCTTGACAGCGGGCTGCTCGGGCTTAGTGGGCTGCTCAGGCTGCTCGGGGGTGCTGGGCTGTTCGGGCTTACCGGGCTGCTCGGGAGTGCCGGGCTGATCCGGGGTGACCGGGTCGGTGGCAAGGGCGTCCTTGGCGTAGGTGATGGACTCCTTGAGGCCCTTGGTCTCGGTGTTCAGGTCGCTCGGGGTGAAGCGCTCGTCAAAGTTTCCGGCCTTCTGATAAGCGCGCATCTCCTGGAGCAGGGCCTTGCACTTCTTGTAGGTGTTCTCGGTGGCAGCCTTGCCTGCCTTGTTGGCCAGAGCGGTGCGACCCTCGGTGGTCGTCTCGGCCAGCATAGCGGCGTCAACTTCCTTGTTCTGCTCGATGAGCTCGTTCTGGAGCGCGTCGAGGTAGGTGCGGACACTGGTACCAAGGGTGTCAGGGTTCTCAAAGCAGAGCGAGCTGATGTCCATGAGGACGTAGTTAATGGAGTTCTCGGGCTCCTCGTTGTACACGACGTCTTTCGCATTGCAGTGGTCGAAGGAGACGGTCTGATCGCTGAAGTAGGGGCTAACTTCAGTTATCAGAGCGGAGTACAGCGGGATGGCGACAGAGTACGCGGCACGGGAGAGCATTTCCCACTGGATGGTAGCGACTTCGGGATCATACCCGCGACGAATCTGGAAGAGATTGATCTCGGTGTTGCGCTCGCTGCCGATGCAATAAACGCCATCAGTGTTCGCGTTGAGACCAGGGACGTTCTCTCCGCGGTTGCCGAAGGCACGAATCAGCTCAAAGGTGCTCCAACCAGACTTGCCAGGCTTGAAGAACAGAGGCTGGATTTCGCTGACCATAGCTCCCTTTTGGACGGGTTTTCCATCCTTATCGGTGATAGTTTTAATTTCGTAATCCGTGCCTTCGGTCAGCTGACTAGCAAAATAATGGCGGCCTTGCACATAGCGGGACCATTGGTTAACGCCAGAATCGGCGAGGCTTTCGCCATACGTTTGGGCGACATCGAATTTACCGTCAGCGGAGTATTTGGCGAAACCCTTCTCCACGGGCATGGACTCGATGTCCTTGGAGTGCAGGCAGTTCTCAGTATCGTTCAGGTCGACATCGTAGTTGAGGCTGCCGATGTTGGGGTTGAGTGAGGCGACGTCGTCGGCCAGCTTCATGGCAATCCATTGATGGGCAGAAAGCGTGGCGAACAGCCAGGTCTCGTTGTTGTCGGCGATAATGATCTGGTCGTTAGTGCAAGTGCCCTGCTCGTCGATCAGGCTGCCGAGGAGCTCGACGCCCTCGCGGGCATTGGCGCTCTGGCCCAGGATGACGCTGCCGTAGCTGTACTCGCCGATGCCGGTAGCCTCATCGATTGGGTCTGCTGCTTTGGCATCCTCGTTATAGGAGGTGCTCAGCGTAGCGGAGCAAGAGACACCCTTCTCGTTGATACCGGCTTCGGAGTAGGCGTCGGTGTGGCCCTCCCAATTGGAGGGATGGTCACGTACGTAGCTGTAGCGATATGTAGGCTTATTCGAAGTGTATTCGAAAGCAGACTCATTCGAGCTGTACGTAAAGCCGGCTTCGTGGGCGGGTTCGATGCCATAGTGCTTGAGATAGCGCTTGCCAAAGTCCTCGGCACGGCCATAGTACGTGTTGCCGTCGGCCGTTAGATCTTTGCCCATGTACATCTGCGTGCAGGCGAGCGCAGAGGTCGGCATGGACATGATGGTTGCAGCTCCAAAGGCGAGGCCTATGCCCAGCTTTTTGAGCGCGTTGACGGGGTGAGTTTTCCTCATAATCCCTCCCAGCGTGCGAAAGCCCTCTGTCGCCAGAGGGCTTCAGCCAATAAAGACACTCCCTTAGCGTAACGAATCGGAAACAATATTCATCTATGAAAAATACTTACTCGATAAGCGTAATGAAATATACGATGAGCGGTTAATTATACTCAGTCTGTAGCTTTAGCCAAATAAAGACGCCCTGCAATTACTGCATCTGGATAAAGCGTCTGGAAATACCGAAATGAAAAATCCCCCGCTGTTTGGCAAATGCATAAACAGCGGGGGAGATGATAATCGGATGAATATCATACCAATGTGGAATTACTTCTTCCGGCGGTGGATCACGTTAATCGCATAGCCGACGAGCATGGCCAGGACGATGACGATAAAACCGAGCAGGGGATTGTCGTTCATGGGTTCCTCCTATTTTCCGAGCGGGGAGAATTCGTCGACGATGAGGTCGAGACATTGCGGAAGCGCGCGGGCGCCAAAGACGCCGGAGTTGCTGGAGATAATCTCGCCATCGAACTGCATGCCCAGCGACGGTGTACAGGTAATCTTAGCTTCCTTGGTCTGGATGATCTTGAACTGCGGGCGACCGAGCACCTTGCCGGCGGGGTCGAGCGCAGCGGTGATCACGGTGGGCAGCAACTGCACGGTTTTTACGGGCTCGATGACCGCGATGTCGACCATGCCGTCGTTCATGCGGCAGTCTGGGAACAGGTTGATGTCGTTTTGGATGACCGAGGTGTTGCCTGCCATGCAGCAGATGCCGTCTAGCTCCTCGACAATGCCGTCATGCTCAATCGTAAAGTGCGCCACTGTGGGATTGGGCGTAGCAAGCGCCGACAGGAAGTAGGCGATCTCGCCAATGTCGTTTTTGGTGGGGGCTGCCTTCATCATGATCTCGGCGTCGAAGCCCGAGCCGGCGATGATGATAAAACCATGGCGCTTTTCGTTGCCGTCCTCGTCGAGCCAAAAGAGCTCACCCATGTCGACCTTGACCGTGCGGCCGGCGCGGCAGGCCTTGGCGAGTGCCGCCGCCTCGGGGGCATTGCCTATGTTGTTGAAGAACAGGCATGCCGTGCCAGAGGGGAAGACGAGTGTGGGGACGCCGCATCCGCGCATCTGGTCGAGCACGTTGGAGACGGTGCCGTCGCCACCCGAGACTACCACGCGATCGAACTCGCGCACGTCCGCCACGGCGTCCTCGGGCTCCATGCCATCGCCGATAAAGCGCATCACGACCTCGTCGCCGCCCTGCGCCAGGGCGTGCGTGAATGCGAAGATTTCATCTGAGCTGGGGCCCGATGCCGGGTTGTGGATGATAAGGCAGCGCATACTTACGTTCCCGTTCTGTGACTAACCGAGTATAGTTGTAAGACAATGCCGATATCCTACCCGTGTTTTTCGGGCCTAACCTTATTCGATGGGTTGATATGTACATTTCCACACATCAGGCTCTACTCGACTTTTGCCAGCGCGCCAGCGAGTTCGACGCGATTGCCGTCGATACCGAGTTTTTGCGCGAGCGCACGTTCCATCCTCGTCTGTGCCTGGTCCAGATTGCCACCCCTGCCGAGAGCGTCGTGGTCGATCCGTTGGTGATCGACGACCTGTCGCCGCTCGCCGAGCTTATGGCCGACGAGGGCGTGGTCAAGGTATTTCATGCCTGCTCGCAGGATATGGAGGTCATGCTCCATACCGTAGGAGTGTTGCCGCGTCCGATTTTTGACACGCAGGTGGCTGCCGCCTTTTTGGGCGAACGCCAGCAGATTTCGTACGGCGCGCTCGTGCAGACGTTTTGTGGCGTCTCTCTGCCCAAGACCGAGTCACTGACCGACTGGTCGCGCCGTCCGCTGACCGACAAGCAGATCGAGTACGCGATCGATGACGTCAAGTACCTGATCGTCGCCTATACCGAGATGATGAGCCGCCTGCGCGAGCTGGGCCGCGTGGACTGGGTGCTCGACGAGCTACGCCCACTGGCCGACGAGTCGCACTATCGCGCTGATCGTCACGAGGCATTCCGTAAGGTCAAGCGCATCAACTCCTGCAGCCGCCATCAACTGGGCATCGCGCGCGAGCTCGCCGCCTGGCGCGAGGACCGCGCCGAGCGCCGCAACATCCCGCGCAAGTGGGTCATGTCCGACGATACGCTGCTGGCGCTCGTCAAGCGCAATCCCATGCGCGTCGAGGAGTTCCGCAGTATCCGCGGTACCGATCAGCTGGGGGAGCGCGACGTGGACGGCGCGCTCATGGCCATCAAGCGCGGCGCGAGTTGCCCGCACGATCGCCTGCCGCTCATGGTGCGCGGACACCGCCAGATCTCGCCGGAGCTGGAGAGCGTGACGGATCTGATGTATGCGCTCATTCGCCTGGTTGCCGAGCGCTCGGGCGTGGCGACCTCGGTCATTGCCTCGCGCGATGACTTGGCCGACTACATTGAGCATCCCGAGCAGAGCCCCCTGCGCGAAGGCTGGCGCTTTGAGCTCGTGGGCTCGCGCCTGGACGATCTGCTTTCGGGCAATATGGGACTCACCGTGAAGGACGGAAAGATAGAGCTTTTATAGTTACGCGGTTTTGACAGGCACTGCAAACGTTCGAGAGCGGCAATGCCAAAACATTGATGCTGTCTCTTTGGTTGGGCGAATGGGTAGAATGCCTCCAACGTGTAACTCGATTCGGAGGAATTCGCATGCCCTATTACTATGGATACGGCTTTGGTATCGACCCGCTGTACCTGCTGGTTGTTCTTGTCTGTACGGTGCTTGGTCTTGCCGCGCAGAGCTATATCAACTCGACGTACAAGACGTGGTCCAAGGTACGCTCGGACGGCGACACGGGCGCTGCGGTTGCTCGCCGCATGCTCGACGCCAACGGTTGCAACGCCGTGGGTATCAAGGGCGTTGCCGGCGAGCTCACCGACCATTACAACCCGCAGGACAACAACCTGTATCTGTCGGACGCCAACCGCTCGGGCGGCTCGGTGGCAAGCGTTGCCGTCGCCTGCCACGAGGCGGGCCATGCCGCCCAGCGCCAAAGCGGCTATGCCATGATGAAGGTGCGCAGCGCCCTCGTGCCGGTTGTCAACTTTACCCAGAACACCTGGACGATCGTGCTGCTTATGGGCCTGTTCATGAACATTGCTGGGCTCACGACCCTCGCGTTGATCTTCTTTTCGTTTAGCGTTCTGTTCCAGCTAGTTACGCTGCCGGTCGAGATCGATGCCAGCCGCCGCGCCGTGGCATACATTGAGCAGTCGGGTATGAGCTCCAAGCAGGTCAACGGTGCCAAGAAGGTGCTGACGGCGGCTGCGCTTACCTATGTTGCAGCGGCGCTCACCTCGATCATTCAACTGCTCTACCTCATGGCTCGCTACAACAGAAACTCCAACCGATAACAAATGGGGCTGACGGGCGCCGCGGGGATTTGTGTCCCCGCGGCGCTGTACTATGTGTGGGACTTGAATTTGCACAGGGCCGGAGCCCTGGTGCGCGATGACGAAAGGAGGCTGCGTGGCAGGCTGGAATCTAACCGGCAACAGCGTTTCCGCCGAGTTCGACGGGTCGGACGAGCAGGAGCGCAAAGAGCTCAGCGTGAGCCAGGCGGTCGAGATCGCCGCTGGTGCGCTCGATGCGATTCCGCAGCTGAGCGTCCTGGGCGAGGTCACCGGCTTTCGTGGCCCCAATGCCCGAAGCGGCCACTGCTACTTCCAGATCAAGGACGACTCGGCCGTCGTCGATTGCATTATCTGGAAGGGCGCCTATCTCAAGCGCACCTTCGATTTGCGCGATGGTATGCAGGTGAGCTTTAAGGGCAGCTTTAACCTCTACAAGCCCACGGGCCGTATGAGCTTTGTCGCTCGCTCGTTCTCGCTGGCGGGGGAGGGCCTGCTGCGTCAACAGGTGGCACAACTGGCCGAAAAGCTACGCCGCGAGGGCTTGATGGACGAGTCCCGCAAACGTCGCATCCCGGTGTTTTGCTCACGTGTGGCGGTCGTCACCTCGCTTTCCGGCGCCGTGATCGACGACGTCAAGCGTACGCTGCGCCGTCGCAACCCACTTGTCGAGCTCGTTTGCGTGGGCGCCAAGGTGCAGGGCGAGGGAGCGTCTGCCGAGCTTATCGACGGCTTGCATCGCGCCGCTGCGATTACGCCTACGCCGGATTGCATTTTGCTCGTGCGTGGCGGCGGTTCCTTCGAGGACCTCATGACCTTCAACGACGAGGAACTTGCCCGCGCGGTGGCGGCCTGTCCTGTGCCTGTAGTGACAGGTATTGGCCATGAGCCCGATACCTCGATCTGCGACATGGTGAGCGACCGTCGCGCCTCCACGCCAACGGCGGCTGCAGAATCGGTGGCACCGGCCATGACGGAGCTGGCTGATGTACTCGAGGCGCGTCATCAGCGTCTGGGCGCTGCGATGGCATCGATGATCGGTTCGGATCTGGTCGATCTGGAGATGCTCGACCAGCGTGGTCGGCGTGCCTGGGATACCTATACGGCACGCTTGGGCGATGCGCTCGATGCAGCCGCGTGCCGTCCGTGCCTCAACGATCCAACGTTTATGGTCGAGCGTCGCGAGTCGGAGCTCGCCTTGACGGCCGATCGCCTGTCGGGCGCCATTGCGCGTTCGGTCGGGGCTTTCCGCTCCAACTTCGAGCGTCTGCCCGAGCGCTTGATTGCAAGCACCTCGGGGCTCGATGGCAAGCGCCATGCACTCACGCTCGCGAGCTCCCGCCTGGAGCATCAGGGGCGCACGATGTTGAACAAGCCCGCGTCCGACTTGGGCCGTGCGGCAGCCTCGCTCGACGCCCTGTCGCCGCTCAAGGTGCTTGCCCGCGGCTATTCCATCGCGTATAGCGAAGACGGTGTGGCTACAAGCGCCCAGACCTTTAAGCCCGGCGATGCCATCCGCGTGCGCATGGCGGACGGCAACGTGTCGGCAACCGTCAATACGGTCGAATAGACCGCGTTTCACAGTGATAGACCTTTAGGAAAGGAAACAGATATGGCAGAGAAGACCCCGGTCGAGCAGCTTACGTACAAGCAGGCCTCGCAGGAGCTGGAACTCATTATCCGCAGCCTGGAGTCGGGCGACATGGAGCTCGAGGAGTCGCTCGAGAGCTACACCCGCGGCGTCGAGCTTCTCAAGAGCCTGCGTACCCGCCTGGCCGATGCCGAGCAGAAGGTCTCGGTGCTTCTTAAGGATGTCGACGGCAACGACGTGCTCGCCGACGGCGAAGCCGCCAACACCGACGACAACCTCTCGTTCTAACCATCCCGACCAAATATAATTACCTTGGTCTGCGAGAAAGGAACCAACCATGTGTGATTGCATCTTCTGCAAAATCGCCAACCACGAGATTCCCTCAACCGTTATCTATGAGGACGACCAGGTCATCGCGTTCGACGACCTTAATCCCCAGGCGCCGGTCCATACGCTCGTGATTCCCAAGAAACACTACAGTGACATCGCCGACAACGTGCCTGCCGAGACCATGGGTGCCATGGCTCACGCCATCCAGGAGGTCGCCAAGGCCAAGGGTCTGGAGGACGGTTTCCGTGTCATCTCCAACAAGGGCGTCAACGCCGGCCAGACCGTCATGCACTTCCACATGCACGTCCTCGGCGGCAAGAACCTGGGCGAGAACCTCATCTGAGGGCGCGCAGTCCGTCGCCTTGGCTGCCTTTGGAGTAATCTATGCAGCTTTCTCAACTCGAATACCTTCAAGCAGTAGCGAACCATGGTGGCGTGCGTAAAGCTGCTCGCGCCGTTCATGTGAGTCCACAGGCCGTTTCGTCGGCAATTAAGAAGTTGGAATCTGAGTATCAGATTGCTTTGCTCGACCGATCGACGGGGGAGGCTGCTTTGTCTCCTGCGGGCCGGGAGTTTGCGCGTCGTGCACGCATGGTCTTGACACAAGTCGATGATCTCAAAAAGTACGCTCAATCGATGGGCGACGGCGTTTCGCCCGACGGCCATTTTCGTCTCTATGCCCCCTGCCTTCACGGACGGGGGCTCCTTTTTTCCGAATACTGGTACGACTCGTTTGAAAGCTTGCACCCCCAGATCCACCTCGATGTGTGGCATCAACCAACGGCCACATGCTTTGAGTCGCTCATGCTTGGTATTTCGGATGCAGCCATCTCATTTGAGGAACCACGGGACAGCGCCCTTTCTTCGAAATGCTTGGGCGAAAAGGAGCTCAAGGTTCTTTCGTGCCCGGCGGGCCATCAATCTGTGGAAGCTATGACCATTCGTGAGCTACTGGGCGGCAGGCTTGCTGTTCCAATTAATTTGTCACCCTGTCTCAATGCAATCAACCAATGTCCCGAAGCCCAGCTCGTTAATTTCCGTTTCCGTGATGTCGAATACGGAAGCAGGGCTCAGGTTGAGTTTCTTCAAGCCGGGGGATTGATATTGAGTTTGTCTGGGTCCCCTCTCGCATCGGATGGATCAGAAGTGAGCGAGTGTTCCATTGAAGGATCGCGTGACGTAACTCTGCCTATCTACTTTTGCTATCGGCAAAATTCCTGGACTGATCGACACCAGACGGTTTTCCTTCACCTATTGCGCCATCTCGCTTCGTGAGACTATTTGACATCGCGTCGTCAAGTGAATATTGACGCTTCGTAACGCATGGTTGACGGCTTCGCTTTCATACTTTTCCAAGATTTTGGTTTGGATTATTGACTCTTGGAGGGCGAAGCATGAAAAACCGTATGGTTTTGCTTTATATGGCGTTCGTTTTCCTATCGAACTTCAGCACCATCTTGTATTTTCTGACGGTTTACCTTGAGTTTGTCGGATTCTCGATGGTGGCGATTTCTGGCATGATGATTGCATACCAAGTGAGCAAGTTTATTCTTGAGGTTCCTACTGGCTATATTGCAGACAGGTTTGGACGAAAGGCGAGCGGCCTCGTTGGCATCATGGGAATGCTTGTGTACTACGCCGTTCTGCTTCTCGCCCGGTCTCCTCTGCTTTTAATCGGCGCGTTTGCTCTCAAAGGTTTTGCCGTCGCATGCGTGAGCGGATCCATCGAAGCGATTTACATCGACAGTGTCTCTCAGGACCAGCTCGTGAGACTTAATGTGGTTGAGCGATTCGTCTTCTATGCGTCTTATGCCCTTTCTGCTTGTGTAGGCGGTTTCATCTCGTCCGTTGGTGCGTATTACGTCGGTCTTTCGGCAGATATCTTCGCCATGGTGCTGACACTGGCTGTCGTTGCCTGTATCCCTGAGGAGCGAAGAGAAGGCACTATGACGACGTTCGAGCGTGGAATTAGCCCAAGGATGATTGGGGCGGCTATTACGAGCAACAGTATTCTTCGCTCAGCGTTTGTTATGGACTGCTCTCAGGCTTTTGCTTTCGTCGCTTTGGAAGACTTTTTCTCGCTGCTGCTTGCAGACCGCGGAATGAACGCCGTTGCTTCGGGTGTGACCATTGCGGTCCAGCTCCTTGTCTCCGCCTCCATAGGGTTTATCGTGCCCAGTGTGATTGCTCATGTCGACAAGGGCAGTTTTGCGCGTATTTGCGGCATCGTTCGTCTTTTCTTGACTGCTTTGTTTTTGATCCCCTTTACTCCAGCCTATTTATTGCCCGTGTTCTATGTGCTGCAGACGGTTGCTTACTCGTTATTTGCTCCGATCAAATACTCGGTTTTTCAAAATGCTGCCGATTCATCGATGCGCTGTTCACTGATTTCGGTTCAAAGCCAGATGGTGGCGGTGGGCGCCGTTCTTTTCTATCTGCTCAATGCTGTGTTGAGTAGCGTTGTGGGTATTCGGGTTGTGCTGCTTGTTGCGCTTGGGATTTCTTCTCTGGCGTATGTCCCCGCGCTATTTCGCCTTACAAGTCAAAGGTCATGAGCGACCAGGCATCGATAACTTATATATCAACGCAATAAACCCGAGCGCGAGGGCGTTTGGGTTTATTATTGAAGCGTATGTAACCTGGCGGCGCCACACCGCCTGTTAGTAGGGAGACACATGAACGTTCTGGTCGTCAACGCAGGATCTTCGACCCTTAAGTATCAGGTCATCGATACCAAGTCCCACAAGGTGTCCGCAAAGGGCTCCTGCGAGCGCGTCTGCTTTACCGGCGGTACCTTTACCCACGCTGCCAACGGTTCCAAAAAGGTGACCGAGAACATCGAGTTCCCCGACCACAAGGTCGCCATCGAGGTCGTCCTGAAGGACCTCGAGGCCAACGGCGTCAAGATCGAGGGCATCGGCCACCGCATCGTTCAGGGCGGTTGGTATTTTGGCGATTCCTCCCTCGTCGACGAGGACGTTCTCGCCAAGATTCGCGAGGTTGCCCCGCTCGCTCCGCTGCACAACAACCCCGAGGCCAACGTTATCGAGTTCTGCCTGGAGCAGTATCCCGACCTGCCTAACGTCACGGTCTACGACACCGCCTTCCACTTCAACATGCCCGAGGTCGCCAAGACCTACGCCCTGCCCAAGGACGTTTGCGACAAGCTTCACATTCGTAAGTACGGCGCCCACGGTACCAGCTACCGCTACATCTCCAAGAAGGTCGCCGAGATGACCAACGGCGAGGCCCGCAAGGTTGTCGTGTGCCACATCGGTTCCGGCGCTTCCTTGTGCGCCATCGAGGACGGCAAGTGCATGGACACCACCATGGGCCTCACCCCGCTCGACGGCGTCATGATGGGCACCCGCTGCGGTTCCATTGACCCGGCTACCGTGTGCTACCTGCAGCGCGAGGGCGGCTACACCTTCGACGAGGTTGACGAGATGATGAACAAGAAGTCCGGCCTCATGGCTGTGACCGGCGGCAAGACCAACGACTGCCGTAACGTCGAGGAGCTCGCCGCTGCTGGCGACCCCGAGGCTCAGCTCGCCTTCGATATGTTTGTCTACAAGATTGCCGCCAAGGCTGCCGAGATGGCAACCTCCATGTGCGGCATGGACACGCTCGTCTTTACCGCCGGCATCGGCGAGCACGCTCCGGCAGTTCGCGCCGGTGTGGCTGACCGTCTGGCCTTTATGGGCGTCAAGATGGATCACGCTCGCAACGCTCTGCGTGGCGATGGCGCCTGGTGCCTGTCCGCTAAGGATTCCAAGGTCAAGATCTTCGTCATCCCTACGGACGAGGAGTTCATGATCGCTTCCGACGTCGAGCGCATCGTCAACGGCAAGTAATTGATGCAAGGGGAGGGGACTGGATGGCCTTGTGCCGTTCAGCCCCCTTTTATGCGCTTTGGGCGAAGAGTTTAATAGATATTTATTGAATTCTGATAACTTCTTATTAAGGATACGGCCGCCTTATGGGTTTGCCGACCGTACTGTAATCACGAAGGAGTCTCATGAACGTACTTGTTGTCAACGCCGGCAGCTCGAGCCTTAAATATCAGCTTTTGAATACCGATACCCGCGAGGTCTTCGCCAAGGGTAACTGCGAGCGTATCGGCTCGGAGATGGGCATCTTTGGCCATTCCGAGAACGGTGGCGCCAAGCAGACCGAGGAGATTCCTTTCCCCGACCACCGCTCGGCCATTGCGCGCGTGCTCGAGGAGCTCGAGAAGACCGACTTTACGATCGATGGCATCGGCCACCGCATCGTTCAGGGCGGCTGGTACTTCGATGATTCCGCGGTCGTCGACGATGAGGTCATGGCTAAGATTCTCGAGGTGGCGCCGCTCGCGCCGCTGCACAACTACGGCGAGGCCGCAGCGATTGAGTATTGCCGCGAGAAGTATCCGGAGCTGCCCAACGTGGCCGTCTTCGATACGTCGTTCCATATGACCATGCCCGAGGTCGCCTACACCTATGCACTGCCCAAGGACGTGTGCGACAAGTATCACGTGCGCAAGTACGGCGCCCACGGCACGAGCCACCGTTACGAGTGGATGATGGCCAAGGAGATCTTGGGTACGCGCTGCCACCGTCTGCTGTCGTGCCACCTGGGCAACGGCGCCTCGCTCGCCGCCATCGAGGACGGCGTATGCCGCGATACCACGATGGGCCTCACGCCGCTCGACGGCCTGATGATGGGCACCCGTTGCGGTTCCATCGACCCGGCCACCGTGTGCTACCTGCAACGCGAGGGCGGCTATAGCTATCAGGAAGTCGACGACATGATGAACAAGCAGTCCGGTCTGCTTGCCATCTCGGGCATCTCCAACGACGCCCGCGACATTCGCACGCGCGCCTCCGAGGGCGACGAGCGCTGCCTGCTCGCCTTCGACATGTTCGCCTACAAGGCCATGCAGCAGGCCGGTTCCATGATCGCTTCCATGGCGGGCGTGGATACCATTACCTTCACTGCCGGCATCGGCGAGAACGACTGGTCGATCCGCAAGGCCTTCTGCGACTGCTTTGAGTGGCTGGGCGTGCGCATCGACAACAACAAGAACCGCGAGGCCGTGGGCAACGGCCCGCAGGTCATCAGCGCCGCCGGCTCCGCCGTCACGGTCATGGTCATCCCTACCGACGAGGAATACATGATCGCCCACGACGTCGAGCGTCTGACCAAGAACAACTAACGTATTCGTCTGTAATTGACAAAAAGGCCTCCAGAGCAACAGCTCCGGAGGCCTTTTTACTAGCAGGCGGACGGCGGAAACCTCATCCCATTTCGAGCGCAAATTCTGGGACACGCTTTCCGGTTGAGGCACGTTGCGGAAAGTGCGACCCACAATAAAGCAAAATTCCGTCCCGTAGTTTCCCAAACAGGCCCCAAGGGGAAACTGCATCCCACAATTCGCCTTTAAACTGGGATACGCTTTCCGCCTGAACAGCCGCCGATCCGCACCATGCCTCGCAGATCCAAAGTGACCATATCCGCAACGCCTGCGCTAGCGACAAAGGCACCCAGCCATCCAGGTCTTCAGCTCCAGCTCGTAGCCAAGCCGCCGTCCACTCCAGATGCCCTGATTGCTACGTGGCGGCAGGGACCCTACAGGGTAAAGCTCTGAAAACTTTCCGCAGGACGGAGGAAGCCCCCGCCGCACGTAGTGCGCAGCGGGGGCTTCCGACATGTCCGAGGACGTTTTCAGAGGTTTACCCTGTAGGGCCCCGAGGGGATATGTCCGCTACTCAGCCATCTGAGCCTGGACGGCGGTGATGGCCACGACACCCACGATGTCGTCGGCAGAGCAGCCGCGCGAAAGGTCGTTGACCGGCTTGGCGATGCCCTGCAGGATGGGGCCGTAGGCGTCGGCACCGGCGAAGCGCTGGACCAGCTTGTAGCCGATGTTGCCGGCCTCGAGGTCGGGGAACACGAGCACGTTGGCCTTACCGGCGACGGAGGAGCCGGGAGCCTTGAGCTGGGCGACGGTGGGGACGATGGCGGCGTCGAGCTGCAGGTCGCCATCGATGGCGAGCTCGGGAGCCTTCTCCTTGCAGAACTTCACGGCCTCCTGGACCTTCTTGGCGACCTCGCCACCGGCGGAGCCCATGGTGGAGTAGGAGAGCATGGCCACGTGCGGCTCAACATTGCCCATAAAGGTGGACCAGGAGTGCGCGGAGGCGATGGCGATCTCGGAGAGCTCGTCAGAGGACGGGTTGATGTTGAGGCCGCAGTCGGCAAAGATCAGCGTGCCGTCGGTGCCAAACTGCGGGGTGTCGGTGCACATCACGAAGAAGGCCGAGACCAGCTTGGTTCCCGGGGCGGTCTTGAGGATCTGCAACGCGGGGCGCAGGGTGTCGGCGGTGGAGTGGCAGGCGCCGGAGACCAGGCCGTCGGCATCGCCCATCTTGACCATCATGGTGCCAAAGTAGGTGGCGTCCATCACCTGGGCGCGAGCCTGCTCGATGGTGACGCCCTTCTTGGCGCGGAGCTCGGCAAACTTCTGCGCGTACTCCTCGTGCTTCTCGGCGTTGCGCGGGTCGATGACGGTGGCGCCGGGAACGTTGATGTCATCGGGATTGCCCAGGATGACGATGTTGGCCAGGCCCTCCTCGATGATCTTGTTCGCCGCGACGATGGTGCGCGGGTCCTCGCCCTCGGGCAGGACGATGGTCTTAAGGTCGGCCTTGGCGGCAGACTTCATACGGTTTAGGAAATCGCTCATGTTACTCCTTACAAGCGTTCCGCTAAGCTCCAGGCCCTCGGCTGTACACGAATAAACCCGCTGCTAGCGGGTTTACCTTTCAATTATGTACGCCGCGGTGCTTGAGCTTTCCTTGTGTGGCAAGCTCATTATAGGACGCATTAGCGCTATAATCGCTCTGATAAATATGTCTCGACGTATGTTCGAGAAAAAGCCCAGTTAAAAAGCGTGTGGCTTTTGACAAGGAGTATCGATGCAGATTACCTCAGGCCTGCCTGAAGGCTTTAATGCCGGTGCGTACGACATGATCGTTGTCGGTGCCGGGTACGCTGGTGCCGTTTGTGCCCGCCGTCTTGCCGAGACTATCGGCTATCGCGTTGCCGTTCTGGAGCGTCGTAGCCACATTGCAGGCAATGCCTACGACTGCGCTGACGAGGCTGGAATCCTGATCCACGAGTACGGTCCGCACATCTACCACACCTTTAACGAGCGCGTGCACAACTTCCTGTCGCGCTTTACCAAGTGGACGGACTATCAGCACAAGGTGCTTGCCAACATCAACGGCACTCTTATGCCCGTGCCCTTCAACCACGCGAGCCTCAAGCTTGCTTTTGGCGATGAGCGCGGCGAGGAGCTGTATCAGAAGCTCGTGGAGACCTTTGGCAAGGATGTCAAGGTGCCCATTATGGAGCTGCGCAAGAAGAACGACCCGGATCTTGCCGAGGTCGCCGATTACGTCTACGAGAACGTCTTTTTGCATTACACCATGAAGCAGTGGGGTCAGACTCCCGACCAGATCGATCCCTCGATCACTGGTCGCGTTCCCGTTTTTGTGGGCGATGACGATCGCTACTTCCCGCAGGCCCCCTTCCAGGGTATGCCGCAGGACGGCTACACCGCGCTGTTCGAGCATATGCTCGATCATGACTTGATCGACGTGTTCTGCGACGTGGACGCTCGCGATTTGTTCGAGATTGACGAGACCACCGTTAAAGTTGACGGCAAGGTCTACGGCGGCGAGATCGTCTACACCGGTCCGCTCGATGAGCTGTTCAATCTCGACCTGGGTGCTCTGCCGTACCGCACGCTCGATATGAAGTTCGAGACGCTCGATATGGATCAGTTCCAGCCCGTGGGCACCGTCAACTACACCACGAGCGAGGACTACACGCGCATTACCGAGTTCAAGAACATGACCGGTCAGGTCCTGCCCGGCAAGACCACCATCATGAAGGAATACTCCAAGGCCTATACGCCTGGTTCGGGCGAGACGCCGTACTACGCCATTCTTGAGCCCGAGAACCGCGAGCTCTATGAGCGCTATCTTGAGCGCGTTCAGAACCTGACGAACTTCCACCCGGTGGGTCGCCTGGCCGAGTATCGTTACTACGATATGGACGCCGTGACCAATTCCGCCCTCGATCTTTCGGATGAGATTATCGCCTGCCATGCATAAAGTCATAACATTCGGTATTCCCTCGTATAACGCCGCCAAGGACATGGACCATTGCATCACCTCCATCCTGGAGGGAAGCAATTACGCCACCGATATCGAGATTATCGTGGTCGACGACGGCTCCAAGGACGAGACGGCCGCCAAGGCCGACGAGTGGGAGGCCCGTTATCCCGGTATCATCCGCGCGGTGCACCAGGAGAATGGCGGCCACGGTATCGCCGTCCTTTCGGGTCTGCGCGAGGCGCAGGGTACGTACTACAAGGTCGTAGACTCCGACGACTGGCTCGACGGCGCGGCCCTTTCGACCATGCTGTCGATCCTGCGTGGCTTTGAGGAGCGCGACCAGCGCGTCGACCTGTTTATCTCCAACTACGTGTACGAGAAGGTCTATGAGGGCACGCATACCGCTATCGGCTACAAGTTTGCCCTGCCGCGCAAAAAGATTTTCACCTGGGATCAGATCGGGCACTTCCGTCTGGACCAGAATCTGCTTATGCACAGTCTGTGCTATCGCACGGACGTGCTGCGCGAGTCCAACCTGCCTATGCCGCCGCACACCTTCTACGTGGACAACATCTACGCCTACGTGCCGCTGCCGCGCTGCAAGACCATGTATTACGCCGACATCGACCTCTACCGTTACTTCATTGGTCGCGAGGGCCAGAGCGTCAACGAGGCTACGATGGTCAAGCGTCTGGACCAGCAGTTCCGCGTTACGCGCATTATGATGGAGTCGTTCCACCTGTTCCAGGACGTTGAGTCTTCGCGCCTGCGCTCGTACATGATGGGCTACTTCACCATGATGATGGCGATCTGCTCGGTGCTCACCAAGCTTTCCGAGGAAGAATGCGCCGATGAGCGCCTGAAGACGCTGTGGAATGATCTGAAGGCCTACGACGAGCGCATGTATCGTCGCGCCCGCTACGGCGTGGTGGGCTTCTTTACCAATCTGCACGGTCGGGCGGGAGACAAAACCACACTCGGCCTATACCGTCTTGCCTCAAAGATCTTCAAATTCAACTAGCACAGAAACGCTCGGGTAACGGGGACCCCTGGTCCTTAACTTGCTACTTCGAACAGTCCTGCGCAAGACGGAGGCGCCACTGGCGCCTCCTTTGCGTCAAGACTTTAGTCTGCTGGGCGCGCAGCGGCCAGCTTTAAACCACCCGCTACGCGGGTGGAGACAAACGGCTTTACAAAGCCACCCCTCCGACCGA
>NZ_JADNOH010000091.1 GCF_015557435.1 Collinsella aerofaciens
AACCCTGGACCTTGGGATTAAGAGTCCCCTGCTCTACCAACTGAGCTAACGACCCGATATCAACACGAAGCAAGAACTGGGGTGGGTAAAGGGACTCGAACCCTCGACCTACGGGACCACAACCCGTCGCTCTAGCCAACTGAGCTACACCCACCGTGTCCTGTGCGCTTCGCGCTCGACTATTATTGCAAGGAACGCCACGCGATGCAAGCCCCAATTTTCAAGAATTTTGAAAAGAGTTTTTCGAGACCATTTCGAGCATTTCCCACCGGTTTCATAGGAGTAAACTTGCCCCACTGCAAATGCTCGAAAGGACCGGCATGAAAGAACTCTCCAACCGCACGGCAACGTTTACCGATTCCGTCATCCGTCGCATGACGCGCATCTCCAACAAGTATGGCGCCGTCAACCTGTCACAGGGCTTCCCCGACTTTGATCCCCCGGCGCAGCTGCTCAATAGCCTCGGCACCATCGCCACCGACCCCAAGCCGCTTTACCACCAGTACTCCATCACCTGGGGCTCCCAAGCCATGCGCGAGGCGCTTGCCGCCAAGCAGGAGCACTTTATGGGCATGCCGATCAACCCCAACGAGAACATCGTGGTCACCTGCGGCTCCACCGAGGCCATGATGGCCGCCATGATGACGGTCACCAACCCCGACGACAAGGTCGTCATTTTCTCGCCATTCTACGAGAACTACGGCGCCGACACGATCCTTTCGGGTGCCGAGCCCATCTACGTGCCGCTCAACCCGCCCACCTTTGACTTTGACCGTGAGGTCCTCGAGGCGGCCTTCCGCGACAACGATCCCAAGGCGATCGTCCTATGCAACCCGTCCAACCCCTGCGGCAAGGTCTTTACCCGCGAGGAACTCACCTTTATCGCCGACCTGTGCAAAAAGTATGACGCCTACTGCATCACCGACGAGGTCTACGAGCACATCGTCTACGCGCCCCACGAGCACGTGTACATGGCCACGTTGCCCGGCATGTTTGAGCGCACCATCAGCTGCAGCTCGCTATCCAAGACCTACTCCATCACCGGCTGGCGCCTGGGCTACACCATCGCTCCTGCCGAAATCACCGAGCGCATCAAAAAGGTTCACGACTTCCTCACCGTGGGCGCCGCCGCTCCCCTGCAAGAGGCCGTCGTCACCGCCCTCAACTTCGACGACAGCTATTACCAGGAGGTCCTCGACCTCTACACCGCCAAGCGCGACCTATTCTGTCAGGGACTCGACAGCATCGGACTCACGCACAACGTGCCGCAGGGCGCCTACTACGTGATGATGGATATCTCGGAGTTTGGCTATAACAGCGACCTCGACTTCTGCGAGGACCTCGCGTCCAAGGTGGGCGTGGGCGCCGTGCCCGGCTCAAGCTTCTTCCGCGAGCCCGTCAACCACCTCATCCGCTTCCACTTTGCCAAGCGAGACGAGACGCTTAGCGCCGCGCTGGAGAACCTCAAGTCCCTGCGTGATAAAATCGAGCCACGCGGGTAAGGACGGCCAGTAACTAAAGGCACTAAAGAAACCTCGTGAACCCGTTGGGATACGAGGTTTCTTTTTATAGCGACCTCATTTATTTTTTAGAGCGCTATACTTTAGAGAAGGAGCAACTCGTCCCAGAGAGAGGAATACTATGCAAGAGCAGCAGCTTATCGGAGCGCTCGAGGCCGGCGGCACCAAGATGGTCTGCGCCACGGGCTATGCAGACGGTACGGTCCTGGAGCGTGAGCAGATCGCGACCACGACCCCGCAGGAGACCGTTGAGGCCGTCAACGCATGGTTTGCGAACAAGGGCATCGCCGCGCTGGGCATCGGCGCCTTTGGCCCCACCGCAGTCAACCCTGCCTCGCCCCAATACGGCAAGATCCTGGAGACGCCCAAAACGGCATGGCGCTACTTTGACCTGCTGGGCACCATCCAAAACGAGCTCAATATTCCCTGCGGCTACGACACCGACGTCAACGTCGCCTGCCTGGGCGAGGTCACCTTTGGTTGCGCCCAGAGCCTCACTGACGTGGTGTATCTGACCATCGGTACCGGCGTGGGCGCCGGCGTGCTCTCGGGCGGTAAGCTCGTGCACGGCATGATGCATCCCGAGGCCGGCCACATCCTGGTCACTCGCGACCCGCGCGACACCATCGGCGAGCACAGCGGCTGCCCCTTCCACGACAACTGCCTCGAGGGCCTCATCGCCGGCCCCGGCGTCAAAAAGCGCTGGGGCGGCAAGAGCGCCGGAGAGATGGCCGACGACCCAGATGCCATGGACCTGCTTGCCGGATACCTTGCGCAGGCGCTCATGACTTACATCCTGTGCTACGCACCGCAGAAGATCGTCATCGGTGGCGGCGTGGCCGACCACACCCCCATCGTGCCGCTCGCGCGCAAGAAGTGTGCCGAGATGCTCAACGGCTACATCGTCACGTCCGAGATGGTCGACATCGATAGCTACATCGTCAACAACAGCCTCGAGGGCAAGCAGGGCATTATGGGCTGCTTGGCCCTGGGCGCACAGGCGCTTCAGTAGCAGACGCACCCGCAGGGCGTGGCGCGCCCGGCAAATCCGACCTACGGAACAACGCCACCACGCCCCATATAAGCCCTCGAATAAAAAAGGCCGCCTAGGACCAAACAATACGTCCTAGGCGGCTTTTTTGGCGCACATCAGCGACCGTAAGAGATATCGGAGCACAACGCCCGTTGCCGCTCCACAGCAGTCGATCATCACATCGGTGATCATGCCGGCACGTCCCGGCACAAAGAGCTGAATCGTCTCGTCGATCGAGGGAATCAGCAGCAGGAACACCGCCGTGGGCAGCAGCACGTCAAAGGTGCGCCGCCCCTCATAATCAAAGGCATGCGTTGCCAGGATGCCGAGCACCATATACTCGGTGAAATGCGCGCACTTGCGAACAACAAAGTTGGTCACCCATGCATATGGAAGTCCCACGCCGTGCAGGAAACCGCGGATAGCTTCCATGACCGTTAGGCTCAGCGAGCCCGACCCCGAGCCGGGAACCAGCGAATTGCCCCAGATCAAGAGCGCCATCAGGCAGGTCACGACCGCCCATTTTCGATTGATCTTAACCATGCAGAAGTTATGCCTCCGCGCGGAGCGGCGCGAAGCTGGCGGTACCGCCCTCGATAACGCTCAGATAGGCACGGCCCGTACGCTTGGCGGTAGAGGACTGCAGGCGCTCGATCTCTTCCTCGAGGATCTGATTGACGCGCTCGTGACGACGATTTTCCATAATGCCGGCGGCAATAGCCTCGGCCCGCTCGATGCCCTCGCGCGAGATACGGGCGGTATCCTCGGGGAACACAGCGCTGTGACGGCCGACATAGGCGGGGGCAGCAGGCTGAGGGGCAGCGACGGGAGCGGGGGCTGCAACGGGAGCAGGCTCGTCAATCTCATCCAGAATCGCGGTGGCGGCGGCCCACATGTCCTCGTGGCCCGAGTAATCGGCCATGGGGACATCAACCTCGAGCGAGGCATCCGGAAGGTCGCCGGTGTCGATGCGATCTTGGGCATCAATCGATGCGGTGATGGCTGCAGGCTCATCGAGGTCATCGAGATCGATGTCCGCGGCACCGGAAATGATAGGCATGCTGGCAAGGTTTGCGTTGTACGGCGCAGCCTCAGCCGCCTGCTGCTGGGCAGGAGCGCCCCAAAGCGAGCTTTCGGCGGCACGGCGGGCGGCAACGGCCTCCTCGTCCGCGGTCATGTCTTCATCAACGTACGAATTATCGGCAGAAGCGTTCGCGTCCGCCGAGGTAGCGCTGTAGGCGTTATTGGCTGCCGCGTTGGCAACGAGTGCCACGAAAGCCGCCGTGCTGCCCGCAGGGGCGGCCTGGGAGCCCGACACGGCACGCGCGGCGGCGGCGATGTCGTCGCGATTGAAGGAGCCGGTCTGCCCGCCGTTGGTGAGCTCGTCGATGGCGACTTGATAGACGTCGCGCGAGCGCGCAGGGTCGCAGCTAACCGGCGAATCGTCGTCGAGCATGCTGTCGATCATGGACCAAGCCTCGGCCTCGTCCATAGCATCTGCGGCTCGAGCGATGGTAGGAACACCATCGTCGGCATGACGGCGCTGGAACGCACCGGTCAGGCCGGAAAGGAATGCCGAGGTAGACTGTTCCGACTGAGCCCGAGAAGCAGAAGCCGCAGCGTAAGGTATCGCATCCTGCTGCTGAGCTGGAATCGAGGCGGTCTTGAACTCGCTTTGATGCTGATTGAGATTTGCGGCACCGCCCATGGCATCGGGCTGGAACAGACGCTCTTCACGCTGCGCACGATACTCGGAGATACCCAGCGAGGCGGCATAGATACCCACGCCCGCCACCGCGCCCACGGCGAAGGGAACCGCACCCGCCACGACCGTCTCGTTCACCGACGAAAACGGCAGCGTCGCGGCATACATAACCACGGGAGCGGCAAGGCCGATCCCGCACGAAAGTCCGGCAAGGACTGCTCGTTGTGTTGCATCAGAAGAAGCCATGAGCTCTCCCCATCTTCCAGCACCCAAATCGCATCATTCAGTTGGCTGCGCGAGAGAAGATGAAGCGGGGCTATGCCCCAAAGCAACGGTATATGGTTCGTTTCATCTGCGTTTTCCGTCGCGAAGCTTAAAAGCTATTATGCGAAACCGCCCTGCCGATTGCAAGCGACGATGTCGGATTGAAACGGGAAACCTGCTGCTCGTCGGTCTTACGGTCAAAAATAAGCGCGGAGCGGCGCTATGGAAAAGGGCCGCGGCTCAAAGCCCCGACCCTTTATCGCATTGATGACTATCGCAGCGCGTGGATGACAGCCTAGAACGTCTGCTCGTAGTCGCTGTGTTTTTTGGCCGAACGCACCAGGAACTCCTGGTTGGTGTTGGTGCCCTTAAGACCCTTGATAAACGATGCGGCTGCGCGCTCGGTGTTGTTCATACCGGCAAGAATGCGACGCAGACCAAAGACAAACGGGCGCATCTGCTCGTCGACCAACAGGTCCTCGTTACGCGTACCGGAGGCAACGGGGTCGATAGCCGGGAAGATGCGGCGGTCGGCCAGGTCGCGGTCGAGCTTAAGCTCCATGTTGCCGGTGCCCTTGAACTCCTCAAAGATGACCTCGTCCATCTTGGAACCGGTGTCGATGAGGGCAGAGGCCAGGATGGTGAGCGAGCCACCGTTCTCGATATTGCGGGCTGCGCCCAGGAAGCGCTTGGGCGGATACAGGGCCGCCGAATCGACGCCGCCCGAAAGGATGCGGCCCGAGGCGGGCGCCGCCAAGTTGTAGGCACGGGCAAGACGCGTGATGGAGTCGAGCACCACCACGACGTCGCCACCCAGCTCCACGATGCGCTTGGCGCGCTCGATGACGAGCTCTGCCACGCGGGTGTGGTTGTCGGCAGGCATATCGAAGGTCGACGCCACAACCTCACCCTTGATGGAACGCTGCATATCGGTGACCTCTTCGGGACGCTCGTCGACGAGCAGGCAGATGAGGTGCACCTCGGGGTTATTAATCGAGATAGACTGGCAGATCTTCTTGAGGATCGTGGTCTTGCCGGCCTTGGGTGGGGACACGATCAGGCCACGCTGACCCTTGCCGATCGGTGACACGATGTCGATGGCGCGACCGGTAATAGAGTCCTTGCCGTGCTCCATGCGCAGCGGCTCGTTGGGATAGACCGGGGTGAGGTCGCCGAACTTGGGACGGTTGCGAATCTGCTCGGGGTCAAGACCGTTGATGGTCGTGATTTTGGCGAGGCCGGCGCGCTTGTCGCCGCCGCGCGAAGGACGCAGCGAGCCCTCGATGACGTCGCCCGTGCGCAGGCGCGCGGAGCGGATGAGGTAGGCGGGCACGAAGGCGTCGTCGTTGGACTTCATGTAGCCATGGGCGTGGATGATGCCGGAGCTGTCCGGGCGAATCTGCAGAATGCCCTTGATGTCGCGGAAGCCCTCGGCCTTCGCGGCGGTGGTGTAGATCTCCTCGACGAGCTCGGCTTTCTTCTTGCCGGTCGTCTCGATCTCGAACTCCTTGGCCTTCTCGCGAAGTTCGGCGACCTTCATGGCAGCGAGCTCCTCGCGCGAAAGCGTGGGCTCGGTGGGAGCGGCATTACGCTCCTTGTTGCGCTGTTTGCGATCGCGCTGGCGGTTGCGACGGTCGTTGTTGCGCTCGTCCTTGCGCTCGTTGCGCTCCTCGTTGCGCTTGTGCTGGCGACGGTTGGGGCGAGCGCCGTCTTCGCCCTCGGCGGGGACGGCACCATCGGTTGCGGCGGTGTCAACATTGGCCGCAGCGGCGTCATTGGCCTCGGCGCCAGAATCAACCTGCGCTTCGACATCAGCCTGCTGCTCGGCGGCCTTGACCTTAACGGACTTCTTGCGACCGCGCTTGGGCTTCTCGGATGCAGGCTGTTCGACGTCCTGGGGCTCGACGGCATCAGTCGATGCATCGGCGGTCGTCTCGGCGGAATCCTCGGACGCACCCTTCTTGGCAGCCTTAGCCTTGGACGTGCGCTTAGCAGCAGTGCGACGGCTGCGACCGGGACGGACGTCGGCGGGCTCGGCATCGGCAGAAACGGCCTCGGAAGTCGTAGCATCCTGGACGGGTGCATCGGCAGCAGTTGAGGACTTGCCGGTCGCCTCAGCATCCCGAGCGGCGGCGGCTGCGGCTGCGGCCTTCTCGGCCTCGACAAAGGCCTTGGGCTTGCGACCGCGACGGTGCGGGCGCAAAGCCGGATCGACAACGGGAACTTCGCTGGACTCGACAGGCGCAGCGGGCTCAACAGGCGATGTGCCCTCCCCTGCCGCGGAACGGACCGAAGCCTCAGTGGGCTCGGGGGCCACCTGTTCCGCAACCTGCTCGGCCTTAGCAGCCGTGCGGCGGCGTGTGCGCGGTGCCGGCTTCTCGGTCGGCAGGTCGGCGGCAGGGGTCTCGATGGCGGCAGGCGTCTCGGGCACAGACGGAGCTGCAAGCTCGGTCAGAGCCGCGGCCTCGCGCTCGGCAGCACGACGGCGGGCGCGCACCACCTGAGCCTCGCTAATCTGCGCCAACGCACGTGCCTGCGCGACCTCATCGGAAATCGGCGCCGAGGAGTCAGCCGCAACGGTGCGCTTGGCGCGCGTCGTGCGCGTGGTACGGCGCTTGGGCTTGGTGACCTCCTCGCCGTCAGCGGCAGGCTTGGTCGTGCGGCGCGTACGCTTGGGCTTTGCCGGAGCAGCCTCCTCACCAGTTGAAGGCACGGCCTTCTCAGCCGCTGCAGGCGTAGGCGTCGAAGCAGCCTTAGGCGTCTCAGGAGCCGAGGCTTGCGCGGGCGCCGCAACCTGGTCCGACGCAACCGGTGCAGCGGGAGCAGCTTGCGTCGTCGTTATTTCGTTTTCTTGCTGTTGATCAGACACAGTGTTTGCTCAACTTTCTTTTCAAGCCCTGTGATCACATGCTCCCTGCATAAACCTTCAGGGCGGCTAAACAGTCTAGTTCCGTTCAAAACGACGAACATCATTGATCTGTATCGAGATGATTGCGTCAACTACGCAGCGTTAGTGTAACACAACCGCCGCCACCTGCAACTTAGTCATTGGGGATGTTCTTAAACGACCAGTCAAAAGGTATACTCTTTGATTTACCGCCCACAAATCTGACCGCCTCCGCCAAAACTATGGCGGTTTACTACGATGAATCGCTCAACCGCGACTACTCCGTAACCGGTTGAACTAAAACCGCAGGTAGATGCCTTGCGCTTTTTTGCGAAAAGCCAGCATGGTTGGAATTCCTCAATTCATCGAAGTAAACCGGCATAGTTTCGTATTTCCAGCAGTTCCAAATTCGTCAATACGTCGGCGTTTGCGAAAAAAGCCCGACCTCCGTGGGAGATCGGGCTTATAGGGCTCAGTTAAACCAAACCTACACGGTCAAATGACCCGCAGATTACATCTGCTCAGGCGCGGAAACGCCAACGAGGGTGAGCACCAGGGCGAGCGTCACGCGGACGGCATCGCAAGCGGCCAGACGGGCACGCGAGAGCTCGGGGTCGACGGGACGGCCCTCGCTCGGCAGCACCTGGCAGGCAGCGTAGAAGCTGTGGAAGTCACCGGCGAGTTCCTCGGCAAAGTGGGTCAGACGGAACGGAGCGCGATCGCGAGCGCAGCTGGCGATCAGGTCGGTGAGCTCGTTGAGCTTGCGCGAAAGGGCGAGCTCGGTCGGGTCGGTCAGCAGCGAGTAATCGACGTTCTCACCGATGGCCTTGGCGGCAACGGCCTTCATGCCCATCTCGTCGGCCTGCTCGGCGGTAACGTCGGCGGCACGGCGCAGGATGGAGCACACGCGGGCGTGGGCATACTGCACGTAATAGACCGGGTTGGAGTTGTCGCGCTTCTTAACGGCCTCGATGTCGAAGTCGACCATCTGGTTGGAGCTCTTGGAGATGAGGGTGTAGCGAGCGGCATCGGAGCCGACCTCGTCGACGAGCTCCTGCAGGGTCACCATGGTGCCCTTGCGCTTGGACATACGGACGGGCTTGCCGTTACGCAGCAGGTTGACGAGCTGGCCCAGCAGAACCTCAAACTTGCCGGGATAGCCAAGAGCGTCGCAGACGCAGCGTACGCGCTCGATGTAACCGTGGTGGTCGGCGCCCCAGATGTCGATGACGTGATCGACGCGCTGGAACTTATCCCAGTGATAGGCGACGTCGGAGGCGAAGTAGGTGTACTCGCCGTCGGACTTGATCAGGACGCGGTCCTTGTCGTCGCCCAGGTCGGTGGAACGGAACCACAGGGCGCCGTCCTTGGTGTAGAGGTAGCCCATCTTGTCGAGCTTCTCAAAAGCGCGGTCGACGGCGGAGGTGCCGGCGGTCTCGCCCTCGGTGTCCTTCACGTACAGCGAGCGCTCGGAGTACCAACGATCGAAGTCGCAGTTGACGGCGTGGCAGAGGTCGCGCATGTTGTCGACCATCTTCACGTAGCCGCGCTCACGGAAGCTCTCCATACGCTCCTGCGGATCGGCGTCGACCCACTTGTCGCCGTCGGTGCGCCAGAACTCGGCGGCCTCGTCGATGATGTAGTCGCCGCCGTAGGAGTCCTTGCCCAGAGTCTCGGCAAAGTTGTCCTGATACGGATGGGTCTCGGGGTGCTCGTCGTTCTCGTCGGCAACAAAGGCGTCACGGTCGGCGATCAGCAGCTTGTGAGCCTCGTCGATATCAACGCCCTGCTTGGCGATGATGTCGGCAAGCTGCATATAGCGCGTGCTGATGGAGTTGCCGAAGGTGTTCATCTGAGAGCCGTGGTCATTGATGTAGAACTCACGCTGGATCTCATAGCCGGCGTGGTCCATAACGCGGCAGAGCGAATCGCCCAGCGCGGCCCAGCGGCCGTGGCCGATGTGCATGGGGCCGACGGGATTGGCGGAAACGAACTCGACCTGGGTCTTCAGGCCACCACCGACGTTGGACTTAGCGAAGTCCATGCCCTTCTCGCGAGCCTCGCCAAAGATGGCATTCTTGACGGCAACGGAGAGGTAGAAGTTGATGAAACCGGGGCCTGCGATCTCAACCTTCTCGATCGCGGGATCCTCGGGCATATGGGCAACGATGGCCTCGGCGATCTTGCGCGGGGCGCAGTGGGCCAGCTTGGCGGACTTCAGGGCCATGGTAGAGGTCCACTCGCCATGAGAAGTGTCAGCCGGTCGCTCGATAGCGCAATCGTCAAGTTCAAATGCGGAAAGGTCGCCGGCCTCCTGGGCCGCAGCAAGCGCAGCGCGTACCAGCTCTTCAATCTTCTCGGGCATAGATCCTCCTTGTGTTAAAGCCCCCGAGCTCTTGGTCACTCGTAGGGCAAAAGCCAGAGTTTGTAGCACTCTATCACAAGCGACGGACACTGTCGCAGGGTAAAGCTAATAGATATTGCATATGCACATAATTGACTACAGCTTGTATGGAGTCACTCAAAGATGCCGTTCTGCCTGCAGATTATGCAGGCGTTGAAAATGCATAAAGGTGTGAATGAGCTGCGTCTGTTATCGAATACTCTTACCTATCAGAGTTGTGTGCTTTTCCTGCATAAAGTAAGGGTTTGCGCACGTCAGCGTGTTATTCTAGACATACGTAAATTCGTATAAGTTGGAGGTAGCATGTTCTCAATCGGTCAACACGTCATTCATCCGGGCCAGGGAGTCTGCACCGTCGTCGGTTTTAGGGACGATACACCGCAGCCCATGCTGCTGCTCGAGACCAAGCAGGGACATGCGCAGACGATCCTCATGTACCCCGTGGCGCAGGCCGACCGTTTGCACGCCGCCATCTCGCAGCAAGATGCCGAGCACCTGCTGAGCCACTACGACGAGCTGGAGTGCGACACCTTTACCGAGCGCAACAGCTCGCTTGAGGAGACGCACTTTAAACAGCAGCTCAAGCTGGGCGCGCCCGAGACGGTCCGCGTGGCAAAGACCATGATGCACCGCATTCGCCAGGCCGAGGAAGCCGATAAAAAGCCCAGCTCCTACTACATGCGCGTACTCAAGGAGGCCAAACGCCGCTCCATCGAGGAGTTCGCCGTGGCCCTTGGCGTCACCGAGGAGGCCGCCGAAGCCCGCCTAGCCCAAGCCGCCCTCAACTAACCCACCCGCGCCAAAAACCACCACAAAGGGGACAAGCACCTTTGTGGTGGTTTTCTTGTTCTAGTAGTATTCATTCTTAGCGATACCCACGAGCACAAGGAGTCACTTATGGCAGAGCCGCTTACCGCCGGAATCACCCGCGACCGCGCGTTCGAACTGCTCAACGAGCACAACAAGGACCCGTTCCACATCACCCACGGCGAGACGGTCGAGGGCACCATGCGCTACTTTGCGCGCGAGTTCGACCCTGAGAACGAGGAGTTTTGGGGCATCGTCGGCCTGCTGCACGACCTGGATTGGGAGGAGCATGAGGATGACCCCATGAACCACACCATCTATGCGGCCGAGATCCTCGAGGGCGAGGGCGCCTCTCCCGAGCTCATTCGCGCCATCCAGACGCACACGTCCGATTTCAACACCTCGCTGCCCAAGCCCGAGCTGCAGATGGAGAAGATCCTGTTCGCCTGCGACGAGCTCACCGGCTTGATCGGCGCTGCCGTCATCATGCGTCCGAGTAAGAGCGTCATGGACTTTACGACCAAGTCGCTCAAGAAAAAGTTCAAGGACAAGCGCTTTGCCGCCGGATGCTCGCGCGACGTGATTACGCAGGGTGCCGAGATGCTGGGCTGGGAGCTCCCCGAGCTCTTCGACCGTACCATCGCGGCCATGCAATCCTTCGCTCCCGACCGCGACACCTTCCAGGCTTAATTCCAAAACCACCACAAAGGGGACAGGCACCTTTGTGGTGGTTTTTGTTTGTGCAGGCGTTAGGGGCGGACCTGGCCGGTGCCTCGGAGCTTGTATTTGTAGGTGGTGAGGGCCTCGGCGGCAAAGGGGCCGCGGGCGTGGAGCTTTTGGGTCGAGATGCCGATCTCGGCGCCCAGGCCAAACTCGCCGCCGTCAGTGAAGCGCGTGCTGGCGTTGGCGTACACGGCCGAGGCATCGACCGCGTCCAGGAAGCACTCGCAAGCATCCGTGTCCTCGGCAACGATGGCCTCGGAGTGCATCGTGCCGTAGCGATTGATGTGTGCGATGGCGTCGTCCTCGTTTGCCACGACTTTCACGCTCATCTCGAGCGCCAGATACTCGCGACCCCAGTCCTCCTCAGTCGCGGCAACGTAGTCATCGCCCTCGGCAAGCCCGGCGTCGGCGCATGCGGCGCACGTGGCCTCGTCGCCGTGAATGAGCACGCCGTGGTCATGCAGCACGGCCACGACCGCGGGCAAAAACGCATCGGCCACGGCACGGTCGACCAGCAGCGACTCGGCGGCATTGCACACGCCCACGCGCTGCGTCTTAGCGTTGACGATAATATTGAGCGCTTTATCGAAGTCGGCGGATTCATGCACGTAGATGTGGCAGTTACCCGTGCCCGTCTCGATCACCGGAACGAGCGACTCGCGCACGCAGCGCTGGATCAGGCCCGCACCGCCACGCGGAATGAGCACATCGACGACGCCGCGGAGCTTCATGAGCTCGCCGGTGGCCTCGCGGTCGGTAGACTCGATCATCGACACGGCCTCGCGCGGAAAGCCCTTGGCCTCGAGCGCATCGGCCAGCAGTTCGGCAATCATGGCACACGAGTGATAGGCCAGCGAGCCGCCGCGCAGAATGCAGGCGTTGCCGGTGCGGATGCATATGCCCGCGGCGTCGGCCGTCACGTTGGGGCGCGCCTCGTATACCATGGCGACCAGGCCCAACGGCACGCTCACGCGGGTGAGGTCCACGCCGCTTGCGAGCACGCGGTGGTCGAGCACGCGGCCGACAGGATCGGACAGCTCGGCGAGCTTCTCCAGGCCGGCGGCCATACCCTCAACGCGCTCGGGCGTCAGCAGCAGACGGTCGAGGAGCCCCGCCGAGGTCCCCGCATCGCGCGCGGCGGACATATCGAGCTCGTTGGCGGCGACGATGGAGTCGACACCGTTGCGCAGTGCTGCGGCCATGGCGCGCACGGCCTCCTGGCGCTGCTCGTCGCTCGCCGTGGCAAGCGAGGCCGACGCTGCCTTAGCGGCAACGGCAAGATCGTGGACATACGTGGCTATATCGACCGACATGGGCGGCCCTTTCTCCTAGAAGTTTGCAACCATGGTAGCCGATTTGCGCATGGCCTCGCCCGCGGCGGTAGAATTGGTCAACCCGAAACACCGCAACGAACGGAAGACTCACATGGCCCTCATCACTTCGTACCACGTCCCCGGCCTGTATGTCGAGGACCACAGCATCGACGTCCCCCTCGACTGGCGCGGCCTGGAGCCGATGCTCCTGGCCGTCGGCAGCACCATGCGCCGCGGCGCCATGCCGGCGCCCATCGCAGGTGCGCCCGAAAGCATCAAGCTCTTCTACCGCGTGGTTTGCGCACCCGACCGCATCAACGACGACCTGCCGCTCCTTCTCTTTTTGCAGGGTGGCCCCGGTGGCGAGAGCCCGCGTCCGCTGTCGCCCACAAGCGATGGCTGGATCGAAGAGGCCGTCAAGCATTTCCGCGTCGTGCTGCCCGACCAGCGCGGTACCGGGCGCAGCAGCTGTGTAGACGGGCGCACGATTGCCGCACTGGGCGAGCGCGCCGAGGCGGCCGGCTCCGATGCTGCCCGCTCGCAGGCGGACTTCCTCAAGCGCCACCTCGCCAGCTCCATCGTGCGCGATTTTGAGTACCTGCGCCTGGTGGGCTTTGGCGGCAGGCCCTGGGTCACGCTCGGGCAGAGCTACGGCGGCTTTTTGACGTTGAGCTATCTGTCGCTCTTCCCCGAGGGCGTGGCGGCAAGCTTTACCTGCGGCGGCATTCCGCACGTGCCGGCGAGCGCCAGCGAGGTCTACGCGCACACCTTCCCGCGCATGGCCGCCAAGACGCAGCAGTATTACGACCGTTACCCCGCCGATGTCGAGCGCGTGGCAGCCCTGGCCGATGCGCTCGAGGCTCAGAAGCCCGTGCTGCCCGACGGCTCGCCAATGACGGTCGAGCGCCTACAGCTCATGGGCAGCGACTTTGGCATGAAGCCGAGCTTTGAGCGCATGCATTGGATTATCGATCACGCGTTTGTTACAGGCGACGGTACGCTGAGCTGCGGCTCCTCGGTATCCGACAGCTTTTTGATGCGCGCCTTCGAGCGCACCAACACGCGCACGAATCCGCTGTACTGGACGCTTCAGGAGTTCATCTACGCCGACGGCGACACCATGCCCATTCGCTGGGCCGCAGCTGAAGAGAAGGCACACCACGCCGAGTTCGACACCCTCGCGCGCCCGCTCATGTTTACCGGCGAGGCCATGTTCCCGTGGATGTTCGAGCAGATGCCCGAGCTCAAGCCCTTCAAGCCCGCCATGGACCTGCTGATGGAAGACACCAGCTGGGACAAGATCTATGACCCGCAGCGCCTGGCCTGCAACGAGGTGCCGCTCCAGGCCGCGGTGTACTTCGATGACATGTACGTCGATTCGAGTCTGCAGCTCGACACGCTCAGCCGTGTGGGCAACTCGCACGCCTGGGTAACCAACGAGTTCGAGCACGACGGCCTGCACGGCAGTGTGGTATTCAAGCACCTCTTCGACGAGTCCCTCAACCGCGGAGACCTGCGCCGAATCTTCTAGCAAAGGAGTGTCCCCACCTGCCGGCACAATAGGAACGTCCCCAAGTGCCGGAAAAGGAGAGGCAGCACTGCTGGCAAAACGAGCCGCAGCGCTGCCTCTCTTTATGCAAACACTATCAAGTTGTCCCTATGGATTGCGGGCTTCTCGGCCAGGTCTGCGAGCAGGCGGTTGCTGGCAATCTGGTCCTGGCGGCGGCCGGCGGCAAGCTCCAGCACGTCCGAATCGGCCTCGGCGATACCGCGGGCGACAACCATGCCGCTCGGGTCGCACACGTCGAGCACATCGCCCTCGGCAAACTGGCCATCGACCTCGCGAATACCCACCGCGAGCAGCGACGATCCGCGGCTGACCAGCGCCTTCGCGGCGCCGTCATCGACCGTCACCGAGCCGTGCGCCTTGTCGCCCAGTGCAATCCACAACTTGCGCGGCGCAATGTCCAGGCGCTCCGCCGGCGGATCGAACAGCGTACCCACGCTCTCGCCGCGGGCCAGACGCACGAGCGCATCGGGCTCCTCGCCCGAGCAAATCACGCTTTGAATGCCCGCCGTCATGAGAATGCGGCTCGCGCGAATCTTGGTGATCATGCCGCCCGTACCCACCGATGTGGAAGAATCGCCCGCCGAGGCGATAATCTTGGCATCGATCTTATGCACGACCGGGATAAACTCGGCCGTCGGATCCTCATGCGGATTGGCGGTGTAGAGGCCATCGATGTCCGAGAGCGTCACGCACAGATCGGCGGAAACCAGACAGCTCACAAGCGCCGCCAGCGTGTCGTTGTCGCCAAACTTGATTTCGTCGACGGTAACGGTATCGTTCTCGTTGACAACAGGCACCACGCCGAGGTCCACCAGGCGAAGCAGGGCGTCGCGCGCGTGCAGGTAGGACGTGCGGCGCGCCGTGTCGTGACGCGTGAGCAGCACGAGCGAGGTGAGCAGGTCGCGCGCATGGAACTCCTCGTCGTAGGCCGACGAGATGATGCACTGACCGGCCGAGGCGCAGGCCTGCAGGCTCGGCAGGTCGCCGACCGGCTTACGGCCGAAGCCCAGCACGGGATAGCCGCAGGCAATGGCGCCCGAGCTCACCACGATCAGGCGCCAGCCAAGCTCGCGCAGCGCTGCGGCCTGGTCGGCAAGCCCGCCGATAAAGGCGCGGTTGACCTTGCCGTCGGCGCCCACCACCGTGGACGAACCGATCTTTACCACCATCGTTTTATAAGAAGTCGTCATACGTCAAACCAATCAACTGTTCAGCGAACGGCCGAGGCGGCGGCCAGGGAAGCGTGACTCGCCCCTACCGCCCAAGGAATTAGTGAGCCCAGGGAAAGGCAGAGGCCGCGGCCATGTTCTTACGCACGAGCTCGTCGCGCACCTGAGCCAGGCCCTGCTCCATACCCACCACATAGGTCTGCGGGTACAGGAAGCGCTTGAAAGCTGCGTCCAGATGGTCGAGCGCCCAAGCACAGCGCTCGCGCGCGTCCTGGATGCTCTCACGCGGAGCCACCGCACTGCCATCGCGCACGATCGGCACCAGCAGCTCGCGATACTCGAGTTCGGACACGTCGGTCACCAGGGCGGCATCGTTCACGGCCACAAGGGTATTGCCGCGCGCGGCGCCCTCCCCCGCCAGATGGTCCTCGTCGTAGATCATGTCGCAGACCGGGCCGCCAAAGCCGTCGTAATAACGGCGCACGCGTTGCACACCCGGGATCGTGCGTTTGTATGGCTGCTCAGAGAGCTTGACCACCGGCGTCCATGGATCTGCCTCGCTCGCACGGCGGGCGGAAAGCTTGTACACGCCGCCCAGCGCCGGCTGGTCATAGCAGGTCGCAAGCTTGGTACCCACGCCAAAGCTGTCGATGGGCGCGCCCTGGTCGAGCAGCGACTGAATCGTGTACTCATCCAAATCGTTAGAAACCGAGATCCCCACATAGGGCAGGCCCTCGGCATCAAAACGGCCGCGCACATACTTGGAGAGCTTGGCGAGGTCGCCGGAGTCGATGCGAATGGCCGACAGGCGCTCGCCCACCGCTTCCATCTCCTTGGCAACCGTAATGGCATGTTCACAGCCCTCGCGCACGTCATAGGTGTCGATGAGCAGCGTACAGTTCTTGGGGCTCGACTTGGCAAAGGCGCGGAAGGCCTCAAGCTCGGAATCGAAGCTCATCACCCAGCTGTGCGCATGCGTGCCAAAGACGGGAATACCGTAGCGGCGGCCGGCGAGCACATTGGACGTAGAGGAGCAGCCGGCAACGTAGCTCGCGCGCGCGACGGCCAAGCCGCCATCGGGACCCTGAGCGCGGCGCAGGCCAAACTCGGCAACGGGACGGCCGTCCGCCGCCAGCACCACGCGCGCCGTCTTGGTGGCGACAAGCGTCTGGAACCCAACGATGTTGAGCAGCGCCGTTTCGAGCAGCTGGCACTCCAGCGCGGGACCGGTGACGCGAACCATGGGTTCGCGCGGAAAGACGAGCTCGCCCTCGGGGACGGCGTCGATGTTTACATGTGCACGAAAATCGCGCAGGTAGTCGAGGAATGCAGGCTTGAACATCGCGCCGCCGGCCGGGGCCTGGAGTGAGGCGAGGTAGTCGATATCCTCGGGCGTAAAGCGCAGGTTCTCGACCAGCTCGGGCAGCTCGGCGGTGCCGCACATGACGGCATAGGCGCTGCCAAAGGGATGGTCGCGGTAAAACGCGGTAAAACAACCCTGCTCATTGGCCTTGCCGCTCTCCCACAGGCCCTGGGCCATAGTGAGCTCGTACAGATCGGTGAGCATTGCAATGTCGGTGGGATGAGAGATATCGGTCAAAGCCATGGGGCGACCTTTCGGATGCGTTGTGCAGAGGTTGAGGGTTGGCGAGGCGGGCGTGCGGGCATGGAGCCCAGCGCGAACAGGCTAGTGCAGACCCATGCTGGTCAGGATCGTGTAGCCCATAAAGATGACAAACGCGATGAGGGCAAGGACAATGATGATTTTTTGAGCCGGCGCCATGCCAGGGATCTCGTTCTCGCCCGTAGGCTCCTTGGAGGTAACCATGCGCTGGGCAAAGGTCATCTCGTCACGGCTCGGCTTGGGCTCGACGGGCTTGGAACGAGCGACCTTTTTAGGCTGAGGTTTAGGTGCGGTGGGCGCGGGCTTCGCGGCGGCGGGCTTGGGCGCGGGGACGACGTTCGCGGCGGCCTCCTCGGCCTTCGCACGCTCGGCACGCAGGGCGGCCAGCTCCTCACGCTCGCGGCGTGCCTCTTCCTGGGCCTCGCGACGAGCTTTCTCGGCGCGGAGCTCTTCCAACTCGGCGCGTTCCTCGGCAGACAGTGGTTGGGACTCAAGCTTGGCCATGGTACAGCCCTTTCTTTTAAAAAAAGCCGCCGACACAATGTCAGCGGCTTATCAAATCCAAGGGTGGAGACGAAGGGAGTCGAACCCTCGGCCTCTGCCATGCGACGGCAGCGCTCTCCCAACTGAGCTACGTCCCCAAGACAAGTTGATATTTTACCTACGGCTCGCCAACTGTCAACGCCCAATACCCAGTCTTTTTGGGACGCGGCTATTTTGACAACTTTTCGAGCAGGCGATCCTCTCGATGATTTTTTAATCCCCGTCCCAGAAAAATCATCGGCGAGCGCACTACTTTGCGCTGGTGAGGACGCCGGTGGTGTCGAACGCCGGGGTGAAGCTCTCGTCTACCGCTCCGCCTTCTTGCCAAAACATCGTCGTAAAGCCCAGGTCGTCGGCATGGTCGAGCACCTGCTCGTACTCCTCGCGCGTCACGGCGCGCGCCAGGTCGCCGCCTTGTTCGCGCATGAGGGCATTGGGCGTGTACTGGTTCATGACCGAGATCGGCACGTCGCCCACCGTCTGCCACACCAGGTCCAACACGCGGCACGAATCGTCCGCATGCCCCGGCAGCACCAGATGACGCACGATTATGCCGCGCTTCATGAGCCCGTCCTCGTCTACCAGCTCTCCCCCGCGGCGCTCAATTTCGCGCGCCATCTGGGCCAGACCCGACACAGCCACGCGCGGGTAGTCCTTAATATGAGAAAGCGACTGCGCAAGCCCGGCATCGGCATATTTAAAATCCGTAAGCCACACGTCGACCAGGTCGCCCAGCGCCGCCACGGCACTCGCGCGCTCGTAACCACTCGTGTTGTAGACGATCGGGATGACCAGTCCGCGCTCCCGAGCTGCGGCAATCGCGGCCGGCAGCAGGTGAGCATAATGCGTCGCCGTCACCAGATTGATGTTATTGGCACCTTGGTCCTGCAGCTCCAGCATAATCTCGACCAGGCGCTCGGGCGAAATCTCAAGCCCAAAATTGCCCGTCGAGATCTCGTGGTTCTGGCAATAGATACATTTGAGCGAGCAGCCGCTAAAGAAGATCGTGCCCGAACCGGCCTCGCCCGAGATAGGCGGCTCCTCCCACATATGAAGCGCCGCGCGGGCCACCTTGAGCGTGTCATCGGCACCGCATACGCCGTGCGCACCCTCGTCGCGCACCGCACCGCAACGGCGCGGACACAAATGGCAGGCGGGCGAAAAAAGTTCGGTCAACGGCGTCGGCATAAAAACATGCTCCAAAACAACGATTCAGCAGCTCAAACGTAAAGGGACCAACCGCACAGACGGCTCGAGCCCAAGGCGCCGTAATCGTCCGACACGATTTTTGTAATGTCAAGACTGGAATCGATAAAGTGCCGCTTTATGATGTAGGTATTCCGCCCCCCGCGGAGCAACTGGGTGAACCGTCGCGTTTATTTAGGGAGCCCACACAGTCGTACCTAGTACAGGTATCCTTCGTTGTTAAGGACGCTGGAACAGTCGATGAGGGCACCCACCTGTTTTAGGTGGGTTCATTTTCGTAACGTGGGGGGTGGTTTTTATTTGCCGAAAACCACCATTACAGCCCATATGGATCCCCGCCGGTATCCCGACAATCCATCGACAACATCCCAATATCTGGTAAGCGCGTGATTATCGCTGCGTGCAATTCCATGCACCCCCCTTGGTCGAGTATCATGGTTCGGCTATGCCCTTTGCGCTTAGCAACCTTTGACCTTTTCCTTCGACGCTTGGCGGTTTTTAGATTCATGGCTTCATCCCCGAGCTACATACCGTATCTATGCGTGGCAGCGGCGGCCTTTATCACGACCTTCCTCACGGTGCCCCTGGTCAAGCGCTTGGCAATTAAGCTCGACGCCGTCGACTATCCTTCTAAGCGCCGCATCAACACCAAGCCCATCCCGCGTTTGGGCGGAACGGCGGTGTTTTTGGGCCTGGTCGTTGCCTGCATTGTGCAAATCCTAGGCACCTGGCACCTAGGCTGGCCGCCCGTCCTGGTGCCGCACCCGCGCCTTCACATTAGCTATCCCATGCTGGCGCTCTCCTTTACCGTCATCTTTGCGACCGGCGCTATCGACGACGTCTTCCAGCTCAAGCCCAAGCAAAAGCTAGCCGGACAGGTCCTCGCTGCGCTTATCGCCTGTATCGGCGGCCTGCGGATCGGCGTCATCGTCAACCCGTTTGCCCCCGGCGAGATCATGCTCGGATGGCTCGCCTACCCCATCACCGTGATCTATCTGGTGGCATTCACCAACATCATTAACCTCATCGACGGCCTCGACGGCTTGGCCACGGGCATCTGCGGCATCGCGTCGTTCACCATGTTTTCGATGGCCGTTCTCTCGGGCCGCATCGACGCCGCCGCGCTCTCCATTGCGCTCTTTGGCGCTTGCCTGGCCTTTTTGCGCTACAACTTCAACCCCGCAAGCATCTTCTTGGGCGACTCGGGGTCGTTGCTTCTGGGCTTTGCACTGGGCTCCATCTCGCTGCTCAACGTGAGCCGCACCGCCGCGCTCACCTCGCTTATCATCCCGCTCATCGTTGCCGGCGTGCCCATCATCGACACGTTTAGCGCCATCGTGCGCCGCAAGCGCGCCCACATTAGCATCGGGCAGGCCGACAAGGGCCACATCCACCACCGCCTGATCCAAGAGGGCTACAACCAAAAGCAGGCAGTGCTCCTCATCTACGCCTGGTGCATCATGCTTTCGGCCGGCGCCGCCGCGATTAACCAGGTCGAGGTGCCCATGCGCGTGCTCATCTTTACCGTACTCGCCATTGGCTCGGCGGCCTTTGCCAAGCACCTGCACCTGTTTGAGCCCGTGCTGCGCCACCATTACAACAAGCGCACGCACGAGGACGAGCTCGTCACCCCCGACGATCCCGCCTTTAAGCAGGAGGAGCAGGCGGCAGAAGAACGCAGGGAGGAGCGCCACCACAGGCGCTAGGGTAAGCTGCCGAGGATGCGCCCAGGCGCCGCCGGCCAAACGCGCAGCCACGCCGCGCCCATCGCACATGCCGCCGCTCTCCCGCCCCTCGCGTACTTACGCCCCGACCCTCCAATAAACGCGTTATCATCTTGACCCATGAACATACGTTAGGAGCAATCATGCCAAACGAGAACAGCTACGAGGTCGCGCTGCAAAAGAGCAACGCCATTCGCGAGGGCCTGGCCAAGACGCCCGACAAGTTCACCATGCTCACCGGCGACCGCCCCACCGGCCGTCTGCATCTAGGTCACTACTTCGGCACCCTTAAGGGCCGTGTTGAGCTGCAGAACATGGGCGCCAAGACCAACGTGCTCATCGCCGACTACCAGGTCATCACTGACCGCGACACGACCGAGCACATCCAGGACAACGTGTACAACATGGTCATGGACTACCTTGCCTGCGGCATCGACCCCGACAAGACCATGATCTACGCGCACTCCGCCGTGCCCGCCGCCAACCAGCTCATGCTGCCGTTCCTGTCGCTGGTCTCCGAGGCCGAGCTGGCGCGCAACCCCACGGTCAAGGCCGAGATGGAGGCCTCGGGCCACGAGCTCACCGGCCTTCTGCTCACCTACCCTGTGCACCAGGCCTGCGACATCCTGTTCTGCAAGGGCAATGTGGTGCCCGTCGGTCGCGACCAGCTGCCGCACATCGAGCTCACCCGCACCATCGCCCGCCGCTTTAACAACCGCTACGGCAAAGTGTTCCCCGAGGTCGAAGCGCTGCTGTCCGAGACCCCGCTACTGCCGGGCCTGGACGGTCGCAAGATGAGCAAGAGCTACGGCAACGCCATCAACATCTCGATGACCGCGGAGGAGACGGCAAAGCGCATCAAGAAGAGCCAGACCGATTCTGAGCGCATGATCACGTTCGATCCCGAGAACCGCCCCGGCGTATCCGGTCTGCTTTCGACGGCCGCCATCTGCACCGGTCGTTCCGAGGTCGAGATTGCCGAGGAGATTGGCATGGGCGGCTCCGGCCAACTCAAGAAGTACGTGACCGAGGCCGTCAACGAGTACTTCGCGCCGATCCGCGAGCGTCGTCAGCGCTATGAGAACGATCTGGACTATGTGAAGGACGTCCTGCACGAGGGCAACCGTCGTGCCAACGAGATCGCCGAGCAGACCCTGGCCGAGGTTCAGGACGCCATGGGCATGGTGTACTAGCCGAGAACAATAAACAGCAGTCAAA
Organism: Collinsella aerofaciens; assembly: GCF_015557435.1. Lineage (GTDB taxonomy): Bacteria > Actinomycetota > Coriobacteriia > Coriobacteriales > Coriobacteriaceae > Collinsella > Collinsella aerofaciens_Z. The sequence goes on from NZ_JADNOH010000091.1 coordinate 21,711, forward strand.
CAAAACCGCCGCGATGAGTACAATCCTCATTGCGGCGGTTTTGTTTTCTTCAGAGGTCGGTCGCCGAGGTATTCAGCCGCTCGGCAGAACCCCTAAGTCGCAAGCACCCTAAGACTATATTCTGTTAAGCAATGACGCCCTATTGTTTTAACATGCGGCAGCGTTTTACAGCAGAGCCGACCGACTGGAAGGAGCCCCATGAGCTCAGTTGCGTTTTGTACATGCAACGACCGGAAATGCCCGTTTAACCCTGTCAACCACGACAAGGGCTGCACGCCTTGTATCGCCAAGAATCTGCACGAGCACGAGATTCCAACGTGCCTGTTCAACGCGATTTCCCCCGATCGGCTTGAGGCCGATAAAGACGAGTGGTCGTGGCAAGCGTTCGCGCGGCATGTAGAGGCGTATCTGGGAAGCAACAGCCCAAGAATCCCCGCGGGCGAAGAGACGCCGCAGGGGCTTACAAAGATCGGTTGCTGCAAGCGGGACTAACAATCAAAGTTTGTGCCGCCCTAAGGCCAAACGTCGGCACCTCATTTTGGGATAACGGACCTGATGTTTTGTCCCATGATTACGGGAAAGCGCCCGCCGGCCATGGCAGCCGACGGGCGCTTTCCCGAAGTACACCGTTGAATCGCACAGAGGGGAGGAATGCGAATCAAACTCAACAGGGCAGGCTTTTTCATCGCCTATTGCCTGCTCCGTTGCTGAAACCAATATAGTTCGCCGTGGTTTACTTTGTAGCGACAATAAACGCCGCCACACCTTCTCCATAAGTTAGCTCAGGTAAACTAAAACCACCACAAAGGGGACAGGAGCCTTTGTGGTGGTTTTGACACGAACGAGTCGCTACAGCCCGGCAGGCCAACGACAGGCACCCAGATCGACGTGCCTGGGATCGGCAAACGTCACGCCCTTCCCTAGCAAAAGCTCACGTTGAGCATCGGGGCCGCCAAACGCAAAGCCCTCGCAAATGCGGCCATCGGCAAACACCACACGATGGCAGGGAATCTGACCAGGGCGCGGATTGCTATGCAGGGCATACCCCACGTACCGCGCACTCCGCGGACGACCGGCGAGCAGCGCCACCTGACCGTAGGTGGCGACCATCCCCTCGGGAATCTGCTCGACCACCTCGTACACCCGCTCAAAAAAGCCCTCAGACGCCATTGCTCGCTCCCTTCCACCCGGAATAGCCTAAACCACCACAAAGGTGCCTGTCCCCTTTGTGGTGGTTTATAGCAAGTCGGTTAGTTGACGGGCTGGAAGAAGGCTACGGCTACGGCGCCGGGACCTACGTGGGTGCCGATGGTGGCGCCAATGGTGTGGACAGGCAGTTCGTCCTCGGTGTGGCCAGCCCACAGTGCCGCGCTGTCCTCGATATACTTCTTGAGCACCGCATCCGAAAGGCCCGTATAGCCGAGCGCCAGCGGCATGGAAAAGTCGATGCCGCCCGCCTTTTCGACCTTCTGGTTGAGCAGGTTACGTCCGTTCTTGGAACCGCGCGCCTTGCCCAGCTGCACGATCAGACCGTCCTCGGCAGCCACCACGGGCTTTACGTTGAGCAGCGTACCCACGGCACCGGCCGCAGCAGACAGGCGACCGCCGCGCACCAGGTACTCCAACGTCTCGAGCAGGCCGATGACGACCACGCGGTCGCGCACGGCCTCGACAGCCGCCGCAACCTGAGCCGCGCCCTGGCCCTCGTCCACCAGGCGCAGCGCATACTCGACCAGCACGCGCTCGCCCAAGGTCACGTTATTGCTGTCCACGACGAACATGTCGCCGCCCGGCGCCTCGGCAAGTGCCGTACGAGCACTCTGGTTGGTGCCCGAGAGCTTGGCACCCACGGTAATAATCACGGCCTCATCGCCGGCCTCACGCGCTTCGGCAATCGCCTGCGAAAAGGCGTACGGGTTGACCTGACCGGTCTTGGGCAGTTCATCGCGCTCCACAAGCATCTCGTAAAAGCGCTGGTGATCGATGTCGACGCCATCCATATACACATCGGTGCCAAAGGTGACGGACAGCGGCAGAACACGCAGAGCGGGGTGCTCCGCCGGCGACATATCGCTTGCGGAATCGGTAATAATGCGGACGGACATAACGAATCCTTTCTTGCGCAGGTCCCGCGCGGGGAATTTTGACAGCAATGCCCCGGCACAGCATACGCGCTCAAACGGGACTATGCAGTTTTTAATGGGAAGCAAATGCCTTGGCGGCCTTAGATCTCACGCAGGGTGTTGAGAATCGTACGCAGCGACGCATACATCTGCTCGCGCTGCTCCACACCCATAGCCTTACCGGTGGTGTCGAGCACCTCGCGAATGATGCGGTCCGCCTCGCTCATGCTCTCGCCGCCCAGAGCGGTCAGGCGCACCGGGGCACGATACTTAACGGCCGCATCACCCGAGTCGTCGACCTCGACGTAGCCGCCCTCCTCCAGATGCGCGAGCGTGCGCGAGACGGCGGCACGGGTCACGCCTGCCATGCGAGCCAGGTCAGCGCCAGTCAGGCCGTCCTTGCTGCGCTCAAGATAGTACAGGCACATAACGTCGGAGCCCTTGAGGCCCAGCCTTGCGCCCTCGGATGTCTTAATGCGCTGGATCTCCTTGTAGAGCCCGCTGATCAGTCCGACAAAGTCCTCGAAACGTGTCTCGTCGTTCTGCTGCATGGGAGACGACCGCCTTTCGCTTGCATGATGCTAACGGGTAAACATCTTAGCCGCACAAGGCAACACCCATACCCAAATATCCCATTTGTTAACCCATCAACATAAAAACCACCACAAAGGGGACAGGCGCCTTTGTGGTGGTTTGGGGCATCGAGTTTGATCCGCAGGCGTCGTTACAGTTCCACGCAGGGATTGTCGCGGGTCACAAGCGTCTTAACGACAACCGTCGCTCCCAGATAGCGCTCGAGCAACTCGGCGAGACGATCAACGGTAGCCTGGCAATCCCCCATCCGCTCGGGCTCCACGCACTCAATCGCCAGGAATGCATCGGCCGAATCGTCGGACAGCGCCGTGCGAACGCCATCGCGCCAGTTCCAGCAGCGGCATACGGCGCCCGCATCATCGATGTAGGCGAGTTCGCCGGGCAGCGTCGGGTCATCCGTTTCCTCGCCAAGTGGCAGGAACGCATCGCCGCCGTCAGTCACCTTCAAGCAAAGATCCCCCTCAATCGCATGCAGGTCCTCGCCGCCAACGGGCAGCGCGTAGGTCAGCGACACCGTGTTGTAGATGTCCACCGCGGGCGTAATGTGGCCCACCGGTTTGCCCTTGAGCACGCGCTTGAGCAGGTTCTCAATTGAGCAACGCGCGCCCTTTTTGGTCTTGAACAGCCGATAAGCCTCACGCCATGCCTTAACCGGCGCATTCTCGCTGATGGTATCACTCGTCAGGTGACGCTCCGCATCGATATTGGCGCGGTCGAGCAACGCGGCAATCGCATCAACGTCCTCTTGAGGAATCTGAGCCGCGGGCTTCATGCCCTTTACGACCACAACACCGACAGCCGCCTGCGGAAATAGCTCCCAAAACGAATCCTCGGCAATAAAGCTCTTCATGCGCTCTCCCTTCATAGCATGCGCCCGAGCCCGGGTGCCTAAACAAAAAGCACCCTTACGACGGCCACCTTCAAAGTCCTACGGTGCCGCCACAAGAGCGCTTACGCTGCCCCCATCCGGAGAAGGGAGCGATATGTCAGGCGTATTGTAACCCGAGTCATCCGCGCGAGTAAAACCACCACAAAGGTGTCCCCTTTATGGTGGTTTTGGGTCTGAAGCAACGTTAGTGTCGGAGTCCCAGCAGGCCGCGGCCGCGATGACGGGCGTCGGCGTGCGCCTGAGCGTGCGGACCGGCGGCCTTGACGGACTCGGGCAGGTGCGAGTACTTCTTCTCGAAGTTCTCCTCGAACATCACCGCCAGATTGTGCGCGGCCTCGTCATAGCGCGCGGTGCTCTGCCAGTACTGGCGCGGCACCAGGATGCCGTCAGGCACACCGTGGCACGTCGTGGGAATGTCGACGTTAAAGATATCGTCGTGGACGAACTCGCTGTCCTCGATGGTGCCGTCGAGGGCGCGCGCGACCAGGGCGCGCGTGTAGGCCAGCTCAATGCGATGGCCAACGCCGTAGCCGCCGCCGATCCAGCCGGTGTTGACAAGGTACACACGCGTGCGGCCGTCGGCGATGCGCTCACCGAGCATCTTAGCGTAGACCATGGGGTCGAGCGGCATAAACGGCTCGCCGAACAGCGAAGAGAACGTGGGCGTGGGCTCGGTGACGCCGACCTCGGTGCCGGGGATCTTGGCCGTAAAGCCCGTCACAAAGTGATACATGGCAGCGTCGGCCGTCAGGCGCGAGATGGGCGGCAGCACGCCAAAGGCATCGCAGGTCAGGAAGAGCACGACGCTTGGAGTGGTGCCCATGCCCTTGGTCCACGCGTTGGGAATGTGCTCCACAGGGTATGCCACGCGCGTGTTGTGCGTGATCGAGATGTCGTCGTAGTTGGGCTTGCGGTTCTCGTCGAGCACCACGTTTTCGCAGATCGCGCCAAAGCGGACAGCGTTGAAGATCTCGGGCTCGTGGAACGCGTCCAGGCCCTCGCATTTGGCGTAGCAGCCACCTTCGATGTTGAAGATGCCCATGTCGGACCAACCGTGCTCGTCGTCGCCGATCAGTAGGCGCGTGGGGTTGGCCGAAAGCGTGGTCTTGCCCGTGCCCGAAAGGCCAAAGAACACGGCGGTCTCGTGCGTGACGGGATCCATGCTGGCCGAGCAGTGCATGGGTAGCACGTCGTCCTCGACGGGCAGCAGGTAATTCATGACGCTGAAGATGGACTTTTTGATTTCGCCGGAGTAACCGGTGCCGGCAACCAAAATCACGCGCTCCTGGAAGTTGATGACCACGGCGGCGCTGGAGTTGAGGCCCTTAATGGCGGGATCGCACTGGTAGCCGGGAGCGGCGAGCACGCAGAAGTCCGGCTCGCCGGTGCGTGCGATTTCACGGGCAAGCGGGCGGGCGAGCATCTGCTTAATAAAGAGCGCTTGGCTGGCACGCTCGCAGGCGACAAGCAGGCGACGCGTATGGTTGCGATCGGCACCGGCCATACCGCGAGTGACGAACACATCGCGCTCGTTGAGGTAGTTGACGATACCGGCCTTGATGGCCTCGTAGCTCTCGGCAGAAAGCGGGCGGTTGACGGCGCCCCAGGCGATCTTGTCGTGCACGTCGGGCGTGTCGACGATAAAGCGGTCGTTGGGCGAACGGCCGGTACGCTCCCCCGTCTCGATCACCAGCGCGCCGTTGGATGCCATGCGGCCTTCTTCGCGGCGGATAGCGTGCTCGACGAGCTCCGCGGCGGGTAGATCGACCAGCAGACGGGGTTGATTCTCGGCGGGATCTTCGACCAGCGCAATACCAAAGTTGGACAGAACTTCTGCAGGGGTAACACCAGGCATGGGGCCTCCTTTAAAAGCGCGACACGTGGACGCGGCGCGCACTTTACTCACGTAAAGCCCGTTGTACCCGATATGCAAAAACGTTTTTGCGGCAACGGCGAAGCGCCCGCCCAACGGTCAAAAATCGCAGGCAAGCGGCCTAGTCGTTAGGGACACTCTTGAACAGGCAACAACCAAGGAGCGACCCCGGATGCCGGCACTTAGGGACGTTCCCAAAGTGCCGGCACATAAGGAACGTCCCCAAATGCCGTCTACTGAATGGCGCCGCCGAAATTATCGAACAACCTGTTCAAAAACACGAACGAACACCGTCGCGTCTATACTAGAGCGTAGCAATAGAAAGGACTCCGCTTTGAGCATCACGCCCATCGATAGCATTCGCCGCGCCATCGCCCGCCGCAATGGCGTCGCCGACCCCACCGTATCGGACGGGGCGCACGGGCAGGGCGGACGCATCGAGAACGGCCTGTTCCCCGCATCGCACACCGCCGAGGAGCTCGCACGAATCCAAGAGCTAAGCCAGCGTAACGCCGGCGGTCCCGACAGCAGCCAGGCCACACGCCGTCGCCGCGAGCGCGATCGCCAGCCCGGCCCCATCCACCGCATGGTCAATGCCTGGTGGAACCGCCTGCTCGGAGCCGTCTACGGCGGCGGCTTCTCCACGCAAGAAGCCGAGTACGAAGATCACGCCACCCGTCGCGACTACCTTTGGAATACCCTGGGCACCGCCGTGTGGGGCATGGTGTTTCCGTTGCTCACCATCGTGTCCACACAGCTCGTGGGCGCCGAGGAGGCTGGCAAATTCTCCATCGCCTTTGTCACCGGCACGCTCATCATGATCGCGTGCAACTACGGCGTGCGCAATTTCCAGGTCTCGGACATCGACGAAAAGACGTCCTTTGCCTCTTACCAGCTCAACCGCTGGATCTGCGGAGCGCTCGCGCTGGCATGCGGCCTGGTATACAGCAGCGCCCGCGGCTACGATGCGCAGATGGCCACAATCGGCCTGGGCGTCTACCTGTATAAGGTGATCGACGGCATTGCCGACGTGTACGAGGGCCGCCTGCAGCAGGCCGACAAACTCTACCTGGCCGGCATGAGCCAAACGCTACGATCCGTCGGCGTCATCGCGGTCTTTAGCGTGGCACTGTTCCTCACGCGCAGCATGCCCATCGCCGCCATGGCCATGGGCATCGCCGCGATTGCCTCGCTCGTGCTGGTCACCGCCCCGCTCGCCCTGCTCGAAACCGAAAAATCACGCCGTATGAGTCTGCGCGAGGCTGGTCACCTGTTTATCCAGTGCGCCCCGCTCTTTGGTGCGCTGTTCCTGTTCAACCTCATCGAGAGCATGCCCAAGTTCGTGATGGAAGGCACACTGGCCTACAAATACCAGCTGTACTTTAATGCACTGTTCTTTCCAGCGCAGGCTATTTTGTTGAGCATTGGATTTATCTATAAACCGCAGCTCCTACGTCTGTCGAGCATTTGGGCGAATCCGCGCAAGCGTCGCCGCTTTGACTTGATTATTGTTGCCGTTATGGCACTGATCGTGGTCATTACCGGAGCGTGCGCCGCATTTATGGCAGGCCCCGGCATCCCCATCATGAGCTTTATGTACGGCCTCAACTTTGAGCGCTACCGCACGCTGGCACTGCTAATGGTTGTCGCCGGCGGCGTCACCGCGGCAATCGACTTTATCTACGCCATCATCACGGTGTTGCGCCACGCCGGCGATGTCACCAAGATCTACCTGATCTGCTTCGCCGTAAGCGTGGTGCTGCCGGTGATCCTGATTAAGCTGCTGGGTCTGATGGGCGCCGTGGTGAGCTACCTAGCCATCATGGCCCTACTCCTGGTGCTGCTGATAATCGAGTACGCCCACATCCGCCAGCGCATCGAGCGCGACCGCAACCCCTACGGCGCCTAATTAGCTGCCCCGGTCACCGGAATTTGCGATGGAATCGCCCCGGCTGGGGTCTCGTTGAAGACAATATGCATCACGTAAAACTAAGTGAGTAGATTTTTACCGAATCCCTGACCACACCGACAGAGCACAAGTCTGTGACCTGCGGTTTTATTGAGGCAAATATGTTGGGTGCTCGGCATTTCCAAAAAAGTCTACTCACTTAGCCAGCGGGCAGCCAAATGATTATTTAATCCCCATCCCAGAGAAATCAATTAGCGGGCAGAAGGGCAAGAGTAGTCAAAAAAGCCCCGTCCCAAATTAGCTACCACTTGCACCGATTATTCGCCCGGGTTGATGTTCGCGTAGAACTCCGCCCCATCATCGAGCCGCAGGATGCCCACGCGACCGAACTCGGAGCCGGTGGCGGCGGCGCAGTCGATGTCGATGCGATCGGGCACGCCGGCGGTATCCTCGCCACCCAGGCGCACAATCTGCCCGCGGCCCGACTCCTCATCGAGCCCCGCCAGGCCGCCAACCTCGCAATAGCGCCCAAGCGACACCGTGGGCGTGTGGCCGCTCACCACGACCGGGCCCTCGCCCTCGGCAGAAAGCAGTCCCGTCGGCGCATCCCAATAGCCGTGACGAATCCACAGCAGGTCATCGGACGACTGCACGGCGAGCATTTGCCGCAGCAGCTCGCTATCGGCATCGACCGCTCCCCTGCCGTCACCGCAATCGACACCATGCTCAAGCAAAAACGCGCGCGCCGCCTCGGTCTGGATGCCGGCATGCACCAGCAGGTACGGGCGCTCCTCGGTCTCGGCCACCGCGTAGAGCGGCAGCGCAGCCATCCATCGCACGAGCTCCTCGTATGCCTCAAATTCCATGTCGTTGAGCTGCTCGCGCGTCGTCCAGCCACCGTTGATATCCCAGGTCTCGGCATCGAGCGGATCCTGGCCAATGATGGCATCGAGCATGATCTGCTCGTGATTGCCCTTGAGCACGCGGGCGTTGGGCAGCGAGCGCACGAGCTTAATAACGCCGACCGGATCGGGCCCGCGATCGATCATGTCGCCCAGCACGTACAGCGTGTCGTCGGACGCCAGCGAAATCTTAGACAGGGCCTCGTCAAGCGCACGCACGTGCCCGTGAGCATCAGATGTCACATAGATCGCCATGGTACGCCTCTCTTTGCATTGCAGCGGAAGCCCAGCGCCGCAACTAAAACTTCAAGTTGAACTTAAACGTTACCCATTGTACTCCGTTGCAATAAAGCTGGAAAGGGTTTCCGAGCAGAGGCAAAGACGGCAGCCGTCTATGACGATATCGCGCACGCCCGCAATCCAACCCCATAAACCCACCATCTTTGGGTACAAATAACCGCAGACAACTGACCGTGCCACGCCAGCCACCCAGGAGCGGACACCATCCATGAACCAGATCCTTCTCTTTATCGGCCTCGTTATTATTCTGTGCCTGACCATCAAGCCCGTCGGCAAAAAACTCCCCTTCCCCACCCTGCTCATCTTTATCGCGCTCGGCATGCTGTTGGGCGTCAACGGGCCGGCGCACATCGATTTTAGCGACTACGCGCTCACCGAAACCGTCTGCAGCACGGCGCTGCTGTTCATCATGTTCTACGGCGGCTTTAACACCAATATCGACCGTGCCAAACCCGTTACCGTGCCCGCGGTACTGCTGAGCACGCTCGGCGTCGTCATCACTGCCGGCATTACGGGTGCGTTTGCGCACTTCGTGCTGGGTTTTGACTGGATTGGTGGCCTGCTGCTGGGATCGGTCGTGGCATCCACCGACGCGGCCAGTGTCTTTAGCGTGCTGCGCGAGCACAACCTGTCGCTGAGAGGCGGCACCGACTCGCTGCTCGAGGTCGAATCGGGCTCCAACGACCCCGTCGCCTACATGCTCACCGCCGTGCTCGCCACACTCGCGGCCGGCGGCGACATTAACATCCCCGTGCTGCTGGCCAAGCAGATCATCCTAGGCGTGGGGCTGGGCCTTGCCATCGGCTGGACATCCAGCCGTCTGATTGAGCGCGCACACGCAACGGCCGAAGGCGCGCAGACCATCTTCTTGTTCGCCGTGGCCATCGTCGCCTACGCGCTGCCGAGCTACCTGGGCGGCAATGGCTTTTTGGCCGTATACCTGGCCGGCATTGTGCTGGGCGCAAGCGACATCACCGGTAAGGTCGAGATGGCGCACTTTTTTGACACCCTCACCGAGATGGCCGAGATGACCATCTTCTTTTTGCTGGGCCTGCTCGTCACGCCCGCGCGCCTGCCGCAGATGCTGCTGCCGGGCCTGGCGCTCATGGCGTTTATGCTCTTTGCGAGCCGCCCCATCGCCGTCGGTCTGCTGCTGGTGCCCTTTAAGACGAACCCTCGCCAGGTTGCACTCGTAAGCTGGGCGGGCTTGCGCGGCGCGGCTTCGGTCGTCTTTAGCCTCTTTGCCGTGGTAGCCGGCGTTCCCGGCGGTCACGACCTGTTTGACCTGGTGTTTGTGATTGCCGTATCGAGCATTGTGGTGCAGGGTTCGCTACTGCCGGCGGTGGCGAAGAAACTCGATATGATCGATGCGGCCGGCGACGTACGCCGCACCTTTAACGACTACCGCGACGAGGACGGCATGTCGTTTGTAAAGCTCAAGGTGGGCGCTGGACATCCGTTTGCCGGACGCTCGCTCGCCGATATTGGCAGCGCGACGGACATGCTCGTGGTCTTGGTGCTGCGCGACGGGGCGCACCCGGTACTGCCCAACGGCGATACCGTCATCGAGGAAGGCGACCTTCTGGTGATGGCAGCCCCAACGTTCGAAGAGCGTGCCGAGGTTACGCTGCGCGAGGTCACCGTGACGCCCCACGGTCGCCTGGCCGGTCAGCGCCTGCGCGATGTGCCGCAAGGCAAGCATCCGTTTATTGTAGTGATGCTCAAGCGCGACGGCCAAACGATCATTCCCGATGGCAACACCCTCATATACGCCGGCGACGAAGCCGTCATCGCCACGCTGGCGTCGTAGTGACCAGGGGTTAGCTAATTTGCGACGAAGAAATCAAGCGCCTAGAGAACTTCATGCCTTCGCTCGCAGATTTGGATTTGCCCGAGGAGTAAAGCACCCCTCCCCCATGTAACCATCCTGTAAATCATAGCGGCGCACTCGGGTTTTGCTGTGATTCGGTCGCGCCTGACGCTCCACTGTGCTAAAGTATCCCGAACGTTCAAACGACTACGAGGGGAACTAGAAGATGGCACGTGTGCACAACTTCTCAGCAGGCCCGGCCGCACTGCCCACCAGCGTGCTCGCCGAGATCGCCGACGAGATGATGGACTACCGCGGTTGCGGCATGTCCGTGCTCGAGATGAGCCATCGATCTAGCATGTACCAGCAGATCATCGACGACGCCGAGGCAACCCTACGCCGCCTGCTGAGCATCCCCGACAATTACCGTGTCCTGTTTTTGCAGGGCGGCGCCACGCTGCAGTTTGCGGGCATCCCCATGAACCTCATGCGCCGCGGGCGCGCCGGCTACATCGTGACCGGCAACTTTGCCAACAAGGCGTACAAGGAGGCCGCCAAGTACGGCGAGGCCGTGCTGCTCGCGAGCTCCGAAGACACCAACTTCGACCGCATCCCCGACATGGCCGACATCAACGCGCGTATTGCCGCCGAGGCTGCGGGCGACGGGCTCGACTACGTCTACATCTGCCAGAACAACACCATCTTTGGCACCATGTACCGCGAGCTGCCTAACTGCGGCGATGTGCCGCTGGTCGCCGATGTTTCGAGCTGCTTTTTGTCGCAGCCACTCGACGTCGAGCGCTACGGACTCATCTACGCCGGCGCTCAGAAAAACGCCGGCGCCGCTGGCGTGACCGTGGTCATCGTGCGCGACGACCTGATCGCCGACGGCCCGGCCTTTGCGCAGACGCCGCAGTACATGAACCTTAAGACCCAGGCCGCCAAGGGCTCCATGCTCAACACGCCCAACACCTTTGGCATCTACGTGTGCGGCAAGGTGTTCCGTTGGGTTGAGCAGACCGGCGGACTTGCCGCCATGGCCGAGCGCAACTGGGCCAAGGCCAACCTGCTCTACGACCTGCTCGAGCACAGCGAGCTGTTCCATGGCACCGCGCAGGCCAACAGCCGCTCCATCGCCAACGTCACGTTCCGTACCGGCGACGCCGAACTCGACGCGGCCTTTGTTGCGGGCGCGGCAGAGCACCAGATCCAAAACGTCAAGGGCCATCGCCTCGTCGGCGGAATGCGCGCCAGCGTGTACAACGCCGTCACCATGGAGGACGTGCAGGCGCTGGCCACGTACGTGAAGGACTTCGAAGCGCAGCATAGTTTGAGCCCGCGATCTAACTAGCCCGCAACACGCGGGCCGACCAGCCACTTCAAACCACTTGTTATAAACAAATCCGCTAAGGAGTTTTTCATGCGCAAGATTAAAACCATCGACGACATTACCAAGGACGGCAAAGTCGAATTTGGCGAGGGCTACGAGTTTGTGGGCACCGCCGAGGAGGCCGACGCCATTCTGATGCGCTCCACCGACCTGCACGGCTACGAGCTGCCCGAGGGCATCCGCGCCATCGCCCGCTGCGGCGCCGGCGTCAACAACATCCCCGTCGAGGAGTACGCCAAGAAGGGCGTCGTCGTCTTTAACTCCCCCGGCGCCAACAGCAACGCCGTCAAGGAGCTCGTCCTGGGCATGTTGGTGCTCTCGAGCCGCGGCGTGGTGCAATCGATGAACTGGGTGCGTGACAACGCCGACGACCCCGAGATTCAGGTCGATGCCGAAAAGGCCAAGAAGGCCTTTGTGGGCCGCGAGCTCAAGGGCAAGCGCATCGGCGTCATCGGCCTGGGCAACGTGGGCTCCAAGGTCGCCAACGCCTGTGTCGATCTGGGCATGGACGTCTACGGCTACGACCCGTTCATTTCCGTCGAGCACGCATGGGTGCTGAGTCGCGAGGTGCAGCGCGTGGGCACGCTCGAGGACCTCTGCCGCGGCTGCGACTACCTCACCGTGCACGTGCCCAGCAAGGCCGATACCATCGGCATGATCAGCACCGAGCAGATCGACCTGCTGGCGCCCGACGCCGTGCTCATCAACTACGCGCGCGAAACCATCATTGACGAGGACGCCGTCGACGCTGCCCTGCGCGAGGGCAAGCTCAGCTGGTTTAGCTGCGACTTTGCCACGCCCAAGACCGTCAAGATGCCCAACACGTTTATCACCACGCATTCGGGCGCCGGCACCGGCGAGGCCGAGGCCAACTGCGCCGACATGGCCATCAGCGAGCTCAAGGATTACCTGGAAAACGGCAACATCGCGCACAGCGTCAACTACCCCGCCTGCAGCATGGGCAAGGCGCGCGCCGCAAGCCGCATTGCCTGCCTGCATGCCAACGTGCCCAACATGATCGGCCAGATCACGGCCATTCTCGCCAAGGACAACGCCAACGTGCAGCGCATGACCAACGAGTCCGCTGGCGAGAACGCCTACACCATGTTCGACACCGATGAGCACCTGGACGGCAGCACGATCGAGGCGCTCAAGCAGATTCCGTCGATGTATCGCGTGCGCGTGATTAAATAGCGCCGGTGCCAAGCCTGCCAGACAGACCACGAAGCCCATTCGCCCCCCCGTTTTCACGAAACGGGGGGCGATTTTGTTGCTCCGGACGACTTTAAAATGATACCCAGAACAAGTTTTTTCAGATAATCGATAGTGAGGCTCCAGTCGCTAAGCACACCCGCTTTGATAAACAGCTTTATCAGGGACTTTAGTAGGTAAAAATCGGTCTCTATGTGCCGAATGTAAGTTGACTGTCCATTTTCCGAAACAACTTATTCTAGGTAGCATTTTTAAGGCCCTTCCAAGGCAAAATATAAGTATTTTGCGACCAAAACTCTAGTCCGCGCGACCATTTTCCGCCCGCGCGGCTACATTCCCGCCCAATCGATAAAAATCTCCTCACGAAGCCGCCGTTCGAGCTCCTGCTGCCGCGGCGTCTTGTCTTTCAGCGGCACATCGAGATAGGACATGATGAGCTCCATCACCACGCGGAAGGCATCGGAATCGGCCAGCTGACCATAGGTCATCAGAACGACGGGATATCCCATGGCTTGCAAGGCCGTCGTTCGATCGGAGTCCGAGATCTTGGATTCAATGGATCCGTGAATGGCTTTACCTTGGCATTCAACCAGACACTCTCTGCTGCCGTCCTTATTTGCCAGCAGGATATCGGCATAGCGCCTATCAAGCCCCGAAATCAGGCGGGCACTGCGCGTCAAGCGAATCTCGACGTTATTGGTAAGGCGCAGCCCTTCGCCGCCGCGCAACCTCGTAAGGCCAAACAGCATCGAAGCCTGGACCTCGAGCGGCGATGCCGCCACCCCCGTAATGCATTTCGCGGCACGCGTGAACGATTTAGCGCCGCGGAGCCCCGGGATCTTATCGACGTACTCGGTAAGTTCAGAGAGCTCAATCAAGGGAGGTCGTTTCCACAAGTCTGTTGGATTCCCCGAGGTATCCTTTACGTTTTCCCAGCCCGACCGTGCGTCACCCCACCGGCCCCCGTATGCCTGCTCAAGTGCCGACTTTACCTGAGGCGCAATCTTGCACACGGCAAAGGTGCCGCACATCTCATACATGCACATGATCAGACGCTCGTTTGAGACCGAGGAAGCCAGGGTCAGCAGGGTAAAGAGCGGGGACGCGACATCGAGGCCAAACTCTGTCTGTCGCATGGAATCAAACGGCCTCTCCCCGTTCCAAACATGCCTGACAATGCGATCGCCCTTACGTCCGCAGCTGCCCTGCGCCAACACGTGTAACGGGGTGCCCAGGAAATGCGTGACGAGCGGATGCTCACATAGGTGCTCCCTGCGCGGATCGTCCGCAGAATCGGGCAGGTCCGGCATTATTGCCAAGACCTGTGGAGGTATCCGGTGATACCGAAAGGCAGATATGTCGCACAGCATGTCGTCCATGAAGGGTACGTACCCGCTGCGTCGCTTGTGAACCCGCTCGGACGGCAAACGCGCTGGCTCGGCCTGCGAACGGTAAATACTGCCACGCCCACGTCGCGGATCTCTCAGGAGGCTTACAATCGGTTTGGAAAGCAAACTGATTGTGAGGTTGCATATGGTTGATGAGGATTTTGCCTGGCGGCTTGCGCAGGAGCTTGTGCGGATCGACAGCTCAGACCCGGGCGCGTATGAGGACGAGATTGAGCGCTTCATTAAGAGGCTCATTGAGCAGCAGCTGGCACAACTTGATAGTTCTGCGCTCGATGCCGTGCAGATTGAGGAGCTCGAAGTGCTGCCCGGGCGCCGCAACCTTAAAGTCACCGTGCCGGGCCAAAGCGACGAGCCGCGACTCGTCTATATCTGCCACATGGATACCGTCACCTTGGGCGATGGCTGGGACGCAGACATCGCACCGCTTGGGGCGGTTGTGCGCGACGATAAACTCTATGGCCGCGGTGCCTGCGATATGAAGGGTGGCCTGGCCTGCGCCATTGCCGCACTGGTCCATACGCTCGAGCGCGTGGCGGCGGATGGCGCGCTGCCACGCCGCGGCTTTTCGCTCATCTGCTCGGTCGACGAGGAAGACTTTATGCGCGGCTCCGAGGCGGCCATCAATGCCGGCTGGGTCGGCTCGCGCGAATGGGTGCTGGACACCGAGCCCACCGACGGGCAGATCCAGGTGGCGCACAAGGGGCGTACGTGGTTCGAGATTGAAATGGCTGGCGTGACGGCGCATGCGAGCCAGCCTTGGAAGGGCGCGGATGCCGTCGCCGCCATGGCCGAGGTCGTGTGTTCGCTTCGTCGCGCGTTTGCGGCGCTGCCCGCGCACGATGAGCTGGGGCCTTCGACCATCACGTTTGGCCAAATCGAGGGCGGATATCGCCCCTACGTCGTACCCGACCGCGCCAAAGTTTGGGTCGACATGCGCCTGACCCCGCCGACCGATACGGCCGCCGCAATCAATATGGTCGAGCATGTCATCGCCGTCGCCGAAGCCACCGTTCCCGGTTGCCATGGCAGCTACACCGTGACGGGCGACCGCCCCGCCATCGAGCGCAACCCGAACTCTCCCCTTCTAGCAGCGCTCAAGCGTGCCGCCGATGACGTAACGGACGCGGACACGACCGTCGGCTTCTTTACCGGCTACACCGATACCGCCGTCATTGCCGGCAAGACAGGCAACCGCAATTGTATGAGCTACGGCCCCGGCTCGTTGGCGCTCGCGCACAAGCCCAACGAGTATGTGCCCCATGCCGATATCGTTCGCTGCCAAAACGTGCTCATCGCGCTTGCCGATAACACGCTCTGGGACGCAAGCGGCCAAGTTGGGGCATAATAAGCCGCGAACAAACCGACTCGCGCGTTAGGACCGTCCATGAAAGCTCTTCCGTTTCCCTGCATCCGCCCGGCTCAGGACCGCGTGCTCGAGGCGCTGCCTGCGATGGACAGCATCCTGAGTGACAGCGGAGCCCTGCGCGGCGCGATTACCGATGGGCTTATGCTCAAAGATCCGGGCGCGGCGTATTACGTGTACGAATGCTCCGGAGAGCCGGGACGCGTGACGGGTGTCGTGGCGATTTGCCCGGTTAACGTGCTGACGGGCGGCGACGAGGCTGCCGCCGAGAGCATCGACGCACTCGCCACCGCGCGCGCGATCGCCGAGCTCAAGGTGCAGCCGCGCCCCGTGTCGCTCGCCTACGAGGCGTCGCCCGTCATGGATATCATTTTGAGCGCTGCCAAAGAGGGCGCATCGCTCTACGCCGTCACCGATCCCGCGGGCGTCACACATCGCGTGTGGGAGGTCAAGCGCGAGGACGCCGTTGCCGCCATCCGTGCCATGCTCGATCAGGCGCCCGACCCGGTGTTCGCCGGTGACTCCGCCTATGTCGCCGCGCTGGCTGGGGCATCGCAGATTCTGGCCGACGAGGCCCGCACTGCCGACGCCTACTCTGGCAAAGAGCCGTTCAACTTTGCTGTAGCCGTGCTGTTCCCCGCCGCGCAGGTCAGCGGCAGCGCGCCGCAGGTTCCGACGGGTCTGCTCACTCACCAGGTCTCACGGTTCTAGCGAACTCAAACGCTAAGCTGGAAAACCCAGCATCCAAACAAACAAGGGGCGGAGATGCAGCAAACGCATGCACCTCCGCCCTTTTCGCATCAAACAATTACGCCGGTAAACCGGGCCGCAACGTCAGCGTTATCCACGCTGCGGACCTGCCGCCGCCACGAGCGGCTCTAGCCCCAGCTCGCGCGCGTAGTCTTCCTGCGTAAAGACTTCGACCAGTTCAAACGTATCGGCCGCATCGTCAAACGCAAAATGCAGCACTGAGCAGTTGCCCGGCACGCGTTCGCGCTCGTCGGCCGCCGCGCCCCGCACGTGGTCCAAAAACTCCTTGATAGCTGAGCCATGACTTACCGCGAGCACGCACGTATGGTCCGGACGCTGCATAAGATCGGTCAGCGTCGCCACCATGCGCGTGCGCACCTGGATCTGGCCCTCGCCGCCAAACTGCCGATAGAAGTCGCGCCACGGGCGCTCGGGCATAAGCATCACGCGCTCGGCCTCAAAGTCGCCAAAGAACCACTCACGCAGGCCGTCCAGGCGCTCGTACGCCAAGCCTGGCCACAAGTTGGCGATAGTCTGCTCGGTGCGATGAAGCGTAGAGGTGTAGGCATGATCGGGCTCAATGCCGCGCGCACGTAAAAACATGCCGGCGCGCGCCGCCTGGTCGCAACCCAACTGCGTAAGCGGCGAGTCACTCCACCCCTGAATGATACGCTTAAGGTTGAATATCGTCTGTCCATGACGGACCAGATACAGATCTTTATTCATAGGGGTCCTTTCGTTCGTTACCAACCCAAGAGCGAAAACGCCCCGTCGCAATAGCCAAAATGAAGCACGGCACCGTTGTCGGGTAGCTCTCCCCCGCCAGTCACATACTCAAGAAACTCCTGGCAGGCTGAGCCGTGGGAAACCGCCAGCACGCAGTCGTGCTGCGGCCTGGCCATGATGCGGGACAGCGCCGCGACCATGCGCGACTGAAGCCGCACTTCCGACTCGCCGCCAAAGGCCACCGGATAATCGCCCCAGGGCTGCGGCGGCATCTCGCGATTTGATGTGCCCTCCAGCGAGCCAAAATGCCACTCACGCAGGTCATCGACCAGCTCAATGGAACGGCCCTCGCCAACGATAAGCTCGGCCGTATGCCGCGCCCGGCCCAACGGCGAGGAATACACATGATCAAAGGCCACGCCACGCGCCGCAAACGCCGTACGCGCCGTCAGCGCCTGCTCGCGCCCGCGCGCCGTAAGCGGCGAATCGTGCCAGCCCTGCAAAATGCTCTGCACATTGAGCTCAGTCTGCCCATGCCGCACCAAATACAGATCTGCCACACACCCTCCCCTCGTACCACCACAAAGGGGACAGGAGCCTTTGTGGTCATTTTGCCGCCGGATTGCACCGCAACGACGCACAACTACAGCAGCACGTCGGCGAGCGAACGCTTGGGTACGTGGTGCACCTGCGCCTCGTCGCGCCAATAATTGATGGAGCCGTCGGGGTTGGAATCGATCGCATCGATCACCTGTGTCTCGGCCGGAACGCCAAACGCCATGATCAGCTTGAGCTCATATTTGTCGTTATCGAGCCCCATGGCATCGATCGCGCGGGGCGTAAAGGCCTTGAACATGCAGGCTGCCACCTCGGGCGAGGCGCTGCGGGCGGCGAGCATCATCGTCTGCGCGGCAATGCCCGTGTCGACCTCGGTAATGGGAGCGGCGGGCTTGCCCGGAACGGCGCGCTCGGCCAGAATCGCGATGTAGCCGGTCGGGCGCTCACCCTCATCGGGGCCCGGCCAATCCTTGAGCGCACCGGCCCATGCAAGCTCGTCAAATACACGCGCGCAGTCCTCTGCACCGCTTACCACATGAAAACGCAGACGCTGAGCATTGGCGCCACAGGGAGCCAGGTGCGCCAGTTCCGCCAGCTCGAGCAAAAACTCGCGCGGCACGCGCATGGACTCGTCAAAGCGGCGGCACGTGCGAGCGCGGCGAACCAACGCATCGAACGCATCCAGGCCGAGCTTTTCGCAACCTTGCTTTGCCATCGATTCGACACTCGACGGTGCCTCGGGAACTGCTTCGTTCATAGGGACCCCCAATACAAGCCAATTGTCCTTAGGAAAATCTAACCTAAAACGTAGGCAATAACGAACAGGGCTGCAATGTTCTACACCTGTTGAATAGAAAACCGCGACGTGGGGAACAACGGAAACAATTCGGGGCCTTTGGGTTACGTTTCGCCCTCCCCGACCCATACGCCAGCGCCTTTAAGCGATACTGGTTGTAACGATCAAGGCTTACGCCGCACGGAAAGGAGACGTTATGGGTATCTTTAGGAACGATGACCAAAAATCGAGCCAGTTTGGATTTGACGAGAAAAGTATGGCGGGCAAAGCCGTCAAGGCCGTGCGCTGGATCTACGCCATCACGGGCGTCGTGGCGCTCATTGCTGGCATCGCGCTGCTTTTTGCACCCGCCAAGTCCCTCGTCTTTTTGACGACCGTCCTGGGTTTTTACTTTGTAATCACCGCTGCCATCAGGCTGTTCACTGCCATTTTTGAGCCACTGCTGCCCACCGGCTGGCGCGTGACGAGCATCATCTCCAACCTACTCATTATCTTGGGCGGCGTCATAATCCTGCGCAACCAGGCCTTCTCGACCGCGACGCTCACCACGATGGTGGTTATCGTGGCCGGCTTTGGCTGGATCGTCGAAGGTGTCATGTCCATTCTGGAGTCCGAGCTTTCGTCCAACCGTGCCCTCGCCATCCTGAGCGGCGCACTCTCCATCATCGCCGGCATGTTCGTGTTTATCTATCCGCTGTGGTCGGCCAAGATGCTCGTCATCTTTAGCGGCGCCGCACTGCTGGTGTTTGGCGTGACGCTCATTGTTCGCGCCATTCAGTTTGGCAAACTGGTGCGCTAGATGCCAAAGACGCTCTTTATTGATGCCGACGCCTGCCCGGTCACGCGCGAGTCGATTGACTGCGCGCGGCGGGCGGGCGTCGCCGTTGTTATCGCCGGCAACAGCACGCAAAACCTGGAACGGCACATTCGCCGCGACGACCCGCGCGATGCCGAGCACGCGCGACGCGGCTTTTGGGTCACGACGCTCGACGTGAGCGTGGGCGCCGACAGCGCCGACTTTGCCATTGTCGAACGCCTGCAGGCGGGCGACGTGGTCGTGACGCAGGACATTGGCTTGGCGAGCATGGTGCTCGGGCGCGATGCCGCCGCCATCGGTGTGCGCGGGCGCGTGTACGACAAGGCGACTATCGACATGCAGCTGTTTATTCGCCACGAGGAAAAGAAGGTACGCCGCGCCGGCGGACGCACTCGCGGTCCGGCAGCATTTACCAGCGAAGACCGCGCCCGCTTTAAACGCAACCTCACCGAGTTGCTGCACTAACCAAGGTAGATTTTTGAGACATGCCTAAAATCTACCTTTTTGTTTTGAGCGGTGTGAGCGCTCGGAATCCATGGCTCAACAAAAAACGGGCTTCAAAATGCCATGCGTCGCCGCATTGCGCAGGCGCTGAGCATGGCTATTTGAAGCCCATTTTTTAGGCCTACTTAGAGGCCAACGGCGGAGAGGATGAGGCCCCAGCCAGCGCCGATGACGTACATCATGATCAGGAACACGGCATTTTCGCGGGCGCTGCGGTTGGTGCGGAACAGCACCAGATAACCCACGCCGGCGGAAATGAGCGTGCCGGCGAGCATCGGCGCCAGTTGCAGCGCGCCTTCCAGATACAGCTGTGTAATGACCACGCTCGCCGAGCAATTGGGAATCAGCCCGACAAGCGCCGAACCCAGGACAGCGAGTATCTCGTTGCCGCGCAGGAACTGCTCGATCGCGGACTCGCCGAACGTCTCGAGCACGGCGACCAGAATCAGCGTCACCAGAAAAATGAATACCGAGACCTGCACGGTGTGCGAGATCGCGCTGCGGATGATCGACAGGACAGGCGTCCCTTCGTGGGAGTGGGAGTGACCGTGACCATCATGGTGTTCATGTTCGCCCTCATGACCGTGATCGTGGCCATGTCCGTGTTCGTGCTCGTCCTCGTCTTCATCGCAACCGCAATGGTCGCGCTCGCACAACTCGTGGATGTGGTCGGCGCTCACGCCCGCCTCGGCCACCTCGTCGATGATGTCACCGCCGCTGTGGTCGTCGTGCGCGCAGTTCACGTGGGCCGGGTTGGCCGCGGTTCCCAGCACGGTACGGCGAATCGCCGCGTGCGCGCGGGCGTTACGGCGCAGGCCGCGAATGGCAGCGTCCACGATAAAACCCGTGACCAGTGCGATCAGCGCTTTCGAAGCCAAAAGCATCGCCATAGTCTGCACGGGAACCTGCTCGGCAAGCAACAGCGGCAGCATCTCATCGGAGGTCGAAAGGAACACCGCCACCAACGTGCCCAAGGTCACGACACGGCCGGCGTACAGCGTTGCTGCCATGGCCGAAAATCCGCACTGCGGCACCATGCCCAGCAGCGAGCCAACCACGGGACCCGCAGCGCCGGCGCGCTTGATAGCGCCGTTGACGCGGTCGCCCGCAACGTGCTCAAGTGTCTCGAGAGCAAGATACGTCACCAACAAAAACGGCACCAGCGACAGCGTGTCCTTGCCGGCGTCGAGCAGAATATCAATCAGTAAATCCATGACGGATGGAACCTTTCGTGTCTTTCGGCAGCATTGTAAAAGTCCTAGCGGTCAACTAGGGTATTGTAGTTGTCCCGGGCGCGGTGCCAATAGTTGCCTATGGTAAACTATCATCTCGCCATAACTCAGTAACCTCGAGCCGCACAACGCGGCCCGTCCAAGGAGTAGCATATGAACGTATCGCAAGCACTCGAATACGAGCGCCAGCCGTTTATCCCCATGTTTATCTACGGCGACCACGGCGCCATGGAGTCCGAGCGCCAGAAGGGCGAGGAGGCCCTCAAGGTGCTCGAGACCGAGTACTTTACCGCCGAGGGCGACCCCGGCTTCGACTTTGCCACCGTGCGCGACCTGGCCGACCGCAACCGCGACCTGTGCGACCAGATTGGCGAGGCGCGTCTGCGCAACGTGACGCCCGCGACGCTCTCGCGCGGCCTGTCCGATGCCGACACCTGCGCCGCCATCGGCAAGATGCAAAAGCGCACCGCCGCGTCCGTTATGCGCGAAATCCGCGGCGACCGCGACGCGCTCGGCGTGGCCTACGCCCGCAAGCCCATCCAGGGCACCGTGCTCGGTATCGACATCGAGACCACCGGACGTGCACCCGAGCGCGGCTATATCATCAACGTGGGCTGGGAGATCATGGAGCTCACCAGCGACGCCGTCCCGCATGACGCCGAGGCACACTACTGCGGCCTGCCCGACATCTACCGCGGCGAGGATGTGCCGTTGTCGAATATCCACCACATCACCTGGGACGACATCGACGGCAAAAAGCCGTTCCGCGAGAACAAAGAGCTGCAAAAGCAGCTGCTCAAGCTTATGAAGAAGTACCCGTACATGGCACACAACGCCGCCTTTGAGGACAGCTGGTTCAAGATCCACCTGGACGGCTACGCCGAGGCACGCCGCGCCGGCAAGATCATCGTCATCGACTCGCGCCAGATCTGCCGCAGCCTGGACGCCGACGTGCGCTCGCTCCCCCGCGAGTCCGCCCCCGCCGCGCTCGAGAACTGGGCACGCCGTCGCGGCACCCTCGCGCCCGACGCCAACGAGCAGCATCTGGGTCTGGACGACACCGACCTCATGCTCCGCACGGTACAGGCCGAGTTCAACCTCAAGAACCTATTCGCGAAATAGCAACGCCTGCGACAAACACTACTTGCTCACGAGCGGCCTCGCAGCGGGAAACCCCGCAGCGGGGCCGCCCTACGTTCCACAGATAGATCTGCCATCACAAATTCTGAACCCTCATTTTGAACGATTTCGACCAATTCCCAACACGCAATTCGTTGTCGGATGGTGATACATCGATATCAAATGTGCAGCAATTGAGTATTTATATGCTATAGCTAAGCTGCGAAAACTTTTATTTAGGGCATACCAACTCATAATTGCGTCAAGCTTTTGGACAGCATTTGGTTAGACCTCTAAAACGGCTTTTCCACTCAGCGCCGTCAACACGGCATTAGCTGACACGATATATATCATGAGTATCGTATTGTCACATACCACTGCAAAAGCGGTCTACCAGGCCGCGCATTCGGTGTCTGCGAAAGGCATCGAGTCCTGTAACCCTGCCGCGATTTACGGATCATGTCCCACCGGAACGCTCCTTGACGCAGCCGCAGAATGGCTCACCAAACATGATGTTTCCCTTGACGCAAATGATTGCCTCGAGGTAATGGTGTTTGATCGCAGGAATGCGCGCTATGCAATGAACTGTCAATGCCACGTTTCGTCAAAACGATTCTCGAGCTCACGCTTTATAGAGCTCAAAGATGGCATCTTCATTGTTGGCGTTGAGCTTTGCGCACTTCAGGCCGCCACCTATCTCCCTTTTCGCGAACTGGTGGAGTACTACTTTGAATTGTGCGGCGCTTACTCCCTTGGAACCGGCTCTTCCACCTCGTATAACGAGCGTTTCGCGCTCACCTCGACCGAAAGGTTAAAACAGTTCTTTAATTCCATTACCAGATGCGACGGTCTGGCCCTTGCCCGAAAGGCGATTCAATGTGTGCGCGACGGATGCCGGTCTCCTATGGAAACGGCCTTTGTCATGATGCTAACGCTGCCTAAAAGCGAAGGAGGGCTTGGTATTAAGGGAATTGAGACCGATTGCGAGGTGCAGGTCACCGCTGCCGCAAAGAATCTCACGAGACGCAAAAAGTTCTTTATGGATGCGTATCTAAAGAAATCTCGCACAGACATTGAATACAACGGGTTTTATCATGACGCGGAAGAAGACCGCGCCATCGATGAGGAGCGCAAGAATGCGCTTGCGTCCATGGGATACGGAATCATCACCGTCAGTCGTTATTCCTTTATGCATGCCAGCGCTTTCGTTAGGGTCATGGAGGCGATCCAACGGAAAGAGGGCATACGCCCCTCGCGTCTGCCAAAAGACTTTCAAATCATGCAAGAGGACCTGAGACAGTTTGTGCTCAGAAGGTTTATAGAAGAGAAAAAGAGAATTCAGAAGCAGCTTCGCCAGGATTCCGAAGATCGTCAACGAATCGACCTCGAAAAAGCAACACTCGAAGGCATCACGCTGGATGACCCGACAATAAATGAAGTTCCGGCAATCGATGACATGCAGACTGTCGAATCCGACAGCCCATCATTTGCCCAAATAAGCAGCCTCGCGCCCGAGGGCAGAATCTTCGGGGCCGGAAGCTAGACCGGCTAACAAGGTGGGTACCCTAGCGATGTGCAAAATTGCGAGTATTCAGCAGGGTCGGCCCTCCAGCACCCACAAGTTAATCCAAATGAAAAACAAAAACGCTATCGAACGGGAACGTTAGGCAACATTTGAGGAAGACCTTGTCTGTTTACCGCCCTTGGATAACTCTTGAGCGGCTTTATTTGGCCTGGAATAGATTAACGGACCCCCTATAGTTGCAGAATACTCCAATTTTTGCACGGCGCGGGGGCACCCACCCCGGCATCGGCTATCAAAACCGCTCAGTCCGGAATCTCGTCCACTATTCCCCATCATTTTATGCGACGAATTACCTGTACGTCATTGACATATGAACATGCGCTCATATAATCGGAAGTAAGTTATATGAGCGCATGTTCATATGAAAGGATATTGCAATGAGCAGCCACGCTGATGAAACAAAGACTGGCATCGAGGCCACCGAGCCGATCGTCCCCACCACCTGCTCGCCCGAGGACCTTCCCGACGAGGAACTTCTCTACGACCTTGCCGACCTGTTCAAGGTCTTCAGCGACACCACGCGCATCAAGATTCTCTATGCCCTCATGGGCCGCGAGCTCTGCGTGGCTGACATCGCCGAAGCGACCGCGACCTCGCAGTCTGCGGTGTCGCACCAGCTGCGCACGCTTAAGCAGTCGCACCTGGTCAAGTTCCGCCGCGACGGCCGCAACATTCTCTACTCGCTCGCTGACGATCATGTCTATACCATGCTCAACCAGGGCATGAGCCATATCTGCGAATAGCAATCAACCACGGTATCAGCGCGGCCGGCACCCAGACCGCCAACACAGGGAAAGGAACCCACCATGAAAAAGCAGTTTAAGCTCGACGAGATCGATTGCGCCAACTGCGCGCGTGAACTTCAGGACGAGCTGGCTAAGCTCGATGGCGTCAAGTCCGTTTCGGTCAACTTTATGACCCAGAAGCTGACGCTCGAGGCCGACGACGCCAAGTTCGACGAGGTCCTGGACCGCGTCGTTGAGTTCACCGCCGACGCCGAGCCGGACTGCGAGATCATTCTCTAACCCGCGCACACGTTGACCTGTAAGGCCGCGCTTGCCGCGGCCTTTGCTCGCGAAATTATATGAGCAAGTGTTCATACACTCAAATGGGAGGTTTGAATCATGGCAGCCGCCGACCCCAAAAAGAAAAAGAAGAAGCGCAAGAAGAAAGAGTCCCTTGAGCACAAGCGCAACCGCATCCTGGTAGCACTGGGCATTTTTGCCGTTGTTTATGCCCTCGACGAGCTCGGCGCCCTCACTATCGCATTTGGGGAGCCCGGCAACATCTACGCCAGCTTCGCGCTGTTCCTCGTGCCGTTTTTGATTGCCGGCTACGACGTACTGCAAAAGGCATTCAATAACATCCGCCGCGGCAAGGCCTTCGACGAGAGCTTCCTTATGGCCGTCGCGACCATCGGCGCGTTTGCCATGGTGCTCTTCCCCGACACCGACCCGCACATGGCCGAAGGCGCCGCCGTCATGCTGTTCTACCAGGTCGGCGAGTTGTTCCAGGCATACGCCGTGGGCAAGAGCCGCAAGTCGATCAGTGCCATGATGGACATCGCGCCCGACTACGCTAACGTCGAGCAAGCCGACGGCACACTCGAACAGGTCTTTCCCGATGACATCGCCGTCGGCACCGTGATCGTGGTCAAGCCCGGCGAGCGCGTGCCTATCGACGGCGTCGTCGTCGAGGGCGAAACCCAGCTCGACACCGCCGCGCTCACGGGCGAGTCAGTCCCCCGCCCCGCCAAGACCGGCGACGATATCATCAGCGGCTGCATCAACATGACGGGCCTCATCCACGTGCGCACCACCAAGCCCTTTGGCGAGTCAACCGTCGCGCGTGTTCTGGAGCTCGTGGAGAATGCCAGCGAAAAGAAGGCGCGCACCGAGAACTTCATCACGCGCTTTGCCCGCGTCTACACCCCCGCCGTCACTGGCGCTGCCGCGGTGCTCGCGCTTGGCGGCGGCCTGGTGACTGGCGCTTGGTCCGATTGGATCCTGCGCGGCCTGACCTTCCTGGTCGTCAGCTGCCCGTGCGCCCTCGTGATCAGCGTACCGTTGAGTTTCTTTGGCGGCATCGGCGGCGCGTCCAAGCTGGGCGTTCTCATCAAGGGCTCCAACTACCTCGAGACGCTCGCCGACGTGGACACCATCGTCTTCGACAAAACGGGCACCCTCACCAACGGCACGTTCTCAGTCGTCGCGGTGCATCCCGAGGCTGGCTATACCGAGCAGTCGCTGCTCGAAGTCGCAGCCCTTGCTGAGTCGTTCTTCGATCACCCCATCGCGCAGTCCGTGCGCGACGCCTACCAGGGCGAGGTCGACCCCAAGCGCGTGAGCGACTCCGCCAACGACGCGGGCCACGGCGTGACGGCAACCATCGACGGCAAGCACGTCGTCGTTGGCAACGCCAAGATGCTCGCCGCGGCCGGCGTTGAAGCACCGGACTGTGAGGTTGTCGGCACGATCCTCCACGTGCTCGTTGACGGCGTGTACGCCGGCCACATCGTGATTGCAGACACCGTTAAGGCCGATGCGGAGCAAACGATTCGCGACCTGCATGCCGCCGGTATCAACCGCACCGTCATGCTCACGGGCGACCGCGAGGAGGTTGCAGCGTCTGTGGCCAAGCAACTCGGTCTCGACGAGTTCCACGCGCAGCTCCTGCCGGGCGACAAGGTCGAGCGCGTTGAGGCGCTACTCGCGGCCGAAAGTGGCAAGGGCAAGCTCGCCTTTGTCGGCGACGGTATCAACGACGCTCCTGTGCTTACGCGCGCCGATGTGGGCATTGCCATGGGCGCCATGGGCTCCGACGCCGCGATCGAGGCCGCCGACGTGGTGCTGATGGACGACAAGCCGTCCAACATTTCCCGCGCGATCCGCGTGGCGCGCAAGACCATGTCGATTGTTTGGCAGAACATAATCTTTGCGCTGGGTATTAAGCTGCTGATTCTGGTGCTTGCGGCGCTGGGCATCGCCAATATGTGGCTTGCCGTCTTTGGCGACGTGGGCGTGGCGATCATCGCCATCCTGAACGCCATGCGCGCGATGGGTGTCAAGAACCTGTAGCGTCTGTGGTCCTTCCGGCCGGGACCGGGCTTGGGTTTGAAAACGTCCTCGCGC
>NZ_JADNOH010000092.1 GCF_015557435.1 Collinsella aerofaciens
GCCGCTGACCGGTGGACGGCACCGAGCCGTCTGGTTGATTTGAAGAAGGGGGAGGTCTCGCGGCCTCTCCCTTTTTTGCGTTTATGAGCTTCTATCACACATAGTCGCTGTGTTTTATGACCCTCGTTTGTCGCATCTTCCGTGAACGGGCTACAATAACTGAGTCTGTGCAATATGGAGGTGAACATGGCTGAAGCTGGTATCGGCGTTGACATCGTCGAGATTTCCCGCATGAAATCAATTCTTGAAAAGACGCCGTCGTTTGCTCGGCGTGTGTTTACCGAAGAAGAGTGCGCGTACTGCGACGCCTCTTCGCGTCCTGCCGCTCGCTATGCCAGCCGCTTTGCTTCGCGCGAGGCGGTGCTAAAGGCTCTCGGAACGGGATTTAGCCAAGGTGTTGGCCGCAAGGATGTTTCGGTTACGCGCGATAAGCTCGGAAAACCGAAAGCATTACTTTCCGGTCGCGCACTCGAGATTGCTCAAGAGCTGGGTGTTGTTGAGGTCGCTCTTTCCATTACGCTTACTGGAGACTTGGCCGTTGCAAATGCCATCGCGATTACCGAAGATGCTCGGCCTAAGCCAAAAGATGAAAAGGTGAGCACCAAGAAACGCGTTGCGCAGACATTTAAAGAGGCTCGCTCTGTATTAGATGAGCTCGAGCAGCTGCAGAATTCAGCTTTGTCGGAGCACCTGGGCGATGCTTCGCAAGATACGCTAGGAGCATAGATGAAACCGGTTTTAAGTACCGAGGAAGTCGTTCGTCTCGAGGATATTATCGAACGCGAAGGAACTTCGAAGGCCGAGCTTATGGAGCTGGCGGGTGAGTTTGCCGCTAACGAGATCTTAAAGCTTAATCCCGATCGAGTCCTCGTTCTGGTCGGTTTTGGCAATAATGGCGGCGATGGTTGGGTGGCTGCCGATATCCTGAGCCATAAGGGTGTGGACGTGGATATCGTCTCCCCAGTTGAGCCCGATGAGATTCCCGCCGCGCTGGCTCGCCACGTTGCTCGTCGTACTGCCGGCCGTGATGTGCACGTTTGCGTCGGTCCCTCGCGTGACGAGCTCGAAGTGTTGATTGATAAGGCCGATGTCGTTGTCGACGCTATTTTTGGCACCGGTTTCCACGGGAATCTGCGTGCGCCGTTCTCCATTTGGATCCCTACGGTCAACGAATGCGCCGATTGCGTCGTGTCTATCGATGTCCCCTCGGGCCTGAATGCCGAGACTGGCGCGGTTGATGACGATTGCATTCGTGCCGAGCGTACGGTAACGATGATTGCCCCTAAGATTGGTTTGTATAGTGCCGATGGTCCTGAGTACGCTGGTGATTTGGTCTGCGGTAATCTTTACGATCGTCTTGACGAGGTTATCGATGATGTGGACCATGCGGCCGAGATCGTTGAGCCTGGCGACTTGGTCGATTACTTCGCTCCGCTGCCAACGAATATCGATAAGTATTCCCGTGGCTCTGTGCTCATTGTTGCCGGCTCTGCGCAGTACCCTGGTGCCGCCATTATGGCAGCCAAGTCTGCTGCCCGTGCTGGTGCCGGTTATGTGGCGGTCGCAACGCCAGATGCCTGTGCTAACCTTATTCGCATGGCGCTTCCTTCGATTCCCGTCTTTGCTATCCCGTCCGATTCCCGCGGTTCCTTTGGTGCTGCTGCGCGCATGACGGTGTGCGAGATTGCAAAGAAGTACAGCTGCGTGCTGTGCGGTCCCGGTATGACGACGTCTGCTGGCGCTATGCAGGTGGTCTCGGGCTTGCTTGAGCTTGATGTACCGCTCATCTTGGACGCCGATGCGCTCAACTGCCTCTCTAAGATTGCCATTGACGGTATCGATAGCAATCCCGAGATGTATCGTCGTGAGCAGCCGCTCGTCATGACGCCGCACTATCGCGAGCTTTCGCGTCTTGTTGCCGGTGACGAGGTCAACGATCTGGGGACTGCAATCGCGGCCGCGCAGAAGGTTGTCTGGGCTGCCGGCTCTGACAACCTCGTCGTCATTGCCAAGGGGCCGACGACGGCTATCTGTGGCGTTGAGCGCGTGCTGTTGCCGCTCTCGGGTCCGGCGTCGTTGGCGACTGCCGGTTCGGGCGATGTCCTTGCGGGTATTCTTGCCGGCACGCTGGCAACCATGCGTGATGAGATGGATCGCTGGGAGCTGCTGTATTCGTATGCCGTTGCGCTTCACAGCTATGCGGGTTTTGCCGCGGCGACGGAGTTCGGCGAGAAGAGCGTTATCGCGACCGATTTGATCGACTTGATCGGCCCCGCCATGGAGTTGGCGGCAAAGGATGCGCTCGAAGATCTGGGAATCATGGACGAAGGGTCGGATGACTAATCATGAATAAGGCCGATTTGACGCGCTGGTCCTGGGTTGAGATCGACCGCGGGGCACTTCGCCGTAACACGAGGGCTTACAAGAACCTGCTCGACCCGCGTCAGCGTCTGTGCTGTGTGGTCAAGGCCGATGCCTATGGCCATGGTGCTGTAGAGTGCGCCAAAATCATGTACTCTGCCGGAGCAGACATGTTTGCTGTGGCGACGGTCAACGAGGGCGTTGAGCTGCGCCAGGGTGGAATTACCAAGCCCGTTCTGATCTTGAGCGAGCCGCCTATCGAGGCAATCCCCACGTTGCTCGAGTTCGACATCATGCCTTCGGTCTATACGTCCGATTTTGCGCTGGCCTATGGCGAATGCGCTGTTGCGGCCGGCAAGGTGGGCAAGTACCATCTGGCTATCGAGACGGGCATGAATCGCATTGGCGTTCACTATACGCAGGTGCTCGACTTTGTACGCGGTATTAGTTTCCATCGCGGCATCCAATGCGATGGCGTCTTTACTCACTTTGCAACGGCCGATGAGCCGACCGGTTGGGACTATAAACTGCAGTGTCAGCGTTTTACCGAGGCCGTTCAGGCGATAAAGGACGCTGGCTTTGAGTGCGGCATCGTGCATTGCGCCAATACGCCGTCCTCAATGCTCGATTCCTCGATGCATTTTGATATGATTCGCGCCGGCATCGGTCTATATGGCCTGCAGCCGTGTGAGTTGAGCGGTCGTGTGATGCAGCTCGATCCCGTCATGAGCGTTCACGCGCGCGTGACACGCGTGGCGCATCCTGCGATGGGCGAGGGCGTGGGTTACGGTTTTACCTATCGCGTACCTCGCACGCGCGTCCAGATTTGCACGTTGCCGATCGGATACGCAGACGGTCTTTCGCGTACGCTTTCCAACCGCATGGATGTGCTATATCGTGGCGAGCGCGTGCGTCAGGTTGGCAATATCTGCATGGACCAATTTATGGTTGCCATTCAGTCCAACCCGGCGCACGAGATTCCCGAGGCCGAGTACGGTGACGAGATGATTATTGTCGGCCGCGACGGCGATGCCGAGATTACCATGGACGAGATGGCGCGCCTGCGCGGCACGATTAATTACGAGGTCGCCTGCGGCTTTGGCATGCGTCTCGACAAGGTCTACGTGTAGGAGCCACCATGGGCGTCATGCACATCCCCGGCCATAGCCATCAGGCGCCGCGCGAGGTCGCGCTCGAGGAGATCGAGGCGGTTTTAGGCGATTGCCGCCTGTGCCAGCTTTATCAATCGCGCCATAACATCGTTTTTGGCGTGGGAAATCCCCATGCCCGTGTGATGTTTATCGGTGAGGCGCCGGGCCGCAACGAGGATTTGCAGGGCGAACCCTTTGTGGGAGCAGCGGGCGAGGATCTCAACGACATCCTGTCGCTGGCTGGCCTTAAGCGCGAAGACGTTTATATCGCCAACGTGCTTAAGTGTCGCCCGCCGGGAAATCGCAATCCTCGTCCCGAGGAAGTTCTGGCCTGCTCCCCGTTTTTGCGTGAGCAGATTCGGAGCATTTGGCCCGATATCATCGTGACGCTCGGCAATCCCGCGACGCACTTTGTGCTCAAGACCGAGATCGGCATTACCAAACTGCGCGGCAGGTTCCATCAGATGGGGCACTTTGTGGTGATGCCCACGTTCCATCCGGCGGCGGCGTTGCGCAACCCGGCATGGCAGGAGCTGCTGGAGGAAGACTTTAAGATGCTGGGCGACTACCTGGAGCGACATCCCGCGCCAGAGAGCGCCTCGAACTAATAAGGAGCGCATATGTCCCTGGAGCGCCTGGGGGTAGGTACTTTCAAAACGACTTGCACCGCCGATACGGAGCATTTTGGCGAGCTGGTCGCACCGTGCCTGGAAGATGGCGATGTTTTGATTTTGACCGGCGGCCTGGGAGTGGGCAAAACCCACTTTACCAAGGGTGTCTCACGCGGTCTGGGCGACGGGCATATGGTTACAAGCCCTACGTTTGCGCTCATGGCCGTTCACGACCAAGGTCGTATTCCGCTGTTCCACTTTGACCTGTACCGCCTGGAGCATGCCTACGAGCTCGAGGATACAGGCATTTTCGATGTGCTGGGCTATGAGGGTGCTTGTCTGCTGGAATGGGGCGAACAGTTCCAGGACGAGCTGACGGATGAGTATCTTTCGGTAACGCTCAAACGTGATGAGAACGATGGCGATGTGCGAACGATAACGCTCGAGGCGCACGGCGAGCGCGCAACGGAGCTTTCCGATTTGATTGATAAGGCTGTACAAGATGAGCTTGCTTAACGATAACGCGCTGGTGGTGGCGCTCGATACCTCGACCGACATGCTTGCCTGCGCGGCAAGTTGGACCGATGTGCAGACGGGCGAGGCGAAGCTGGCGAGTGGCGACCATCTGTGCCGCCGCCACGCTAACGTTGAGCTCGTGAATACCGTTGATGGCGTGCTGGCACAGGCCGGTTTGGACCGCAGCGATGTCGGCTGCTATGTGGTCGGTCGCGGTCCGGGCTCGTTTACGGGCGTGCGCATTGGCATCTCCACCGCAAAAGGCCTGGCGCGCGGTGCCAACGTGCCGCTGCTGGGCGTATCGACGCTCGATGCTTGTGCCTGGACGGCGTGGAAGGCTGGCGTGCGCGGCAAACTCGGTATTCTTGCCGATGCCATGCGCGGCGAGGTGTACCCGGCGCTGTATGTGTTGAACGATGAGGGCCCCGAGCGCCTGTTTGAGCGCGAGCGCGTGGCTAAGGCCGCCGTGGCGCTCGACGAGTGGCGCCAGGCCGCGGACTGGGACCAGGTCCAGCTGACTGGTGACGGTCTCGTGCGATACGGAAAGCTGCTGAGCGAGGATGAGACTGCCCGCTGCGTGGAGCGCGACCTGTGGTGGCCTTCGGGCGGGGGCCTGCTCCTTGCGCATGCCGCAGGTGATGGCGACCCGGCCCGCGTCCTACCGATCTATACGCGTCTTTCGGACGCGGAGGAAAACGAGCGTAAGCGTCTCGGTCTTGCCGAGAGTGCGCAGAGTGAAATTACGGGCGTTGCCGACGAGCTTGCCGGACGTCATCTGCAGTTCCGTCCCATGGGCGCGGCAGATGCCGAGGGCGCAAGCGCACTGGAGGCTGTCTGCTTTGAAGGTGCCGGACATGAGACATGGACGCCGGGCATGTTCTTGTCTGAGCTGGGCGAGGACGTTGCCGCTCCGCGCAGCTGGTGGGTGGCACATGATGATGGTCAGCTGCTGGGTCTTGCCGGCGGCATGGTCGTGGATGGTGACGTGCAAATTATGGACGTTGCCGTCGATCCGGCGCACCGCCGCGAGGGTATCGCCCGCAAGCTGCTGTCGCACGTGAGCTATGACGCTCAGATGCTTGGCTGCACGACGGCCTCGCTTGAGGTCGAGGACGACAACGAGGGTGCGATTGCACTCTATGCCGCCTTGGGCTTTACCGAGGCGGGTCGCCGTCGTGGCTATTACGGTGCGGGCAAGGATGCCATCGTCATGACGGCACCGCTGCCTCTGGTGCTTCCGGTCGACAATGCTTCGCCCGAGCCGACGGCAGCTGAACGGCGCGTATGGCCGCTGCCCGCACCCGAGCGCACCGTTGAGGAGCGTGCCGAAATCGAGCGCCGTCGCCTCGTGCTTGCCATCGAGAGCTCCTGCGATGAGACAGCCGTGGCGATTATCGACGCGGACGGCAACATGCTTGCCAACCAGGTATCGACGCAGATCGATTTCCACGCCCGTTTTGGCGGCGTGGTGCCCGAGATTGCTTCGCGCAAGCATGTGGAGGTCATCGTGAGCGTCGTGGACGCGGCGCTCGAGGATGCCGCGGCATCGCTTGGTCTTGAGGGCGGAGCGATTGCCCCCGGCGAGCTTGCCGCCGTGGGTGTGACGCAGGGTCCGGGCCTGGTGGGTGCCCTCGTGGTGGGCGTCGCCTTTGCCAAGGGCTTTGCCTATGCTGCCGGCAAGCCGCTCGTGTGCGTCAACCATCTGGAGGGCCACCTGTTCGCCAACCTTCTGGCGCAGCCCGACCTCAAGCCGCCGTTTATCTTTACGCTGGTCTCGGGTGGCCACACCATGCTTGTCCACGTAAAGGCGTGGGGTGACTACGAGGTGCTCGGCGAGACGCTCGACGACGCCGTGGGCGAGGCCTTCGATAAGGTGGCCAAGGCGTTGGGCCTGGGCTATCCCGGTGGCCCCATCATCTCCAAGCTGGCCGAGACGGGCAATCCCAAGGCGATTGACTTTCCCCGTGCACTCAATAGCAGGGGAGACTACCGCTTCTCGCTGTCTGGTCTTAAGACGGCCGTGACGCTATACATTGAGCAGGAGACCAAGGCTGGGCGTACGATTCATCTGCCCGACCTGGCGGCTTCGTTTGAGGCGGCGGTCTTTGATGTGCAGTACAAGAAGGCCAAGAACGCGCTGCATGCCACCGGATGCAAGGAGTACTGCATCGGCGGCGGCGTTTCGGCCAACCCGCATCTGCGCGAGATGATGATCAAAAAGCTCGGACGCCAGGGCATCCGTGTGACGGTACCGCCTCTCTCGGCATGCACCGACAACGCCGCCATGATCGCGGAGGTCGCCCGCCGCAAATTCGACCGAGGAGAAATCTCGTCGTTCGATGTCGACGCCGATCCGAACATGACGCTGTAACTGGTAGGGCTCGGTCCCCGGTCGGAGGGGCCGGATATAAGGTTTCCTGCTCTACAGTCCTGCGCAAGACGAAGGCCACATTAAGTGGCCTTCTTTGCGTGCGGAACTCGCGATAAACCTTATATCCGGCCCCTCCGACCGGGGACCTCTCTGTATCGATATAGCTTCTGAGCTGGTTCGGCGTCGACAGCGACCAGCATAGTTAACCTACCAGCGTCGAATTTCCGGCGTTCTTTAGTTGAAAGAAAAAGATGGTGTGCGGAGCTTTGCTCCGCGCATTTGGGATGGGAGTCCCTGTGCGCTGCGGGAGCCGGGCGGCACATATGAACTTTATCGCGAGTTCCGCACGCAAAGGAAAGCACTTAATGTGCTTTCCGTCTTGCG
>NZ_JADNOH010000093.1 GCF_015557435.1 Collinsella aerofaciens
GCCGCTGACCGGTGGACGGCACCGAGCCGTCTGGTTGATTTGAAGAAGGGGGAGGCCTCGCGGCCTCCCCCTTTTTTGCGTTTAAAGAGGATTGAAATGGCGGTATCCGCCTTCGCCTGGGCTCTCTTACTGTTTGGCTGTATTTTGAGCCCATCTTATTTATTTGCGCGATAATAACTCCCATTGGCGTTAGGGAGGGCTAGATGTTTACCGTTTTTGTCTTGGGCAATATTGCTTCGGGTAAGTCGACTGCCTGCCGCTATCTCGAATCTCGCGGTGCCATGCTTATCGATCTGGATGAGCTTGCCAAATCGCTGTATGTGCCAGGTTCCGAGATCGTCAGTGCCCTTGCAGAGGAGTTTGGCTGGGACATTTTGGACGGGGAGGGCGGCATTCGCCGCAACATCCTCGCTGCTCGA
Organism: Collinsella aerofaciens; assembly: GCF_015557435.1. GTDB lineage: Bacteria > Actinomycetota > Coriobacteriia > Coriobacteriales > Coriobacteriaceae > Collinsella > Collinsella aerofaciens_Z. The sequence goes on from NZ_JADNOH010000093.1 coordinate 420, forward strand.
GCTTTTGTCTCGCCTGACACCGTCGCGCGGCTCAACGGCATTGTTCATCCGGTTCTTATCGAACAACTTTCGATGAGGATTCTCGATCCGGTTTGTTGCACGGTTTCGTCTCCCCGTTATCCCTTTGCGGTTGTCGAGGTTTCTGCTCCGACTGGTTTTGAGGATGCATTTGGCCTGGCTGATGAAATACTGGTCATCAGCGCTCCCTTGGAAGTTCGTCGTGAGCGTGCCATTCATCGTGGTATGGAGCCCTCTGATTTCGATGCTCGCTCTGCATGTCAGCCCGATGAGGCTTCGCTATGCAACCTCGCTACGACGGTAATCGATAATGCTGCAGGCGATAACTCGCTCTTTGAACAGCTGGACGCGTGGCTTGCGCATCATGGCTTTTGCGACGTAACGGATAAGGAGGAGGCCGATGTCTAAGACACGTTTCTTTACGTGGTATCGCATGGCACCACTTGCCGTCGTGTTCGTCTTCGGTCTTATCTCGCTCATCTACTCGTATGCTCCTGCCGCTTTCTTTAAACCGTTGTATCCGATTGACTATGAGGCGTATGTAAAGCAATCGAGCATTTCGCACAATCTGGATCCGTATTTGGTGTGCGCTGTCATCAAGTCGGAATCGAATTGGGATCCCGAGGCCGAGTCGAATCAGGGCGCTCAGGGATTGATGCAACTGATGCCCGAGACGGCCCAGGATATGATTGCCAAGGGCCTTGTCGATGGTGACGAGTATTCGGCTGACAACCTTAACGATCCGGCTACGAATATCGAGTTTGGCTGTGCGTATCTCTCATACCTTTTAACCTATTTCAACGGGTCGACCGATAGCGCCATTGCCGCCTATAACGCCGGCATGGGCAATGTCGACGGGTGGGCGCAACAGAGCACGTCGTTGCATAATGCAATCACCTTCCCCGAGACTCAGGCGTATCTGATTCGCGTCAATAACGCCTGGGTTCGCTACAAGACCCTCTATCCCGATCAGTTCGTATAGGACTATGCCTGCCGCCTGCGTATACTGCAGATATATGAGTTAGGAGTATCCATGGCGGAATTTGAAGTTGAGCGTGTTGGCGGAGAGCTTAAACGTTTTGGCGTTGAGGGCTCTGAGGTGCCATTTAAGGTCGTATCTCCTTACGAGCCTGCGGGTTCCCAGCCCAAAGCCATTGAGTCGCTTGTGCAGGGCGTGAGAGATGGAGATCGCTATCAGGTTCTGTTGGGCGTGACTGGCTCGGGCAAGACCTTCACGATGGCCAAGACTATTGAGGCCTTGGGGAAGCCGACGCTGGTTATGGCTCCCAATAAAACACTTGCCGCTCAGCTTGCGAGCGAGCTTAAGGAGTTCTTTCCCAACAACGCCGTGGTCTATTTTGTGTCGTACTACGACTACTATCAGCCCGAGGCGTATGTGCCGCAAAGCGATACATATATCGAGAAGGATTCCTCGATTAACGAGGAAGTTGAGATGTTGCGCCATCAGGCGACGGCATCGCTGCTTTCTCGACGTGACGTAATCGTCGTCGCATCGGTCTCGTGTATCTATGGCATTGGCTCTCCCGAGGACTATGCTGGTCTGGCACCGAACGTCGACAAGAAGGTGCCGCTTGAGCGCGACGACTTTATTCATGCGCTTATCGATATCCAGTACGATCGCAATGACTATGATTTGGCGCGTGGCACCTTCCGCGTGCGCGGCGATGTCGTAGACGTGTACCCGCCCTATGCCGAGCATCCGTTGCGGTTTGAGTTCTTTGGCGACGAGGTCGAGCTGATTGCCGAGATCGACGAGGTCACCGGCGAGATGCTGCGTGAGTACGAGGCCATTCCCGTGTGGCCGGCGTCGCACTACGTGACTGAGAAGCCTAAGGTCAAGGCGGCCCTGAAATCAATCAGCGAAGAGTGCGAGAAGCGCGTGGCCGAGCTCAAGGCAACCGATAAGCTGCTCGAGGCCCAGCGCCTACAGCAGCGCACCGATTACGATCTTGAGATGCTTGAGACCATGGGCTTTTGCAACGGCATCGAGAACTACTCTCGTCACCTGGACGGGCGCAAGCCGGGCGAGCCGCCGTTTACCCTGATCGATTACTTTCCCAAGGACATGCTCTGCATCATCGACGAGTGCCATGTGACGGTGCCGCAAATCCGCGGTATGCACGAAGGCGACCGTTCGCGTAAAGTGACGCTGGTTGAGCATGGTTTTCGTTTGCCCTCGGCGCTCGATAACCGCCCGCTTCGTTTCGATGAGTTTGAGGCCAGGATTCCCCAGTTCATCTACGTTTCGGCCACGCCGGGCGACTACGAGCTGCGTGTTAGCCAAAACGACGTTGAGCAGATTATTCGTCCGACCGGTCTGCTCGACCCCAAGATTGACGTGCGTCCAGTTCGCGGCCAGATTGACGATCTTGAGGACGAGATTCGCGAGCGGGTGGCGCGCAAGGAGCGCGTGCTGGTGACGACGCTGACCAAGCGCATGGCAGAGGACCTGACCGACCATCTGCTTGATGCCGGCATTAAGGTCAATTACATGCACTCCGATACGGCGACGATGGATCGTGTCGAGATCCTGCGTACGCTGCGCGAGGGAAAGATTGATGTTCTTGTTGGCATCAACCTGCTCCGCGAGGGCTTGGACCTTCCCGAGGTTTCGCTGGTAGCGATTCTCGATGCGGATAAGGAAGGCTTTTTGCGCAACCGCCGTTCGCTGATTCAGACGATTGGCCGTGCGGCCCGTAATGCCGACGGCGAAGTCATCATGTACGCAGACGTTGTGACTGATTCGATGAAAGAGGCCATCGAGGAGACGCAGCGCCGTCGTGAGATTCAGATGGCATATAACGAAGAGCATGGCATTGTGCCCAAGACGGTCCGCAAAGCCATTAACGATATCTCGAGCTTTATCGCCGAGGCCGAAAAGACCGTGGGCTCCAAGGGGCGTTCGAAGGGCGATTCACTGGGTCACGGCGCGTTCTATACACCCGATGAAAACGGCGAGGGCGCCGTACCGGAGACGGTGGCGCCCGAGCAGACGCTTGCCGAGCAGCTGGAAGGGCTGCCGCATGACGAGCTCGTGCGAATCGTCGAGACCATGGAGGAGGACATGCGTAACGCTTCCGCCGCCATGGACTTTGAGGAGGCGGCGCGTCTGCGTGATGCGGTCGTCCAGATTCGGGCGATGCTCGAGGGTGCATCTGAGGACGAAACGATCGAGCGTTTGCGTTCGCAGGCTCGCAAGGGTTCCACCTTTGCATCGGGCAGAAAACGTCAGGGTGCACGATTCAAGAAGTAACGAACGGGCCCCGAGCTCCTTGTGGAGCTCGGGGCCCGTGTCTTTCGAACGCTGGGGCGCGCGTTAGAGGTCTGCGATCAGGGCTTCGGCACAACGGATGCCATCGGTGGCGGCGCTCATGATGCCGCCGGCATATCCAGCTCCCTCGCCGCAAGGGTAGAGGCCCGGGGTCGACGTGGCGTGGCACGCTCGGTCGCGGGTGACGGTGACAGGCGAGCTCGAACGCGTCTCCACGCCGGTGAGGACGGCATCGGGGCGGTCGTAGCCGCGCAGCTTTTTGCCGAACAAGGGGATTCCCAAACGAAGCGATTCGACGACATGCTGCGGGAGGGCTTCGTCGATTGCCGTCCAGGTTACGCCAAGTGGATAGGTGGGCTTCACTTTTCCAGGTGCCGTGCTGGCACGTCCCGCAAGGAAATCTCCGACGAGCTGTGCCGGTGCGTTCCAGTTGGAGCCGCCCAGGCGATAGGCGGTCTGCTCGCAGGCGCGCTGGAGTTCAATGCCCGCAAGCGGGTCATCGCTGGGAAGGTCGTCGGGCGTGACGTTAACGAGTAGGGCGGCATTGGCGTTGCGCCCGTCGCGGGCATTGAGGCTGGCTCCGTTGACGCACAGATAGCTCTGCTCGGAGGAGGCGGCAACAACCTGCCCGCCAGGACACATGCAAAACGAGAACACGCTGCGATCGTTGGGGAGATGGGCCACGAGTTTGTAAGGAGCTGCTCCAAGCGCCGGATGCCCCGCCGATGGGCCATATTGGGCACGGTCGATGTCGCGCTGCGGATGCTCGATGCGTACGCCCATGGCAAAGGTCTTTTGCGCGAGGGCCACGTTATGGGTCTTGAGAAGTTCGAATACGTCGCGAGCGGAATGGCCGCAGGCGAGAATGAGATGCTTTGTGACGATTGTCTCGCTCGCGGTGCTTTGGGGCGATTGAACATCGATGCCTGTGATGGCGCCGGACGCATCGGTGCGAATGTCGATGAGTTTTGTGCGATAACGAACGGTTCCGCCGAGCTGTTCGATGCGCTGGGAAATGTTGGTGACGACGGCGGGAAGGATGTCGGAGCCAATGTGCGGCTTGGCGTCCCACAGGATATCGCGAGGCGCGCCCGCTTCGACGAAGGTCTCGAGAATCAGGCGATGGGCGGGATTCTTGGTTCCCGTATTGAGCTTTCCGTCCGAGAAGGTTCCTGCGCCGCCCAGGCCAAACTGGATATTGCTCTCGGGGTCGAGGATACGCTCCTTAAGAAAGAGGTCGATTGCCTGCGAGCGTCGAAGCGCCGGGTCACCACGCTCGATAAGCAAGGGCTTAAGACCTGCTTCGGCGAGGGTGAGGGCGGCAAAGAGGCCGGCGCAACCGGCACCGACAACGACGGGACACTCCTTGGGTGCGTTGGGGACAGGGGAGGGGAATGAGGGCGCCGCGCCATCGACCATGCGGATGCGCGAGCGATCGCGCTCGGCAACGCTGCTGACAGCCTCCTGCTCGAGTCGGGGGTTTGTCAGCTCGACTCGAAAGCTCAAAATAAAATGGACGTCTCGCTTTTTACGGGCGTCGATAGACTTGCGATGGAGCTCGATGGCTTTAATCTGGGAATCCTTGCATCGCAGGGCTCGCTTGGCGGCGCGTCTGCCAACGGTAAGGCAGGCATCCTCGTCGCCAGCCTCATCGAGGGACGCGTGGACTTGGGTGATTTCGATCATCGAGGTCTCCTTAGATGCAAGAAAGAGGCCGCCCGGTGTCCCAGACGGCCCGAATGCGTTTTGATTATAGACTGCGCGGCTATAGACTGCTTGCAGCGCGAATGCCCGAGATCCAGGCCCACGCAAGATTAAAGCCGCCACAATCGGCATCGATATCGAGCGCCTCGCCACAGATGAAAAGTGGGGCGCCTACCGCGTTGTTCACGCAGAGTCTGGGAGCTGAGACGCTCTCGATGGGCACGCCACCGCGCATGACCTGGGCCGAACACTCCTCCGCCGTTCCCTCGACGAGCAGCTTAAAGTGCTTGAGGATCGAGACCAGATGGATGACATCGTGTGACCCGGGGTGGCACTGTTCGAATGTGGTGCAGACGACGTGAGAGAGCTGCGGGGCAAGCATGCCGTCGAGCCAGCGGAGATCGTGGGACGAAAAGCCGCCGAGCAGCTCAACTCGCTGGTTGAGCATATCGAGCAACTCACCTTTGGAGAGGTCGGGGAAAACGTCGAGCAGAATCGTGTCGCCGTGCTGGACACGGCGGGAGAGGTTGAAGGCGGCAACGCCCGAGATGCCAAAGGTTCGGAAGAGCACTTCGCCGTCTTCGTGCCAAAGCTCCTCATGATTGCGGGTGAGCGTCAGACGGGCGCGGACGCGCAGGCCATCCAAGGTCTTGAGCGCCGTCTGGTCGCCAACGACCGATGCCGACACGGGGCAGAGGACGGGGTGCTGCGGCGTGAGGGAGAGATCGAACGTCCTCGCGATGTCGGCAAAACTGCCGCCCGTGGCGATAATCACAGCCTTTGTTTGCAGCGTCTCGTTCTTGCGAGGTGCGTCGGCAAGCGCCTTCCGAAGCGAGCGGACCTCTGTTTTTCGGTCGTCGTGCTTTTTTGCCTTGAGTGTCCGCGCGGGACGGTCTATTTGAAGCGCCCAGCCCTCGGGAGCTTTGGATGCCGAGACAACGTTTGCCCCGCAGATCAAGGCGATACCCAAGCGATCGCAAGCGTTGAGAAGCGCATCGCGCACCGATTCGGCGCGAAGGGAACGCGGATACAGGCGGCCTTCCTCGGAGGTCGTCATGATGCCCAGCGAGGAGAAGAAGTTCCCTAGCTCTTCTTCGGGCTGAGGTCCCATGACGGATTCGATGAATGCGGGGTGGTTATACCGCTGGAAATCGATTGATTCGTTGGAAAGGTTGCAGCGGCCGTTTCCGGTCGCAAGTATCTTAAGGCCGCAGGCAACATCGCGCTCAACGATGCAGACGCTTTTGCCGGCGCGTGCGGCCGTAATGGCGGCGGCGAGACCCGAGGCCCCGCCGCCGATTACCAAGACGTCATAGAAGGCGTTTGCGTTCACTTAGGCCTCGTCGGTCTCGTGCGGGGCAATGGCCTCGACGGCAGAGACGGCCTGGGGCAGCATGCCGTCGGGCAGTGCGGTCTCAACTTCGCCCTTATCGCAGGCCTCGGCGAGTGCCGGATTGATGGGAAGTTGGCCCAGGATCTCGAGGTTGTAGCGCTCGGCAACCTCGGGGAGCTTGCTCTTGCCAAAGACTTCAATCTTCTTGCCGCAATCGGGGCACTCGATATAGCTCATGTTCTCGACGATACCCAGAATGGGGACGTTCATCTTCTCGGCCATATTGACCGCCTTGGCGACGATCATTGAGACCAGATCCTGCGGGCTCGTGACGATGACGATGCCATCGACGGGCAGCGACTGGAAGACGGTGAGGGCGACGTCGCCCGTTCCCGGAGGCATGTCGACCAGCAGGTAGTCGATGGGACCCCAGGAGGTCTCGCTCCAGAACTGCCTGATGGCACCCGCGATAACCGGACCGCGCCAGAGGACAGGGTCGGTTTCGTTTTGGAGCAGCAGGTTGGAGCTCATAACCTTGACGCCGTGCTCGGAGATTTCGGGCAGCATAAGGTTGCCGAGGGCGTGGACATGTCGTCCGCTCATGCCGAACATCTTGGGGATAGAGGGGCCGGTAATGTCGGCATCGAGGACGCCGACCTTGTGACCGTGACGGGCGAGCTCGGTGGCGATGGCGCCGGTGACGAATGACTTGCCGACGCCGCCCTTGCCGGAAAGCACGGCGATGACGCGCTTGACTTCGGACAACGTGTTTTCTTCAAATTCCTGTGGCGCGGTTTGTCCGCCGGCGGCCTGTGCATGCTCGCAACCCATGTATGACTCCTTTGTATATGTTGGGGACGAAGCCCCGCGGTGTGACACGAGCGTCATTGTACCCTCGTTTGCGAGCGGGAGTCATTCGTGATGTGTCTGTCCGGGAGCGTGCGTTGCAATGTTATGTCACTCCAGCGCACGGGCGAGCTTACTGAACCTTGCTGGCGAACTCAAGGTATTGAATGCGCTGCAGCTTGTCGATCGTCGAGACATAGGGGCTGTCTTTCGATTCCAAGTCATAGCGCAGCCCGTCGGCTCCGAGATAGCCGGCGACATTGATGGTCGGCACATCGGACCTTGTTGCAAGCAAGGCCTTTTGGTAATCGGTGAGCGGAGCGCCGATCTTATTAAGGGTTATGGCTGCAATCTCGTTTGCACCGACGGTGTCGTAGACGTTGAGCTCGGTATTGCCGGCGATTTCATAGTTCGCCCAGACAAAATAGGTCGACTGATAAATGCGGAAAGCGTGGCTTGCCGTGTCTTCCTGCGGGTACAGCTCATCGTTGAGAGCCGTTGCGGCGCTCGGCTGATGATCGCCAAAGAAGACGAGCACGACCGGTCGACCGATATTGCGGAGCTCGTTGATAAAGTACTCAAGGTCTCGGTCGGATGCGTTGATGCAGGTGAGGTAGGTGTTGAGTGCGGTATTGGTGCCCTCGCTGGCCCCCTCGACCCAATAATTCGTCAGCTCTTCGGCGGGAACGGTGCCGACATCGTATCCGCCATGGTTTTGCATCGTGACATCGAAGATAAACTGCGGGGCGTCGTCGGTCCTCAGCAGGTCGAGTATCTTGTCATAGGTGGCGTAGTCGCATACGCCGGCATGGTAATAGGGTGCACCTTCGAAATCGGCGATAGATAGGAAATCTCCAAAGCCCAGCTGCTGATAGATTTTATCTCGATGGTAGTTAACGGGGTTTTGCGGGTGCATGGCAGTGGCGGTGTATCCAAGTTCTTTAAGGTCCTTTGCCAAGCTGTTGACATCATTCATCTGATATAGCTGATAGGGAATCTTGCCCACTCCGACAAAGGCGGTCGTAGCTCCGGTCAAAAACTCAAATTCGGAGTTCGCTGTTCCGCCACCTGCGACCGAGGCGAGCATAGTGCCGCGCACGAGCGTGTCGGGAAGTGAGTTATAGAATGCGGGGCCGGTATACCCGGCCGCCTGGAGCTGCTCAAAGCACGAAAGGTCGCTAAAACTTTCGTTCATGACGGCGACGATCGTCGGCTTGATTTCATTGAATTGAGCAACGGCGGCGGCGCGCTGCTCGCTCGAGCCATATGTGCTGTCATAGACGGCGGCAAGCTCCCGCTCGATGTCCTGAGCCTCATCGGACGTATAGCCCTCGGGCTTTTCGATGGGCAGCTCGTTGACCATTTCGGTGAACGAGGTGAGAAAGCCCTGAGACACATACGTCGTAATAGGCTGCCAGCGGTCAAATCCAAAGTCGAGCGCCTGTTCCAAGTCGATGCTGGAAAAGCCAGAGAGACCCACGGCGGTCACCAGCAGGAAGGCACAGAGATTGCCGGCAATGACAGGGGATACGCGAGAGGGCGTACGGAGCTTTCGCGGGCGGATGAGCGAAAGAAGCCCAAAGGAGATTTCGAGCAGCGCAAGTGACGTGACGATACCGGCAGTAAAGGTGAACTCGTATCCTTCGCTTACCTCCGCTGCGGTGCCCAGGGCCAAAATATCGCTCGGCAGGATGGCTTCGCCTTTAAATGTCACGACGAAGTGCTCGGCAATGCCAAGGATACAGCAGACGATGGGCACAAGGGCCATGACCCCTCCGTGCCGTTGTCCTAGCAAATAAAGAGAGAGCAGGATCGTCGCGAGCAGTCCGACGGAAAAACCAAATGAATTGGCGGGAATGCGATAGAACGTGTCGTTGCAGGCGATTTCGAGCGAAACGAACGAGAGCACCGAAACCGCGGCGATGACGAGAACGTCGCGACAGGTGCAAGCAATCGTTCCCGTTGCGAAATCGGATTGGTCGATGAATCTCGAAATCAAGGGCTCGACAAGAAGCACGACGGCAGCGGCACCGAGTGCCGAATAGGAAAGAATCCATAGGGAGCTGTCTTCGTTTACAAGCAATTGATTCGTAATCCAGGCAGCTACCACACCGAGCGGAATGAGGAGCGTCGCGCACCAAAAGGCGCGGGCAATGGGCGGCTTTTCATTTCGCTTGATTGAAAAATATACGCGCACGACGACGGCGGCTACGATAAGGACGGCAATGAATATGGGCAGATTGGCCATGTCGCTCGAAGTGATTTCAAGGGGGATATCTTCGGTCATGGACGTTCCTCTGGTTCAGCAAATTAAGTTCAGTATTAGATTACTGTAACCTTTCCACGGCATTTCGAGAAACAAAGCACCCGATACGCAACGCAAAAGGTCTGCGAATCTTGTATTACGAACATCTGTGCGCGTCGAGTGCGCTAAACTCATCGACAATATGATTCGATGCAATAGGAGGCAAGGAGCTTCCATGTCTGATTCTTCTATCGTTATTCGCGGCGCTCGTGAGCACAACCTCCGTGATATCGATGTTTCCATTCCGCGTGACCAACTCGTGGTCATTACCGGTCTTTCTGGCTCGGGCAAGAGCTCGCTGGCATTTGACACTATCTATGCCGAGGGCCAGCGTCGATACGTCGAGAGTCTTTCGAGCTATGCGCGCCAGTTCTTGGGCCAGATGGACAAACCCGACCTGGATTCAATCGACGGCCTTTCGCCGGCGGTGTCGATCGACCAAAAGACGACGTCTAAAAACCCTCGCTCGACGGTTGGCACCGTAACCGAGATTTATGACTATCTGCGCCTGCTGTTCGCCCGTGTGGGCACCCCGCACTGTCCCGAATGCGGCCGCGTCATTGAGCGTCAGACGACCGACCAGGTTGCCGACAAGGTCTTGGCGGCGGGGGAGGGCCGCCGCGCGTTTGTGCTGGCACCGGTGGTGCGCGGGCGAAAAGGCGAGTACACCAAACTGTTTGAGGACCTTCGCGCCGAGGGCTTTAGCCGCGTGCGTGTCGACGGTGAAGTGCGCTCGCTCGACGATCCGATCGATCTGGACAAGAAGTTCAAGCACGATATCGAGGTCGTGGTCGACCGTATCGTAATTCGAGAGAACTCCCTAGGCCGCATCGCAGAGTCCGTTGAGCAGGCGACGGCGCTGGCGCACGGCAATGTAAACGTGTGCATGCTGCCTGACCGCGATGCTCCCGAGGGAACCGAGGGCGAGCTGCTTGAGTATTCGCTGGCGCTGGCGTGCCCGGAGCACGGGCACTCCATCGACGATTTGCAGCCGCGCGATTTCTCGTTCAACGCGCCCTATGGCGCATGTCCCGAGTGCGATGGCCTGGGCTTTAAGAAGACAGTCGATGCCGAGGCGCTGATCGAAGACCCCTCAAAGTCGATTGCCGACGGTGTCTTTGGCAGCCTGTTCGGCAATTCCAACTACTATCCGCAAATCTTTGCCGCGGTCTGCAAGCATTTTAAGGTGAGCGCCGATACGCCCTGGGAGGACTTGCCTCCCCGCGTGCGTCGTGCGTTTTTGGATGGCATGGGCGACACGAAGATTTCGGTCGACTATCAAAAGCTCGACGGGCGTCGCAGCCAGTGGGATACCAAATTCTCGGGCGTGCGCAACATCCTGTATGAGCGCTACACCGAGACGACGAACGAGAACACCAAGGCGCGCCTGGAGAAGTATATTCGCGAGGAGCCGTGCTCGAGTTGCCATGGCGCCCGTCTGCGTCCCGAGATGCTTGCTGTCACCGTGGGCGGTAAGTCGATTTATGAGGTTTGTTGCCTGTCGTGCCGTGAGTCGCTCGAGTTTTTTGAGAGCTTGGAGCTCACCGAGCGCCAGCAGTTTATCGGCGGCCGCATCGTCAAGGAAATCTTGGAGCGTCTGCGTTTTCTGGTCGACGTCGGCCTTGACTATCTGACGCTCGATCGCGCCTCGGCGACGCTTTCCGGTGGCGAGGCGCAGCGCATTCGCTTGGCAACGCAAATCGGTGCGGGCCTCATGGGCGTGCTCTATATTCTGGATGAGCCTTCGATCGGTCTTCATCAGCGCGACAACGAACGCCTGATCAAGACGCTCGAGCGCCTGCGCGATATCGGCAATACCGTCATCGTCGTCGAGCACGACGAAGATACGATTCGCGCTGCCGACTACGTGATCGATATGGGTCCCGGTGCGGGCGTGAACGGCGGACACGTGGTTGCGGCAGGAACGCCTGCCGATATCATGGCGTGCCCCGAATCGATGACGGGCGCCTACCTGACCGGCAAGCGGATGATTCGCGTGCCCGAAGAGCGCCGCAAACCCGGTCGCGGCTGCCTTAAAATTACGGGCGCTCGAGCCAACAACCTCAAAAACGTTACCGCCAAGATCGAGTTTGGTACGCTTACGGTTGTTACCGGCGTGTCGGGATCGGGCAAGAGCTCCCTGGTTACCGACACCATCGCGCCTGCCCTTACGAATGCCATTCACCGTTCGACGCGCCCTGTGGGCCCATATAAGAAAATCGAGGGTATCGAGTGTATCGATAAGGTTATCGATATCGACCAGTCGCCGATTGGCCGCACGCCGCGTTCCAACCCTGCTACCTATATCGGCCTGTGGGATGATCTTCGCGCGCTGTTTGCGAGTACGCCGGAGTCGAAGGCGCGCGGCTACTCACCGGGTCGTTTCTCCTTTAATGTGAGTGGCGGGCGCTGTGAGGCGTGCAAGGGCGACGGACAGATCAAGATCGAGATGCACTTCCTTCCCGATATCTACGTTCCCTGCGAAGTTTGCGGCGGTAAACGCTACAACCGCGAGACACTCGAGGTCACCTACCGTGGCAAGACCATCTCGGACGTACTTGACATGAGCGTGGCCGAGGCACTGGCTTTCTTTGGGAATATCCCGCAGATCAAGCGCAAGCTTCAGACCTTGTATGACGTAGGCCTTGGTTACGTGAGCCTTGGCCAGCCCGCGACGACGCTTTCGGGCGGCGAGGCGCAACGCGTGAAGCTCGCCAAGGAGCTTCATCGACGCCAGACGGGCAAGACGTTCTACATTCTGGATGAGCCAACGACCGGTCTCCATTTTGAGGACGTCCGCCAGCTGCTCGACGTGTTGCAGCGTCTGGTCGATGCGGGCAACACGGTGCTGGTGATCGAGCACAACCTTGATGTCATCAAGGTTGCCGACCGCCTGATCGATATGGGCCCCGAGGGCGGCAATGGCGGCGGAACCGTCGTGGTCTCGGGAACACCGGAGCAGGTTGCGGACTGTCCGCAGAGTTATACGGGCAAGTTTTTGGCGCCGTTGCTCAGGCGCGACCGGGAGCGTCAGGCTCAACTTGATGTTCAATAAATAGGCGATTCAGTTTATGGGCGCCATCGACTCCTTGTGATTCGATGGCGCTTGCTGTGCCGAAGTGACGTATGCAGTCGAATTGGACATATACTTAATCCTTGCGTCCGAATGCGAGGGAAAGGATATGTCATGGCAAAGGCTGCAAAGACGCCAAAAACCAATGCGATGCGCGAGCTGGAAAGCGCCGGCATTTCCTATGTTCTACATACGTACGAAGACGATGGTGATGAGTCGGTGGGCCTGGGTGTCGCGATTTCGGAGCAGCTTGGCGAGGAGCCCGGTCAAGGATTTAAGACTTTGGTCTGTGTGACACCGTCCAACGACTATGTCGTGTGCTGCATCCCTGTTGCCGACGAGCTCGATCTAAAGTCCGCCGCTCGTGCGGCGGGGGAGAAATCCCTGGCCATGATGCATGTGAAGGACTTGCTAGCGGCGACTGGCTATGTTCGAGGAGGCTGCAGCCCGGTCGGTATGAAAAAACGCTACCGGACGCTCATTGATGAGACATGTGTCCTTTGGGATACCATTTTTATTTCGGGAGGCAAGCGTGGTTATCAGCTTGAGCTTGCACCTGATGATTTAATTGCATTTTGCGGGGCGACGGTCGCCCCAATTACGAGAGAGGACTGAGCGATGCCGCAGGAAGAATTGAAGTGCGGAGCTCATTTTGCAAAAGAATCTGCGCCTCAGACACCCTCATCCGAAGCTTCTTCGTCGCGAGACGACACTGACGACATGGGCTCGTCGGACTACTCCACGGTTGGTCGTTCCGCCGGGCTTATGACCATCCTGACCATCGTGTCTCGCGTCACCGGTTTTATCCGCACGTGGGCAATGGCGGCCGCTATCGGCATGTCGCTGCTCTCGTCTTCCTATCAGGTCGCCAACAACCTGCCCAATATGCTCTACGAACTCGTGATGGGCGGCATGCTCGTGACGGCGTTTTTGCCCGTGTACATGGGCGTGAGGCGTGAGCAGGGTCGCGAGGCCTCTAACGAGTACGTGGGCAACCTGCTCGGTATTCTGCTATTGGTGCTGGGTGGCATTTCGTTGCTGGGGACCGTGTTCGCCCCGGGCTTTATCTGGACGCAATCGTTCCTTTCGGGTGACGGCGGCAGCATGGATACCGCTGCGTTCATGTTCCGTTTCTTTGCCATCCAGATTCTGTTTTATGGTTTGGGCTCGGTGTTTTCGGGCGTCCTCAACGCACACCGCGACTACTTCTGGTCGACGTTTGCCCCGGTCCTCAACAATGTGATCGTCATTGCGAGCTTTATGGGCTTTGCGCCCGTGTCCGCACAGTTCGGCGAACGTGCCGGCATCATCTTGATTGCGGCCGGTACGACCCTCGGTGTCTTTGTTCAGATGGCATGTCAGATCCCCGCGCTTGGCAAGCACGGCGTGCATCCCCATATCCATATCGACTTTAAGGACCCCGCACTGCGCCAGACGATTGCGCTCGGTATCCCGACGCTGCTCGCCACGGTGTGCATGTTTGTCTCGACTTCTATCACCAACGCTGCTGCGCTGGTGGTCCAGCCCGAGACTGGTCCTTCCGTCATCGCCTATGCGCGCCTGTGGTACACGCTGCCCTACGCGCTGATTGCCGCCTCGCTTTCGACGGCGCTCTATACCGAGCTCTCTCACGACGCACAGGAGAAGGATTACGACAGCGTCCGCACGGGCATTTCGCGTGGCGTCGCCCAGATGCTGTTCTTCCTGATTCCATTCGCGCTGTACCTGATTGTCTTCGCGCGTCCGCTCAACATGATCTACTGCGCTGGCAAGTTCGATGAGTCCGGTGTGGCGCTGGTGTCGGAGTTCCTTATCTACCTGGCACTTTCCCTGCCGCTCTACGGCGTGGTCGTGCTGATGCAGAAGAGCTTCTCTGCCTTGCTCGACATGAAGCCCTATAGCCGCTATTGTCTGTATTCCGCCATCGGCCAGGCCGGCTCGGTTCTGCTGTTTGGCGTTGTGCTGGGCTTCGGTATGCCGGCAATCGCGCTTTCGTATGTCGTTGACTACGTGATCTTGGTTGGTTGCTCGCTGTGGTGGCTGCGTCGTCGCCTGCGTGGTCTTCAGGTTAAATCTATCCTGCATGGCGGTTTCTTTGGCCTTTTGCTCGGTGGCCTGGGTGCTGCCGCAGGCGCCGGCGTCATGCGGGCGCTTGAGCACTTTGTCGGGGCACTTGGCGGCTCGATTCTGATTACTCTTGGCTACGTTTGCGTTGCGGGTGTCGTCTCGCTTGCTGTTACCTTTGGCCTTGCCGTCGTCCTTAAGATGCCCGAGGTCTCGGCGCTGATTCGTCGCAAGTAGGTGCGCGTGGCCGGTCACGACAACATTCCAACGCTTGCCGAGCAGGTTTCGCGCGTTCCCACGCAGCCCGGCTGCTACCTTTGGAAAGACGCCAAGGGCGATGTCATCTACGTGGGCAAGGCGAAAAACCTGCGCGCCCGTATGCGTCAGTACGTGACGCTGCAGGACGAGCGCCAGAAGATCCCACTGATGATGCAGCTGGTGGCGAGCTTCGACTATATCGTGGTGGAGACCGAGCACGAGGCGTTGGTGCTCGAGCGCAATTTGATTGGTCAGTACCATCCGTACTTTAACGTCGACCTCAAGGATGACAAGAGCTACCCCTTTATCGCCATTACAAAGGGCGACCTGTATCCCGCTATCAAATACACGCGTGAGCGTCATAAGCCGGGAACGCGCTATTTTGGACCTTATACCGATAGCCGCGCGGCACGTGAGACGATAGATACGCTGCGCAAGGTTATCCCCATCTGCTCCGCATCCTGTGCGGAGTGGCGTCGTTGTCGCCGTATCGTCGAGTCCCACAAGGGCGAGGAAGACATCGTCAATATGATTTGCGCGCAAAACGGGCGCCCCTGCTTCGACTATCATGTCGGGCGCGGCCCGGGTGCGTGTGTCGGCGCGGTTTCCCCGGCAGACTATGCCAAGAACGTCAAGCGTGTCGAACGTTTTTTGTCGGGCCATCGCAAGGACGTCGTCGACGAGCTGACATCCGAGATGACGGAGGCCGCCGAGGCGCTCGATTTTGAGCGCGCCGCCCGCGTCAAACGTCGTTTGGAGGTCATCAGGGGTCTGGACGATCGTCAGCAAGTCGTTTTTCCCTCCAGTGTCGATATCGATGTCATCGGTTTCTATCGCGAGGAGACCATCTCCGCCGCTTGCGTCTTCGTCGTTCGCGAGGGTCGAACAGTTCGCACCTGCGAGTTCATTCTCGACAAGGGTCTTGATGTTGACGAGGAAGAGCTCCAGTCGGGCTTTCTTAAGCGCTATTACGACGAGACGGCTGATATTCCAGCTGAGGTCAACCTTTCCGTCGAGCTTGAGGATGCGGAGGCGCTGGGGGAGTGGCTTGCGGGCAAGCGTGAGCGTTCCTGTCATCTCCATAGGCCGCAGCGTGGCGAAAAGCACCGTCTGCTCGATATGGCATCCAAAAATGCGCGCCATGCCCTCATGCGCTACATGATGCGAACGGGGTACGCTGACGACCGCACCAATCAAGCGCTCCTGGAGCTCGAAAGTGCGTTGGCGCTGCCATCGCCGCCGTTGCGTATCGAGTGCTTCGATATCTCGACGCTGCATGGCACCTTTACGGTCGCCTCGATGGTGGTGTTTACCAACGGGCGCGCCGACAAGAGCCAGTATCGTCGTTTTAAAATCCAGGCCGAATTGGACGAGGCAAACGACTTCGTGTCGATGTCCGAGGTTTTGGGACGACGTTATGCTCCCGAGCGCATGGCCGACGAGCGCTTTGGCTCGCGCCCCGATTTGCTCGTTGTCGATGGCGGTAAGCCGCAATTGACCGCTGCGATCAAGCAACTTGAGGCTCTTGGGCTCGATATACCAGTTTGTGGCTTGGCAAAGGCCGATGAGGAGGTTTTCGTGCCTTGGGACGAGACTCCCGTCGTGCTGCCGACCGGGTCCGCGTCGCTCTATCTAATTAAACAGGTGCGCGATGAATCGCACCGTTTTGCCATCACGTTCCATCGCGAATTGCGCGATAAAGCCATGACGGTTTCGGTACTCGATGACGTTCCAGGCGTGGGACCCACCAGAAAACGTGCCCTTATGCGCCATTTTGGCTCGATGAAGCGTTTGCGCGCGGCGAGCGAGCAAGAGATCGCGGAAGTTCGAGGCATTCCTGCCGATGTCGCCAAAGCGGTTCACGAGGCGCTCGTTGCATGGAATGCCGAGCGCGCCGAGGCGGCGGCAAAGCAATCCGAAAACTAAACACGCCTCTAAACAACTGATATACATGATTGCGTGATTTTCAATCATTTATTTCACGGCGATTACCAGCCGATTTCGGGTTTAATTAACGCTAAAACGTTTGACTAGCCATGGTGAACAACCCTGCTATCCTGCGGGTTGACGAAGACTGATATCTCACCTCGTCGATACATACTGTCTGGCGAATCGTTTGTCAATGAATTCGGTGAACGGTAGTAAATACCGTTCAAGCGTATGTATGTATCGGTCGCCGAGCGCGGCACCTCAGTTGGGCTCGTCGGTAGGTAAGGTATATATCGTCCGCAAGTTGCGCGGGGGCACGTCTAGGTGCTCCCGGGTAAGATTCTCTATTGATAGGAGAAGACATGGCCATCATCAACAAGGGTATGTCCAGGCGTTCGTTCCTCGGCCTCACCGGCAGCGTCGCTGCTGTCGCAGGGCTTGGTCTCACCGGCTGCGGTGGCAGCTCCAGCGACGAGGGTTCCGCTTCCGGTTCCACCGATTCCGCCAACCGTGGCGGCGGCGTGATCACCGCTGGTTCCGCTTACGCTCCGTCCAGCTTCGATCCCGCCAGCACCGGCTCCGCTGTGGGCCTGGGTGCTAACTGGCACGTCGTCGAGGGCCTCTATGGCATCGATTACCACGACTACAGCACCTTCAACGAGCTCGCCACCGACGATCCCAAGTCTGTGGACGACACCACTTTCGAGGTCACCATCCGCAAGGGCGCCAAGTTCTCCGATGGCACCGAGGTCACCGCTGACGATGTCGTTGCCTCCTACACCGCTTGCGCCGCTTCCGCTACCTATGCTCCGTTCTTCCAGCCCTTCGAGTCCATCGAGGCCAAGGACGCCAGCACCGTAACGGTCAAGACCAAGGTCCCCAACTTCTCCCTGCTCAAGGATCGTCTGGCCATCGTCCGCGTTACCCCGGCCACCCAGACCGAGGAGGATCGCGCCAAGCAGCCGATCGGCTCCGGCCCCTGGATGTACGACTCTATCTCCGATACCGAGATCACCCTGGTTCCCAACCCCGAGTACAACGGTGAGTATGCTGCCGAGGATAAGAAGATCCAGTACAGCATCCTGACCGACCCCACCGCTCGCGTTACCGCTCAGCAGGAGGGCTCCACGCTCGTTATGGAGCTCGTTACCGCTGACGCCGTCGACCAGCTCGAGAGCGCCGGCTGCAAGATCGATAACGTTCAGGGTTTCGGCACCCGCTTCATCATGTTCAACGTCGCCAAGGAGCCTTGGAACAACGTCAAGGTCCGTCAGGCTGTCATGTATGCGCTCGACACCGAGAAGATGGTCAGCAACACCTTCGCCGGCCTTGCCACCGCTGCTAGCTGCTACCTGCCCAAGAGCTTCACCAACTATCATGAGGCTTCCACGGTGTACAAGACCGACGCCAAGAAGGCTAAGAAGCTCATCGAGGAGTCTGGCATCACCCCGGGTGCCATCACCCTGCGCACCACCGACAACGAGCAGATTAAGGGCATGGCCGCCCAGGTCAAGAACGACCTCGACGCTCTCGGCTTCGATGTGACCATCCAGACCGATACCTCGCCGGCCACCTACGCTGCCATCGACGGCGGCGAGGCCTACGATATCCTCCTTGCCCCTGGCGATCCTTCCTGCTTCGGCGCCGACCCCGACCTGCTGCTCAACTGGTGGTACGGCGACAACGTCTGGATGCAGACCCGTTGCCCGTGGAAGGAGTCCGCTGAGTGGCAGAAGCTCCACGGTCTCATGGACGAGGCTCTTGCCGCCGAGGGTGACGAGCAGCAGAAGAAGTGGAACGAGTGCTTCGACATCATTGCCGACAACGCCGTTCTGTACCCCGTTGTCCACGTCAAGACCGTCTCCGCTTCCTGGGACGATCCGTCCACCGCGCCCAACGGCGAGGCCCTCGATGGCTTCAAGGGCATCGGCACGACGAGCATGTCCTTCAGGGGCGTCGCGACCGTCAAGGCCTAAGACTCGCTTGAGTCATATGTAGGGCGTCGGTCGTAAGGCAACGTCCTCATAGTTGAAACAAAGACCCGGGCGGCAACGATGTCGCTCGGGTCTTGTAATGAGTATCCGTACTCATATACCAGTTGGTCCTACCGACAAAAGAAAGGGGAGAGAACGTGAACAACTTGCTACGTTTGATTGGAAGGCGTCTTGTGGCGCTGCCGATCATGGCATTGGGCGTCACCGTCCTGGTGTTCTTCCTTATGTCGTTCTCCAAGACCGACCCCGCCTACACGGCGTTGGGTGACGGTGCCTCGCCCGAGGCGGTTGCCGAGTACCATGAGAAGTATGGTCTGGACGACCCCTGGCCCGTGCGCTACGTGCGCTATATGGGCGATTTGATCCATGGCGACATGGGCACCTATGGTGCTGCTCGCAACTCCGTTGCCAAGCGCATCTCCACGGCCCTGCCTGTCACGATGCAGCTGACCTTCATCGGCCTTGCCATCGGTGCGGTCGTTTCGTTTTTACTCGGCGTCATCGCGGCACTGTATCGCGACAAATGGCCGGACCAAGTGATCCGCGTCTTTTCCATCGCCGGCTTGGCAACCCCGTCGTTCTGGCTTGCCGTTCTGTTGATCTTACTGTTCTCTTCCTACCTTAAGGTGCTTCCGGCATCGGGTGCTCTGCCTCACTTCACCACGAATCCGGCTGGCTATCTGGGGCGTATGATCATGCCCGCTATCGCCTTGGCATTTCCGCTGACGGGCCAGATGACTCGTATCGTGCGTACCGCCATGGTCGAGGAGCTCGATAAGGATTATGTCCGTATGGCTCGCGGCGCCGGCGTTCCCGAGAAGGTCGTCGTCGGCATCAACGTTCTTCGCAATGCGCTGATCACCCCGGTCACCACCCTCGGTCTTAAGATCGGTTACCTCATGGGCGGCGCCGTCGTCATCGAGGTTATCTTCAACCTCCCCGGCATGGGCACCGCGATTCTGCAGGGCGTTCAGGGCAACGAGGCGAACCTGGTTCAGGGCGTCGTTATCGTCGTTGCTCTTGCCTTCATCATCATCAACATCGTGGTTGACATGCTCTACCTGCTCATCAACCCGCGCATCAGGACGGTGTAGATTATGGTAAAGATTCGAGAGAAGCAAACCGAGCAGCTCGAGAAGGCTGCCTCCAAGGGGCTCAAGCTCGGTGGCTGGAAGAAGATGACGCTGTCTTCTAAGATTGCCGCCGTCGTGTTGGTGCTGGTCGCCCTGACTGCGATTCTGGCGCCCCTTCTTGCCCCCTATAGCCCGGTCGAGATCTTTACGGCTCGCCAGGCTCCCGGCAACGGATTTATCTTCGGTACCGACGATAAGGGTCGCGACATTCTGTCGCGCATGCTCTACGGTGGTCGTTACTCGCTGATTATCGGCTTTGGCGCCACTGCCATGGCTCTGGTCTGCGGCTCGGTCGTGGGCGCCCTTGCGGCGGTTTCGCGCAAGGCCGTTTCCGAGACGATCATGCGTATCCTGGACATCATCATGTCCATCCCGGGCATCGCCCTCGCGGCCGTCTTCGTCTCCATCCTGGGCAACTCCGTGCCGTCGATCATCTTCGCCATCGGCTTTATGTACACTCCGCAGATTGCCCGTATCGTGCGCGCCAACATCGTGTCCGAGTACGGCGAGGACTATGTCCGCGCGGTCATCGTTTCCGGCGCCAAGGCTCCGTGGATTTTGATCAAGCATGTTCTGCGTAACTGCATCGCCCCGATCATGGTCTTCACCGTTACCCTGGTCGCCGACGCCATCATCTTCGAGGCCTCGCTGACCTTCATCGGCGCTGGTATCCAGGAGCCCACCGCTACCTGGGGCAACATCCTCGCCGACGCCCGCGGCGGCGTGCTCGCCGGCCGTTGGTGGCAGGCGCTGTTCCCGGGCCTGGCCATCATGATCACCTGCCTGGCGCTCAACATCCTCTCCGAGGGCATTACCGACGCCATGGCCGCTGCTCCCTCCGCCGCCCTGGATCCGACCGATTCCTCCAAGCGTCGCGAGGCCGACCTGCTGGTCTCCGACCCCGTTCGCGCCTACAAGGAGCAGGCCCAGTCCCTCTCCGCTCGCCTTGGCGCCCTGCGCGATGTCGAGCTCAAGCGTGACGATCGCCATGTGCCCGACGAGTCTGTCGAACCGATTCTCTCGGTCCGCGATTTCTGCATCCAGTTTGAGCATCACGGCGATATCAACGTCGTCGACCATGTCAACTTTGACGTCCGTCCTGGTCAGACCATGGGCCTGGTGGGCGAGTCCGGTTGCGGTAAGTCCATCACCACGCTGGCCATCATGGGCCTGACCGACGATGACGAGCACCTTTCCGGCGAGGTCCTCTGGGAGGGCCGCGACCTGCTCAAGATGAGCAAGAAGGAGTGGTTCGGCCTGCGCGGTACCGATATCGCTATGGTCTATCAGGACGCCCTGTCCTCGCTCAACCCCTCCATGCTCATCTCTGCCCAGATGAAGCAGCTCACCAAGCGCGGCGGCACCCGCAGCGCCGAGGAACTCTTGGAGCTCGTGGGCCTCGACCCCAAGCGTACGCTCGAGAGCTACCCGCATGAGCTTTCCGGTGGCCAGCGTCAGCGTGTTCTGATCGCTATGGCCCTTACCCGCGACCCCAAGCTGGTCATCTGCGACGAGCCCACGACCGCTCTGGACGTTACCGTCCAGAAGCAGGTCATCAAGCTGCTCAACGACCTTCAGGCCAAACTCGGCTTTGCCATGATCTTCGTCTCGCATGACTTGGCGCTGGTCGCCGAGGTCGCCCATAACATCACGGTTATGTACGCCGGTCAGGTTATCGAGCAGGCGCCCACCAAGGAGCTGCTCACTAACCCGATCCACGAGTACACCCGCGGTCTTCTGGGCTCCGTTCTGTCCATCGAGAGCGGTTC
>NZ_JADNOH010000094.1 GCF_015557435.1 Collinsella aerofaciens
TGTATCGCCACACGCCTGCCAAGTTTCCCGTCAATGCCTTGCCCCTGCTTCTTGGGTCTTCGAGCTTCGCTATCTCGTCAAGCTCGTCAAACACCCGCGCGGCAACGCCCTTATCGAGCTTGCGCATCGCCTTGTCGGCGTTCCTCGTGAAATCAATTCGCCAGGCCACAGTGCGCCCTTACCTCGTCGATGCTGTAGGTCTCAAGCCTGCCAGCACGATAGTCCTCGATATCCTTGAGAATCCCGTACTCGTACTCGAAACGGTCGATAGCTTCTTGCAGGGCTTCGTTAACGTAGAAGCTCCTCGACCTGCCAGTCTCCTTCGCAAGACGGCTGTAGCGCTCGTTCAACTCGGTTGGAATCCTCATTGATGTGACCGCGGTAGCCATGTCGCACCTCCTTGTCGTGTATTACAGGTACTACTATAACACATCATCTAGCCCGCCCGCGATACGTCCTCTGCGGTGCAGCGTGGTCGCGGTTCCACGCATCCGCCGCCCGCTGCGCATCGCGCAGCACGTCATTAAGGCTCTGTTGCCTTGGCTGCTCCCTGCGCATCAGATATTCGAGCGGGCGCGATATTCGGCTTCTAAGCTCTTCCACTTTGAGCCTAATTCCCGCAACTCCTGCTCTGATGCGGCTCGCGAGTCCATCGCACTGAGCAGCGATTCTATCGAGGATTGCGCCGCGCTCAGCTTTTCCCGCAGCTTCCCAGCCCCGAACCTCGGCAGCGATGGAGCGAAGCTCTCCAACGTCTCGCGCAACTCCGTCCGCTCGTTGCCGAAGACACTCCAATCGGTCTTGCTCATCTTCGATATCGAGCTTCACGTCCTCGAGCTGGCTGTCAAGCTCGGCAAGGTCACCCTCCTTGTCGGCAATCTCGGTAACAAGCTCTGCCTTACGCGCTTCGGCATCGTTTAGCAAAGCGGCGGCTTCTTCCCTAGCCGCCGCGACGATTCGCGCCGCTTCGTCCTCGGCAGGTTGCACGACCGCCCTATCGACCGCCCCGCGTACCTTGTCGATGTCCACGGACTTGTCCGTGTAAACGCGCTGCGCCCGCGTCTCCTCGTCAAGCTCGATTGCAGGGCGGTAGCCCATGCGCTTCTCGAGGTAGTCCCCAAGCTCCTTGTGCATCGACTGGTAGAACGAGCGCGGGCACATTTTCTTGTAGTTGAAACGCCCATCGAGAATAGGTGTGAACGGCACGTGCATGTGATCGCGGGCGGGCGTGCCGTCCTTCAGCACCTCGTCCTTGTGGACGTATCCGCCCATCATGTTGTCGATGCCGAACTTGTTCGACAGGTACCAGTACGTGAGACGGAAGAACCTATCCTCATCGCCCTTGCGGACGTTATCGGGAAGCGTCACCACCACGTCGGCCATAACCACCGCGTCCTTGCGCGTTGCGCGCTTCCCTGCGGCCTTCTGGGCCTCGTTCACGCGCTCTATGCGCCGCTCCACCGTGCCCCAGTTCGGCTCGCCCTCACGGGGCACCACGCGCCCCACAACGAGCTTCCCGTCCTTGTTGGTGTAGTGGGCAACGACCATGTCGTTCTTCACGCGCTTCGGGTCGATGTTGTCGCGACCCAGACTGGACTCGTCGCGCCTGTAGTGGGCAAGCATGTGACCGACCGAGGTTGCCTTGTACTTCGCTATGTGTGCCATGTCGGAACCGCCTTGCGTCAGATTTTAGTCGCCTAAAGTCTAGCACGTTAGACCTTAGCTGCGCTAAGGACGTGCCCTGCGGGGCTTCTCCGCAATCCTCCCAGCGGTCGAGATTGCTGCGCGTCATCGGTGGCGGCACCTCTTCCTTGCCCGCTCGGCTCCGCCGAGATGGAGGGGTAAAACCCCTCCAAACCACCCCGACGTATCGGTATCGGATATCGGATTCCCATGGGCGAGGTCGTAGTACCTCGCCCCCCCTGTGGTCATTTGTCATTTGTCATTTGTCACATTATTTTTCGGACGTAGTTAGCGAAAAATAATGAGCCGCCCGATTCTGCAGGTCTCATCCAGTCGAGACACGGGCAAGGAAAGGGTCGATGGAGCAGAGCGTCCATCGACCCTTAATCAAGTCTGGTCTATTC
>NZ_JADNOH010000095.1 GCF_015557435.1 Collinsella aerofaciens
TACATGTACGGATGAATATGGGAGGTGTTCGGATGAAGTTGATATTCAAGGGCGGAGGGAATTGCGGCAGCGCGGGCGCGAGGGGTGCGGTTTGGCCGGCCTCGCAAGCCATGCCCTCCGCAGTTTGAACTGGTGCGCGATAGCTATGAGGCAGGCGATATCACCCGTAGCCAGGCAGCAAAGCGCTTGGGTGTGTGCGTGGGGACGTTCGATCGCTGGATGCGCGAGGCGGGTTAGGAGATGGCAGCCCTGTCGCTTCTTGTTGCGATTCAAATTTTGCTACGACGACACTGCTATTTAGACTACACTCGCTCATATTTAAAAAGACGGAGGTTGGCCTTTGGCGCACACGAAGAAAATAATCGGGTGGATCGCGATCGCTCTGTTCGCCGCAACGCTGGCGGGCATCTGGGTGCTGACGGAGCAAAACGCGGTGCAGACGTCGCTGCTGAGCGAGTCCACCGCGCGTGTGGTGGAGGGTCAGGCTACGGGCGTTCAGGCTGCCGGTGCCATGGGCGAAGCTCAGACGGAGAACGGAATGACCAGGGGCACCGATTCGGCTGCCTCGAATGTCCGGTCTGGTCGACTTGCTTCCATTCGCGTGTGGATAGGCACAAACGTCCGTCGCGTCGCCCATACCGTAGAGTTTTTCTTCGTCGGATTGTTCGCTTCGGTGATCGCGGTTTGCTTTTCTAGGCGTCCGTGGAGTGTATGCTCCCGTTGCGTGCCCGTGTTGCTCTTTTGCGCTGCCTGCTCCGTTGGCGACCAGGTGCATAAGATCTTTGTTCCCGGCAGGCATTTCGACATAATCGACTTGGGCTTCGACGCTGCGGGCTATGTCACCGCGATGCTGCTGGTATTGCTGGTCGCCGCATGGGTACACCACGTGACGCGTCCCATCGGCGCCCATGCGAGGCACTAGCCGGTAACAAACCCGTTTCTGATAGGGCCGATTCGTTGAATCATTTTGTGTCGCATGTATTTCCGAGCGGTCGGATTTGAGGGGCGAGCGGTAGAGCGCTCGCCCTTTGTGCGCCACGATGCGGCACAATGTACCGCAAAAGAAGTTCTAACACGGTACGAATGGTTCGTTGGTCTTTAATTCTTCTCAACGGAGGTGTTTGAGATGGCAAACGGATTGCTTTTGCGGCTTCGAGAGCGAGAGCTCAGCGCGAGCCCGGCGGAGCGCAATGTCATCGCATATGTGAGCGCTCATCCGCACGAGGTGGTCGGGCTGTCCGTCCGCGGTCTTGCCGATGCCACGTTCTCCTCACCCTCGAGCATTTTGCGTTTTTGCAAACGCTTGGGCTTTGCGGGCTATAAGGAGTTCCAGCGTGAGCTGATTGCCGAGCTTGCGCTCTTGGGTGACAAGAAAGACGTTGCCCTCGAGGACATCTCCATGGACGACAGTGTCGAGCGCATCGTGGGGAAGGTGATGAAAAGCAACGTACGAACGATCGAAGCGACAGCGCGAACGCTCGATTACACCGTCCTTGAGCGATGCGCGGCCTATCTTAAGCGGGCGCGCGCGGTCAATCTGTTCGGTATCGGTGCCTCTCGTTTGGTTGCGCACGATCTGGCGCAAAAGCTCATGCGTGTCGACAAAGAGTGCCATCTGTACGATGACTGGCACGACCAACTCTTGTGCGCCAAGAACATGCATGAGGGCGATATTGCAATCGCCTTTAGCTATTCGGGCTTGACGCAAGAGGTGCTGGACTGCACCGCGGAGGCTCAACGCCATAACTGTCCCGTTGTGGCCGTAACCAAAGTGGATGGCTCGTCCAAGCTCGCCACCATGGCCGATGCCGTGCTCGGCGTCGCCGCAAGTGAGCCGCTGGTCCGCAGCGGTGCCATGGCTTCGCGTATGGCCCAGCTCATGGTTGTCGACGCTCTGTACGCCGCTTACGTTGCAAGCGATTACGAACGGGCGACGCATGTCATTAAGCAAAACTACATCGAGAAACAGGAAAGATGAGGTGAATGGATTGCTCGATTTAACGAAGTTCACGACCGAACAGCGAAACCAGCGAACGATGGATCTCGACACGATGACGTCGCTGCAGATCGTCACGACGATGAACGATGAGGATCTTCGTGCCGTCCAGTCGGTCACGAAAGTGTTACCCCAGGTTGCCACAGCAATCGACTGGGCTGCTGAGGCACTCGAGCGCGGCGGGCGCGTCTTTTACATGGGCGCAGGCACCAGCGGACGTCTGGGCGTGCTCGACGCTTCGGAGTGTCCGCCCACGTTTGGCGTATCTCCCGATCTGATTGTCGGGCTCATTGCTGGAGGCGAGACGGCGTTTATCAAGGCTGTCGAAGGTGCCGAAGACAGCGAGGAGCTTGGCGCGAGCGACCTGCGGGAGCGTGGACTCTCGGACAAGGATCTTGTCGTTGGCCTGGCGGCAAGCGGTCGTACTCCCTATGTGGTGGGCGGCCTTGCATATGCCAAGACTGCCGGGTGCAAGACCATTGCAATCGCCTGCAACCAAAGGTCGAAGATTGGGGAGGGTGCAGATCTTGCCATCGAGCCCGTGCCCGGCCCCGAGGTGCTTACCGGCTCAACGAGGCTCAAGGCGGGAACGGTTCAAAAGCTCATTCTCAATATGATTTCGACCGGTGCCATGGTCAAGATCGGCAAGGTATACCAAAACCTGATGGTCGATGTGCAGCAGACGAACGAGAAGTTGGTGGTGCGCGGCCAGAACATCGTGATGGAGGCGACCGGCTGCACGCGCGAGCACGCTGTTCAGGCGCTTGCAGATGCCGGCGGCCACGTTAAAACCGCTATCGTCTCGGTGCTGCTGGATTGTGATGCCGAGCAGGCTGCGACGGCTCTTGAACGGGCGCGCGGCCATGTTCGCGCTGCGGTGAGCGGCCATGAGAAGAGCAATGCCGATGCCCAATAGGCGCACGGCGTGAGCTGATATGACATCCGGACGAGATATTCAATACAAGGAGGAGTTATGACGAACAAAGAGCTGGCTCAAAAGCTGCTGGACCTTTTGGGCGGTAAAGATAACGTGCTGGCAAACGCGGCGTGCATGACACGCCTGCGCGTGACCGTCAAAGATGCGGGCAACGTCGACACAGAGGGTATTAAAGCGCTCGATGGCGTAATGG
Organism: Collinsella aerofaciens; assembly: GCF_015557435.1. Classification (GTDB taxonomy): domain Bacteria; phylum Actinomycetota; class Coriobacteriia; order Coriobacteriales; family Coriobacteriaceae; genus Collinsella; species Collinsella aerofaciens_Z. The sequence continues at coordinate 3,127 of NZ_JADNOH010000095.1, forward strand.
GTCTGGTCGAGGACGATACCATGCAGATCGTGCTGGGACCGGGCAAGGTGAATAAGGTGCTTGAGGAGTTCTCCAAGCTCACCGGTCTTGCGAAAGGCGTTGCCGACGAGAGCGTGGTTGACGCTGCGGCCACAAACAAGGCTGCGCAGAAGGCCAAGTACGAGTCCAAGCCGGTTCAGGCCTTCCTCAAGAAGATTTCCAATGTCTTCGTCGCTCTGCTTCCCGGTATCATTGCGGCTGGCCTCATCAACGGTATCTGCAACGTCATTAACGTCTCGACGGCAGGCGCGCTTGCAGGCGAGTAGTGGTACCAGGGCATTCGTTCCATGGGCTGGGCCCTGTTTGCCTATCTGCCCATCTTGGTGGGCTATAACGCGGCGCGCGAGTTTGGTGGCTCCGCTGCGCTGGGCGGCATCGCCGGCATGATGTGTATCGCCAACAGCGCCATGCCCCTGCTTGCGCCTGGCGCGGCTGATCCTGCCACTGCCATTCTGCTGCCGCTCACCAATGCGCAGTACAACCCCGCAGCGGGCGGCATGATCGCGGCTCTCATCGCTGGCGCATTTTTTGCCTGGATGGAGCGTCAGATTCGCAAGGTTATGCCCAACGCACTCGACACGTTCTTGTCCCCGCTGCTGGTGCTCATCATCGGCGCCTTTGCTCTGATGCTCGTCATCCAGCCGGTTGGCGCATGGCTGACGACTGCCATCTTTAGCGTTTTGACCTTTATCTTCGAGAAGCTGGGCGTCCTGGGCGGCTATATCCTGTCGGCAGGCTTCTTGCCGCTGGTGTCCGTCGGCCTGCATCAGGCGCTTACGCCGATCCACGCTATGCTCAACGATCCCGACGGCGCTACCAAGGGTATCAACTACCTGTTGCCCATCCTTATGATGGCCGGTGGCGGCCAGGTTGGCGCCGGTCTGGCACTGTACTTTAAGACCAAGAACGCCAAGCTCAAGAAGTATGTCGCCGAGTCCATCCCCGTTGGCATCCTGGGCGTGGGTGAGCCTCTGATGTATGCCGTTACGCTGCCGCTCGTTCGTCCGTTTGTGACGGCCTGCCTGGGTGCCGGATTTGGCGGCGCGCTCGCGGCGCTGCTTCACATCGGCACGGTTTCTCAGGGCGTTTCCGGTCTGTTTGGCCTGCTGATCGTCGTTCCTGGCCAGCAGCTCGGCTATGTTGCCGCCGTGCTGCTTGCCTATGCCGCCGGCTTTGTCCTGACATGGCTCTTTGGCGTCGATGAGCAGAAGATCAACGAGTTCTTTGGCGAGTAGTTTGATAGCGCGAGCCGCGTTGCTCAGGGCTCGCGGCGCGCGGCAGATTTGTTGATGCTATCGTTGTGCCGGCGGGGCTAACTGCTCCGCCGGCCTTTTTTAAGGAGCGTTGAAGCGTGAAAACGGGTATTTCGATTTATCTTTCCAGTCCTGTGCAGGATATTGAGCGGACGATTGAGCGTGGTGCCGCGGCGGGTGCGCGCTATGCATTTACCTCGCTGCATATTCCCGAGGACGGGGGAGCGGCGTATGCCGATAAAGTCCGTCAGGTGCTGTCGCTGCTTTCTGTCCGCGACATTGCGCTCATTGCCGATGTGGGACCACGCACGTGCGATTTGCTCGGGCTTGAGCGCATTGAGGACCTGCGCGATTTGGGACTGGAATACCTTCGTTTGGACTATGGCTTTAGCGCCCAGCGGGTCGCGGAGCTGTCTAGGGTGTTTCGCATTGTGGTTAATGCTTCGACGGTGAGTTCTGACGAAATCGCATCGTGGCGTGAGGCCGGAGCCGATGTGACCCGTTTTGCCGCCTGCCACAATTTTTACCCCAAGCCTTATACCGGTTTAGCTCTGGAGGACATTGCTCGGGTGAATCTTCGTCTTGCGGCGCTTGGATTCGAAATCATGGCTTTTGTACCTGGTGATGCTAACGTTCGCGGGCCGGTATTCGAGGGACTGCCGACGGTCGAGGCGCAGCGCGGTCGCGCGTCAAAGGTTGCCCTTAACATGCTTGAGCTTGCACATGGCGCCGATTGCGACATCGTGCTGGTGGGTGACCCCGATCTTTCCGATGCGGGCTGGACACAGTTTGCTCAGGTTTCCGCCGGATATGTGGACGTGCATTGCGAGTTGGAGTCCGGCTATTCCTATTTGCGGGGGCAGATTCATCACGATCGTCCTGATTCGAGTGTTCACATCTTTAGATCTCAGGAGTCGAGGACGACGCTTAAGCCGGATGCCGTGCCGTCGGATTCCGGCGCCGGCTTGCCGCGAAAGGCGGGGTCGATTGCTGTGAGCAATAGCGGGTACGGACGCTACGAAGGTGAGCTCGAGATTGCACGGGTCGATCTTACCGGCGATGAGCGCATGAACGTCGCGGGCCACATTACGCCCGAGGCAATGGAGCTGCTGCCATTCATCAAGCGCGGATTCGGGGTACGGTTCGTTTAGCGCGTGACCCGTGGGCTACAATTGGCCCATCGTGCGAAGGCGCCCCGTATGGCGTGTGCCTGTGTTGGCCGATTTGTATTCGGAGGATTCCTATGACTGTACTGTTTGTTGAATATCCCAAGTGTTCGACCTGTAAAAAGGCCAAGGCGTGGTTGGACGAACATGGGGTCGAGTATATCGACCGCGATATCGTTACGGACAATCCTACGGCCGATGAGCTTGCGACCTGGATTGCTCGTTCGGGGCTGCCGGTGCGGCGCTTCTTTAATTCGTCGGGTATGAAATATCGAGAGCTGGGCCTGAAGGCGCGCCTGGACGCGGGGATGACGGATCAGGAGTGCTACGAGCTGTTGGCGACCGACGGCATGCTGGTCAGGCGTCCGCTGCTGGTGGGCGACGACTTTGTGATTCCCGGCTTTAGGGAAGCGGCTTGGACCGAGGCGCTGCTGTAGCGGCTGCGGAAAGTGCGACCCGTTTTGAGTGCTCAGAGTGGGACGCATTTTCCGCCGACGGGCCCGCCCTAGTCAGTCCTCCAGCTGTGCCCACTCGTGTGGGTCGTAGACCTTTACGTGTTTGTTGGGCGTACCGCTCCAGTACTCCTCGTCCATAAAGGGCAGATATGCCTGAACGCCGGGACAGATAAAGGGAATGCGTTGCTGCTGCAGTCGCTCGCGCTGGCGCTGCTCCAGGTGCGTCTCGGATATGACGGTCGGCATGCCGGATAGTTCGACCAAGCTTGCCTGGATGCGCTTGAGGTCGGGGAGCCCTGCGTGCCATGACGTTCGCATGATCAAAAACGAGGCGCGGCGGTATTTTGCCTGCATCACGGTGATGGCGGGGCGCAGTGTGGGGTGGATTTTGCCCCGGTCGGGCCATAGGTCGGCCGTTATCTCGAGTCCTAGGGTTTCCCATAGGTAATCCAGCTCTTCGTTCATGGCGCCTCGATATCCGCATTAGAATTGATAGCCTGATTGTGTCCTCAGATGCCGCAACTTCGTTGAGGTAATCTGCCAACGGTAGATATGGGACGCTTGCGGCCTTTCGTCTTCGTGCGCGATCGAGGGCTTCACAGGTCCTTCACGGGTTGGGCCAATTTAGGCCAATTTGACCGAATTTCAAAAAAGTCAAAATTGGGGCTTGCGTCACGGCGGGACTTCCCGTATATTTCTTTATTGCGCAAAGGCACAGCCGAGCGCAGCGATGCAGTCATTGGGATGTCGTCTAATGGCAGGACAGCGGATTCTGGTTCCGTCAATGGGGGTTCGACTCCCTCCATCCCAGCCATTGCATTTGCTACATATGGCCCGTTCGTCTAGCGGTTTAGGACGCCGCCCTCTCAAGGCGGAGATCACC
>NZ_JADNOH010000096.1 GCF_015557435.1 Collinsella aerofaciens
TACATGTACGGATGAATATGGGAGGTGTTCGGATGAAGTTGATATTCAAGGGCGGTAATTTGAACTTAAAACGTCTGTTTGTCTTCTTCGCCTTCGTATCTGACATAGATACCTCCAAAGAACTCGAGACTGCATCGCATCTCGCTTCAACGTTTGCACAAGGCAAACGTTCTATGACGTTCTATAGATTACCAGCAGCTTTTCTCGTCATCAAGATAATTTCAAACTGATTGCCGCAACGCGGTTGAACGGTTGCGTTTGTGCCGTGAACGGTATGGAAACGCCCGGTGAGATGATCCACCGGGCGTCTCCATTCGCAATGTCCTAGATGTCAAAAACGTAGCGAGACCCAACGATCCGCTGACGACCGATGATAAACGGCCGACTTTGCTCATCAAAAAAGAAGGCTTCCATATAAAACAAGGGTTCGCCAATGGGAACCGCCAACAGCCGAGCGACCTCGGGCGATGCGCACACGATCTCGAGCGTGCACGGGTCAGTAAACGCGGGCGTGCGGCCCGTCCGGTTGTGCACGAACTCAAAAATGGATTGGTTAGATAGAGGTGCCGTTGATAGATAGGCGTTGTCCTCGTAAACATATATGTTGTTCTCGAGCATGACAGGGACGCCATCGGCAGTACGCACGCGCTCAACGCAAATCAAGTCAGATCCAACGGGAACACCAAAGAACTGTGCTTCGGTGGAATCCGCCGGCAGTATCTTTCTCGAAATGACACGCGCCCCCGGTTCCATTCCGTTAACGCGGCATACGTCCGAAAAACTCTGGACGTCATCCTTCTGACGAAGCTTGCGCTTAAGCTTGGGGGCATTGACAAACGTGCCTTTCCCCTGTCGCTTCGTTAGATAGCCCTGCTGGACGAGCTCCTCAATAGCGCGTCGCACGGTAACGCGGCCAACTTTATAGCTCTCAGCCAATTCGAATTCGTTGGGTATCCGCGCGCCCGCCTTGTAGGCACCAGAGTTGATTTCGTTTTTAATGATATCAATAGCCTGTTGGTACAGCGGTATCGCTGCTTTACCGTCAGTTAGCCCTTCAGTCGGTAGCATATACCCTCTCCCAACACAATTAAGTCAAAAGCGGGCTCAAGGGCATTCAACAAGCCCTTGAGCCCGCATTAGCATTAATTATGATTGCTGCCGCGCCAAAATGTCGGGTATTTACTCATCAGACCCGAAAAACGCGCAACTACCGCGCTCCTAAGAAAGCGTGAGCAGCTCCGGCAGCCGGTCGATAATCTTGTCCGCGGCATCCTGGCTAAAGCCAAAGCGCTCCTCGCGCTTGGCAATGACTGTCAGGCCGGCTCGCTTGCCGGCAGTGATGCCAGGCACCGAATCCTCAACGCAGCAGCAGCGATTCGCGGGCAGCCCCAGCAGGTCCAGCGCATGCAGGTAGATGTCGGGCTCGGGCTTGCTCTCCTTAAACTGTTCGCCGCTCACCACATACTCAAAGGCATCCGACAGCCCACACGCATTGAGCACTTCCTCGATGCTATCCATGGGAGACGAACTGGCAAGCGCCACGCGAACGCCGCGGCGCGGCAGCTCTCGAATCGTATCCACGGCGCCTGGGTTAATCAAAGCCTGATAGTCGCGCGGACGTTTATGCGCCCACTCATCCCAACGGGCCAACGCTTCCTCGCCAGTAAAATGCCCCCTACCGGCACGCTCAAACCAATCGACCAGCATGCGGAGAAAGAACTGATGCGAGGTACCGACCTGCCCGTTCAGCTCCTCTTGGGTCAGGTTCAACCCAAGTTCCTTGGCAAACGCGGCAGTCTCGCCCAGGTAGTAATACTCGGTATCGACAATGACGCCGTCCATGTCAAAGATAACGGCGTCGAACGGAAATGCGGACACGGCACCCTCCCTAACAAAAAGGCGCCCGCAAGCGGACGCCCGAACCATGCACTATCGGCGATTCTAACCCAGCAGCTGGTCAAGTGCCACCGCAATGCCATCTTCGTTGTTGTTGGCGGTCACCATCTGCGCCACAGCCTTGACCTCGTCGACGGCGTTACCCATGGCAACACCGGTACCCGCCCACTCAATCATGGACTTGTCATTCTGGCCGTCGCCAAACGAAACGACCTCGCTGGCATCGATGCCGAGCTTGGGCAGGGCACCCTCGAGCGCGTGGGCCTTGTCGATACCGGGCGCCGTGTACTCAAAGTACCAGTCGGCCGTAAACATGCCCGAAAGCGTCTGCTTAAAGGGCGCATACATCTCCTCGTAATGCGCCTGCAGGTAGGCTGGATCGCCCGCCGTCAGCAGCTTATCCACGGGACAAGTGTCCACGACCTCATGCAAGCTCTCGACCTCACGGATCTTAAGGTCGCACGCATCGCGCTCGTATTTGACGATGTTTTTCTGCGAGCCGTCAGGCAGCGTGATCATGCAATGGTACGAGTCCTCGACGTGCAAATCGCGACCGAGCGAAATCATAGGAATCACGTCGAAATTGCGCAGATGATCAATCAGACGGTGCAGTTCGTCAGCCGGCATGGCCTGATCAAAAAGGACCTCATCGGTCTGAGCGTCGACCACGTGCGCGCCATTAAAGGCAACTAGCAGACCATCATGGTTTTGAAGGTCGAGCTCCTGCGCCAAGGCGTGCAGCCCCCATGCGGGACGGCCCGAAGCCAAGATGAGCTTAATGCCCGACTCCTGCGCCGCGAGCAGCTTCTCGCGCGTACGCGGGCTGATGACCTTTTGGTCGTTGGTGAGTGTACCGTCGATATCCATTGCGATGGCTTTGATTGCCATATATGCCTCCCTATCATTGAACAACCTTGTCTGAGCCATCATACAGAACACCCACGGCGGCTCTGTCTGCAACGGGTAAAAAGTCATATTGTCCCGAACATGAACGGCGCGCCTTCGACGATTGCGATGCCCGTCGAGGCGCCTCCCGATACATTCCATCCTATCCAAATAGCAAGGGCCCGTATCCCAACGGATACGGGCCCCTTTCAGCCATAAGCCAACTCGGCCGTAAAAACTACTTGCGGTGAGCGCGGTAGAACTCGATGAGCGCCTGGGTCGAAGCGTCCTGCTCGGCCTTGGCAGCGTCGTCGTGGAAGGCCGGGGTGATCTGCTTGGCAAGCTGCTTGCCCAGCTCAACGCCCCACTGGTCGTAGGAGTCGATGCCCCAGACCGTGCCCTCGACAAACGTGATGTGCTCGTACAGGGCGATGAGCTCGCCGAGCGCAAACGGGGTCAGCGTGTCACCGAAGATCGAGGTCGTCGGACGGTTGCCCTCAAAGCAGCGGGCCGGGACGATCTGCTCGGGCGTGCCCTCGGCGCGCACCTCATCGGCCGTCTTACCAAAGGCGAGCGCCTTGGTCTGGGCCAGGAAGTTGCCCAGGAACAGCTCGTGCACGTCCTGACCGCTGTCGGTCGCAGGGTTGGCGGTATTGGCGAAGGCAATGAAATCGGCCGGAACCACCACGGTGCCCTGGTGCAGCAGCTGGTAGAAGGCGTGCTGACCGTTGGTGCCGGGCTCGCCCCAGAAGATCTCACCGGTATCGGAGGTCACAGCGCTGCCGTCCCAGCGGACGTGCTTGCCGTTGGACTCCATGGTGAGCTGCTGCAGGTAGGCCGGGAAACGGTGCAGGTACTGGCAGTACGGCAGCACGGCGTGGCTCTTGGAACCGAAGAAGTTGACGTACCAGACGTTGAGCAGGCCCATCAGCGCGACGGCGTTGTTCTCGAGCGGCGTGTTGCAGAAGTACTCGTCGATGGCGTGGAAGCCCTCGAGGAACTGCTGGAAGCGCTCGGGGCCGAGCACGACGATCAGCGACAGGCCCACGGCGGAGTCGACAGAGTAGCGGCCACCGACCCAGTTCCAGAAACCAAAAGCGTTAGCGGGGTCGATGCCGAAGGCCTCGACCTTCTCGAGTGCGGTGGAAACGGCGACAAAGTGCTTGGCCACGGCCTCGGCGTTCTGCTCATCGGAGCCGTCGATGGCGCCCTGAGCCTTGAGCTGCTCGAGCATCCAGGTCTTGACCTCGCGGGCGTTGGTGAGGGTCTCGAGCGTGGTGAAGGTCTTAGAGACGATGATCACGAGCGTGGTCTCGGGATCCAGACCCTTGAGCTTCTCGGCCTGGTCGTTGGGATCGATGTTGGAGATATAGCGGCAATCGATACCGGCGTCGGCATAGGGACGCAGGGCCTCGTAAGCCATGACCGGGCCCAGATCGGAGCCGCCGATGCCGATGGACACCAGGTGCTCGATCTTCTTGCCGGTAACACCCTTCCACTCACCGGAGCGCACGCGCTCGGCGAAGGCATACATGCGGTCGAGAACCTCGTGCACGTCGGCGACGACGTCCTGGCCGTCGACGATGAGCTGGCCCTTCTCGCTTGCCGGGCGGCGCAGCGCGGTGTGCAGGACGGCGCGGTCCTCGGTGGTGTTGATGTGCTCGCCGGAGAACATGGCGTCGCGGCGCTCCTCGAGCTTCACCTCGCGGGCAAGATCGCACAGCAGCTTGACGGTCTCATCAGTCACCAGGTTCTTGGACAGGTCGAAGTGCAGGTCACCGGCGTCAAAGCTCAGCTTGTTCACGCGCTCGGCATCGGCGGCGAACCAGGCCTTGAGGTCGATACCCTCGGCCTCGAGCTTCTCCTGATGGGCCTCGAGCGCCTTCCAAGCGGCAGTCGACGTAGCATCGATAGGTGCGGCAACAGTTGCCATAGAGTCCTCCTCAGCATACGGGCGCACGCCTCCATGCGCCCGGACATTCAGATGCCACTATTCTAGCGCAGGTCAAGACTATAATCAGCGAGCGTTGCCAATCGGCCCCCAAACGGCAACCGACCAAAAAGGGACAGGTTTAATTTGGCAGGTCAAACGCTTTACCAATCAAAAATAACCTATCCCTTTATGCCAAATATTAGGCCGCAGCGCAGACGCTACCGAGCAACTCACGCAGAGGAGACCCGATGCCCTCCAGCAGTTCGGGCGCGATGATGGCAAAAACGGGAACCTCGCCGGCCCCCACGACGGCAGGCACTTTGCCCTCCGAGACGATACATCCATAAGGGGCAAAACCGTCTTCGCCGGCATCGAGTACGGCCATGCGACGAGCGAGTTCGCGCGCAAAGCCCGCCGTATCGGCATCGCCGATCGCCAGGACAAAGTCCACGCCCTCATCGGTCGCCAGGGCCACGGCCTCGTCGATCAGCTCGTCTCCCCCGTCGCCTTCAACCGAGCCGCAGCGAAAAAGCACGCGTTCGAGCAGAGCTCGATCAAGCGAGCCGAGTGCTGCCGAGACGAGCTCATCGCGCGTATGCTTGTCACCGCCCAGTACAACCAGCGCCTTGGTGCCACCGTAGTGAGCGACCAATCGCCCGCACCAGCGAGCCACATCTCCATCCGCAACAAGGCGCGTCGGCATACCAAACCCATAATTGACCATCTTTCCCACAACCCTTCCGTGCGTATAGGCGGTATCGTTCAATAGGCTCATGCTACGAAGCGAGCTTTTCCGAGCTGTTTCGCGCTCTTTAGGGCTGCGTTAAAAACCCGATGCAACCGCACGACCATACCTGCCAAATAGGGACAGGTTTTGACGGTGTCCGGTCGAGCAGGTATTATCGAACAGGTATTCGATAGGAACATGTGTTTGATGGGAGGCACGGATGGCGCACGAGCAGCACACCTACATCTGCATCGACCTCAAGACGTTTTACGCCAGTGTCGAGTGCGTCGACCGCGGACTCGACCCACTCACTACATGCCTGGTCGTTGCCGACGAATCGCGCGGGCGCACGACCATCTGCCTCGCCATCACACAGGCTATGAAGGACCTTGGGATACACAACCGCTGCCGTCTGTTCGAGATTCCCGACGGCATCGACTGCATCAAGGCCGTACCGCGCATGCAGCACTACATGGAGGTGTCGGCGAAAATCTACGGCATCTATCTGGAATACGTGAGTCCGCAAGACATTCACGTCTACTCCATCGACGAATGCTTTATCGACGTGACGCCCTATCTGGACCTCTATCACACCGATGCGGAAGGGTTCGCCTGCACGCTGCGCGACGAGGTCTTGGCGCGCACCGGCATCACGGCGACGGTCGGCATCGGCCCCAACCTATTCCAGGCCAAGGTAGCGCTCGACATTACCGCCAAGCACGTACCCAGCCGCATCGGCATACTCGACGACGGGACCTTTCGCAAGGAGATCTGGCCCCATCGCCCCATCACCGACATCTGGGGCATCGGCCCCGGCGTGGCGGCCCGTCTCGAGAAATACGGCGTCTACGACCTGATGGGCGTCGCCGCACTCGACGAGAACCTGCTCTACGACGAACTCGGCGTCAATGCCGAATATCTCATCGACCACGCCTTCGGGCGCGAGCCGACAACCATCGCCGATATCCAAGCCTATCGCCCGCAAGCGACCTCGACCACCACAGGACAGGTGCTCTCGAAGGGCTATGCCTACGAGCAGGCCTACACCGTCTTGCGCGAAATGGTCGACAACGCCGTGTTGGATCTAGTCGACAAGCACGTGGTGTGCGACAGCATCTCGCTCTTTGTGGGCTATGCAAGCGAGCGCGCCGACATACGCCGGCTCAACGCCAGCGGCACGGCGCAGTATATAGACGGCTGCGGGCACCTGCGCTCGAGCACATCGAGCATCGAACCCACCGCAACTGCCGGCCCCGAGCTCGCGCCCCGTGCTCCCAAGCCCGTCCAGCGCGATGACGAAAGGCGTCGTCTGGTGCGCGAAGCGCAGGCAATCGATGGCATCTTTGTGGGCGAACACGGCGGCAAACCGCGTGGTGGCTATGCCGCGCTCTTTGCGCACTCCAACGCCTCGCGAAAGCTGCCCGAGCGCACTAATTCGTTTAAGAAAATCATGGGGTATTTCGATGACCTTTGGGCACAAACAGTCGATCCCAAACGACCGGTCAAGCGCATCAACCTGGGATTTGGCAACCTCATGCCCGAGGAATTTGCCACCATCGATCTGTTCAGCGATATCGAGGCCGATGAGCGCGAGCGCGACCTGGCGCGCGCCGTCCTGGCCGTGAAAGGCAAGTACGGCAAGAACGCGCTCGTCAAGGGATTAAGCTTTACCGCCGGCGCCACCGCGCGCGAACGCAACGGCCAAGTTGGAGGACATCGTGCCTAAACCCAAGCAGCAGCCCGTGCGCCCGCCGACCGCCTTCGAGCGCCTGGCGGACCCCGAGGGCAGACGCCGCGCCGCCGACCCCAAGCTCACTGCCAACGGTGCCGTGCGCGCCAACCGCGCCGCACAGTTTATGCCCTTTGCCGCCCTCACGGGATACTACGAACTCGTGCGCAAGCAGGAAATCACCGTCGAGCCAAAACGTGAGCTCACGGAAGAAAAAGCCCTCGCGCTTTCTAAAAAGCTCGAGGGTCTCAAACGTGGCGACTTGATTCGTGTCACCTATTACGATACATACGGCTATCGCAGCCGCACCGGCATCCTCGACGAGGCGCTCCCCGCCTTCAAGCTCCTCAAACTCCGAGACATCGCCATCGACTTCGACGACATCCAAGACATCGAACTGCGCGGACGAGCCTAGCCAAGGAAGCGCATCCAGGGCGGCGCTTACAGAGTCATGATGTAGTAGCCCGCGTCTTTCACGGCCGTCTCGAGGACACCACGATCAACCGGCTGCTTAGAGCGCACGCGTGCCGTGTGGTCCGCATACGTCACCGTTGCCCACACGCCATCCAGCGCATTGAGGGCATTGGCTACGTTCTGAGCGCAGCCGTCACAGTTCATGCCGCCGATGAGCAGCTCATCGCTATAGGGATAGTGTGACGCATCGGTATCCACCACAACAACCTTTTTGGCCTTCTTGCCGCTCGTACCATCGCTGCAGCAACTCTTCCCGTGTGTCGAAGCGGCAATGCGACGCAGTCCAAAAAACATGCCAACGGCAATGACGGCCAGCACGATGAGATTCGCAGGGTTGAGCAAGTCACTCATGCGCTCCCCTTTCAAGTAGCACTATCTAGATACCCCCATGGGGTGCCCCCATCTTAACCCAAAATCATGTCTGTTCGGTCAATTAGTTTCCCTCTTCAAACTTTTTTGTTGACCATGGCTTACTTTCGTGTATAAGTTTTCCTAGGCTAACAGTTTGGATCCGCAAGGAGCGACGTGACTCGAACCATAGACATCCCAACGTTTCAGGCGGCAGTCGTGCGCAACTGCTCTCCCACGCTCGCGGGCATCAAGCCGGCATCGCTCTTTACCTATCCAGGCACCTACGCCCACGGGGACGGCTCGACCACAACCGAAACCATTGCAGAACGCCGAGCACGCCTGCTCAACGTTATCGCCCAGTGCAATCGCGAGCTTGACCCGCTCGGCATCCACCTGAGTGTTTTGGTCTGGCGGCCCTGCGGAGCGCTCGTGTACGCGTACCGAGCCAAAAGCCTCACCACCTATTTCGCAGACCCTCGCGTCCAAACGGCGCTCACCTCGGAAGGCTACGACACGAGAGACCTTTCGGCATGCCTTGTGCATTTGGCATCACGCATCACGCTCGCGAGCAATAACGTCGCGGAATGCGCCTGCAGCCAGACTCGATGCGCACTACCCCAGCAAGCTAGCTGCAGCAAAGACTGCACCTGCGAGTTTCCGCACGAAATAGGCTACTTCCTTGGATATCCCTACGACGACGTGCACGAGTTTATCGTCCAGCGCGGCGAGAACTACAAGGTCTTTGGGGCCTGGAAGGTCTACACGAATGTCGAGCAGGCGCTTGCGACGTTTGATGCCTACCGCGCCTGCACCCAATACTTCACTTTTATCTATCAGCAGGGCTGCAGCCTGGCGCAACTTGCCCAGGCAACCCGATAGAACGTACAAGCCGCGGCAAGCGCCGCACGACCGAAAGGACAAAACATGAGCAAGACCGCCGTCGTCTACTGGAGTGGCACGGGCAATACCGAGGCCATGGCAAACCTCGTCGTCGAAGGCGCCACGTCCGCGGGGGCCGAAACTGAGGTCATCCCCTGCGCCGACTTCTCTGCCGACAAGGCCGCCGAATATGATGCCTTCGCCTTCGGCTGCCCCGCCATGGGCTCCGAGGAGCTTGAGTATGACGAGTTTCAGCCTATGTGGGACGAGGTCAAGGAGACCCTCGGCGACAAGAAGGTCGTCCTCTTTGGCTCCTATTCGTGGGCCGAGGGCGAGTGGATGGACAACTGGAAGGCCGACGCCGACGAGGCCGGCGTCAACGTCGTCGATTCCGTCATTTGCTACGACGCCCCCGACGATGAGGGCGAGGCGGCCTGCCGCGCCCTTGGAGCCGAGCTCGCGTAACGAAACCAGACCTCCAAAAGAGCCTGTATCACAGCGCATCCCCATCCCTACAAAAGAGCGGGGGCTGGATTCAAGTCCAGCCCCCGCTCTTTTGTAACGGCAGTTACATCAACCGGCTACGAGATATTTCCCAAGAACGCCTTGGTGCGCTCGCTCTTGGGGTGGTCGAAGACCTCGCTCGGCGTACCCTCTTCCACAATGACGCCGCCGTCCATAAAGACGACGCGATCGGCGACATCGCGGGCAAAGCCCATCTCGTGCGTCACGACGATCATGGTCATGCCGTCGCGCGCCAAGTCGCGCATGACGCCCAGGACGTCGCGCACGAGCTCGGGGTCAAGCGCCGAGGTGGCCTCGTCAAAGAGCATGACGTGCGGGTTCATCGACAGGGCGCGGGCGATGGCAACGCGCTGCTGCTGGCCGCCCGAGAGCTGGCTCGGCATAAAGTCGATACGCTCGGCAAGACCGACCTTGGTCAGCTCCTCGACGGCAATCTTCTCGGCCTCTTCCTTGCTGCGCTTGAGCACCTTCTGCTGCGCAAGCATGACGTTCTTTTTGACTGACAGGTGCGGGAACAAATTGAACTGCTGGAACACCATACCCAGATGCGTGCGCACTTTGTTAAGGTCGACGCCCTTGGCGCACACGTCCACACCCTCAACGACAATCGAGCCACTCGTGGGATGCTCAAGACGGTTGATGCAGCGAAGCATCGTCGACTTACCCGAGCCCGAGGGACCCAGAACTACGACGACCTCGCCCTTATGCACATCCAGATCGATATCTCGCAGAACGACGTTATCGCCAAAGGCTTTCTGGAGGTTCTTGATACTGACGACAACCTCGTTCGAGTTATTGGTTTCGCTCATGATAGGACCTCCTTACAGACCGGCGATGTGATCGGCGGGCGTCGCGACAACCTGTCCGGCGCTCTTGGCGGGACGCTTCTTCTTGGTCTCGGCCGTGCCTAAAAGCCTTGCCTCAAGACCGCTCACCAAGCGAGCGAGCGGCAGGGTGATGACCAGATAGAACAGGGCGGCAACCACGTACGGTGTAATGGAGCCCGTCGTGGCCACGATGGTGCGGGCGTTCATGACGATCTCGACCACGCCCACAGCCGCGAGCAGCGACGTATCCTTGTAAAGCAGGATAAATTCACTGGTCAGCGTAGGCAGGACATTACGGAACGTCTGCGGAATCATGACATAGACCAGCGTCTGGAACGCGTTCATGCCCAGCGAACGCGCAGCCTCGTTCTGGCCCTTGGGGATCGACTGAATACCGGCGCGGAAGATCTCACACAGATACGCAGACGAGTTCATGGCCATGACGATGACGCCGAGCACGTAGTCGTCCACCTTGACGCCGGCCAACGGCAGACCGAAGAACGCGATATAGATCTGCAGGAACGCCGGCGTACCGCGAATGATATTCACATAGATACCGGCAAGGCAACGCAGGATGCGCGACTTGGAGATGCGCATGAGCGACAGGGCGAAACCAAAGGGAATTGCCAGCGGAAACGCCACGAGCACGATCGAGAGCGACATGAGGAAGCCTTTGAAGACGATCGGCAGGCTCTGGACCAAAATGACCGGGTTCAGGAACAAGCGAAGGAACATGTTGGAATTCCATGCCTCGACCCACGGCTGCTCCTTAAGGTCGGCCAGGAAGTTATCGAATGCCGTCACGCCCTTGATCTCCACCGACGGAATCTTGGAGATCTTCTTGGTCGAACCATCGGCCAAAGTGTAGGTGCCGCTAAAGGCCTCGTCGCCGCCCTCGACGGGGAAGGTCACGCCGTAGACCTCGACACGGAAATAACCGCCGGCGGGCGCCGTCTCACCAAAATCGATCTTGAGCGTCTGACCATCGACCTTGCACGTGGGCTTCATGGGCGTACGGTCCATAAGGTCATCGCCCGAGAGCATCGTCAGACGCGTGTCGTCCGCACCAAAGGTCGTGCCATCGACAAACGTCAGCGAAAGACCGCTCAGCTCCTCATCGGCATCGGCCTGGACCTCCCAGGTGATACGAGTCTCGGTGCCACCGACCACGTCGCTACCCGAACCGGTATTGGGTCGGGCGGTGATCTTTGCGGTCTCAAGTGCCTGAGCGGTCGAGGGCACGCAGGCCCCCGCGCATACCAGGGCGAGCGCCACAGCCAGGGCACAGGCCAGCTTTTGGAGCATCAAGGGCAGTGGATGGCTCTTGCCCATGGCTCCTTGGTTCAATCGAGACAAGGTGGCTCCTAACGTTTAAGTTGCCGACATAACGGGGCGGGATGACGCCCATTCAAGAAACGCAAAGGCCCTCTCCGCCAAAACGGAAAGGGCCCGCTTGCAATCAAGTGACTATTCTACTTGATGTTGTACTTAGCCATGAGGGCGTCAACGGTACCGTCGTCGGTCAGGTCCTTGATAGCCTGGTTGATGTCGTCCTTGAGCTTGGTATTGCCCTGGTTGATGGCGATGGCGTACTCCTCGCCGGTGCTGATCTGCTTGATGGTCTGGCAGGTGTTGAACTGCTCGGCGGTCAGCTGGCTGGCAACGGAGCGGTTGGTGACTACGGCGTCACCCTTATCGGACTGCAAGGCGCTGAAGCACTCGGTAGCATCCTTGTAGGGGACGATCTTGGCCTTGGGGAAGTTCTCCTGGGCAAAGGCCTCGGCGGTCGAGCCAGACTGGACGATGATGGTAGCGTCGGCGTTGTTGAGCTTCTCGCTGTAGTTGTCAGCCGTGATGTCGGCGTTATCGACCTTGGTCACGATGGCCTGATCGTCCATGTAGTAGGAATCGGAGAAAGTGACTTCCTTCTCACGCTCGGGCGTGTCAGTGATAGCCGCGATGGAGACGTCATACTTGGCACCCGAAGCGACGCCCGGAACCAGCGTGTCAAAGTCATTGTTGACGTACTCGACATCCAGGCCCAGCTTGTCGCCGATAGCCTTGATAAGCTCAAGGTCAAAGCCCTGATAATCGCCGTTGTCGTCCTTGTACTCAAACGGGGCGTACTCGGCAGAGGTGCCGACGGTCAGCGTGCCGTCCTTGACGAGTGCGTACTCCTTGGAGCCGTCGACCTTCTCGACCTTAGCGTCGTCAGAGCTGCTGGAACCGGCATCAGAACCAGAGGTGGCGTTGGACGAGCCGCAGCCCGTCAGAGCAAGGGCGAGCGCCATAGCACCCGTGGCGGCAAATGCGCCAAGCTTCTTGAGCTTCATAATCAGTCTCCTTCCGGTGACCTCGTTTGATTCAGAGGTCTGCAAAAACTGTTGGCTATTATGCACCCGGAATTACGAATCTGCAATGAGAAAACTGATTGAAACAAACCCATAACGTGAATGGAATACTCTACTTTGTGACAGTCATTACTGCTGCAACGACCTTAATAGTCTAATTTCAGCTGCATAACCTGCAAGTTCGTTCGGAGTCTCCAAAATAAACGGCAGCGAACGCAAACGGCCATTCGATACAATATTCTGCATAACCTGCATACCGCCACCAAATTCTTCGCTGCCAAGGTATCCCTTGCCGATGCACTCGTGGCGATCTTTATGGGCGCCACAAGGGTTCTTCGAGTCGTTGATATGCACGGCGCGCAAGCGCTCGATACCCACCACGCGGTCGAACTCGTCGAGTACGCCGTCAAGATCATGGATGATGTCGTAGCCGGCATCGCTCACATGGCAGGTGTCCAAACAAACGCCCAGCTTATCGGACAGCTCTGGGCACTTGGCGGCAACGCCCTCGATAATGCGCGCCAGTTCTTCAAAGCTACGGCCCACCTCGGTGCCCTTGCCCGCCATGGTCTCAAGCAATACCGTCGTCTGCTGTCCCTCAAACATCACCTGGCACAGCGTGTCGACAATCATCTGAATGCCGGCGTCTGCCCCCTGTCCCACATGCGCACCGGGATGGAAGTTGTAGTAGTTGCCGGGCAGTGCTTCCAGACGCTGCAAATCTTCCGCCATAGCCTCCAAGGCAAACTCGCGCGCTCGCTCCTTAGCGGAGCAGGGGTTATAGGTATACGGGGCATGCGCCACCAGCGGTCCAAAGTCGTTTTGCGCCATAAGCTCGCGCAGAGCCGCCACGTCATCCATGTCAAGGTCTTTTGCCTTGCCACCGCGCGGGTTGCGCGTAAAGAACGCAAAGGTATTGGCACCAATGGACAACGCCGTCTCCCCCATTGCCCGATAGCCCTTCGTCGTCGAAAGATGGCACCCAATCGTCAGCATCTCCAGCTCCCCCTCATCAGTTGCGGTGAAATACGGTCTATTGGTGCCTTATTTTGGCGCAAACAGACCGTATTCCACCGCAAGATATAAAAGGGGCATCAGGGGCAAGGTCCGCCGAGCCCCCTTGAGCACCAGCACCGCAGCCTAGAGCGTCAAGCGAATCGCATCGATAATCTGCGCGCAGCGCTGCGTGGCGGCAAGAGGCATAACGGGGCTTTCAAGCTCTCCCGTCTGGACGAGCTGCGTCGCATGCTGAATTTCGCCGTAGAAATCATCGACTTCAAACGGAACATTAATTTCGAGCATTCGTCCGTCGGAGTACTTCACATGGGCGAGCTCGGGGCGATGGAGGCGCTCGATTTCCACCGAACCCCGTTCGCAGGCAATCGTTAAGCGGCTTTCATATGCTGCTTTGCCGTCGCACACCATATGAATGGGTATACCGCCGACACTCATATGGATCTCATCGGCCCAATCCACGCGGCCGCCTAATACGTCACGCCAGCGAACTTCACGAGACGAAACATCGCACGCACCCGCAAGCAGATCCTCAAACCACCCGACCGCATAGCAGCCCATGTCATATAGACAGCCACCCTGCAACGGATCGAGCAGATAACTCGAAGGGGACTCACCATAATCGAGTTTTTGCACGCTTTCGATCGAGACGATACAGCCGAGCTCGCCCGACGCAAGCAAACCCTTCACGCGAGTATGCATCGGACAAAACCGATTTTTCATCGCCTCCATAAACGGCACACCGCACTCACGGGAAACAGAGGCGATCGCATGGGTCTCTTCTTCATTCAAAACGGCCGGCTTTTCGCACAGCACGGCCTTTCCCGCGCGCAGTGCCCGACAAGCCCAATGTGCATGCATGCCATGTGGAATAGCCAAGTAGATTGCATCGACATCGGGATCGGCAATCAACGTATCATAAGCCGCATCGCCGCTATCGCCAGCCGTGGCATAACTGTGCGCGGCATCAATCGAAAACGCTCGACAAAATTTCTCGACATGTGCAGGAGTGCGGCCGGCCGCAGCCACCAGCCGTGCCTCGTCGACCTTCTTGAGCGACGATGCAAATCGATGCGAAATGTGCCCAGCGCCCAAAACGCCCCAACGAACCTCACGCAAATCATCACATGAATCCCGATAGCCCACGACAGCCCCCTTCAGTTGCGGTGGAATAGTTCCTGTTTAAGCCCCATTCTGCCGCAAACAGGAACTATTCCACCGCAAGTTATAAAAGGGTCATGAGGAGCGCGTTTTGCCGAAGGCCTTGAGCACCGCCGTCACGGGGCCAGGCTGAAAACGGCGGCGTACGTCGTCCAAGCGCCCGGGGATATCGATGTGCTGCGGGCAGTGACGTGCGCATTTGCCGCACTTGACGCAATTGCTCACCAGCTTGGGCTCGTTCGTCCGCACCGCGCTCGCCGTAAAGTATTGAGACAGCCCCGTAAACCAACTATGCGCGTAACTCGCGTTGTAGGCGGCAAAGCAGCCGGGAATATTGATGCCCTTGGGGCATGGCATGCAGTAGCCGCACCCCGTACAGGGTACGCGATTCGATTTCTCAAACTCTCCTAGCACACGCGCGATGGTATCGAGCTGCTCTGTCGTCATCGAATCCGGCAGCGCGCGATCCGCCAGCACCGCGTTCTCGTCCACCTGCGCGGTATCGGTCATGCCCGAAAGCAGCATCGTGATTTGAGGATGGTTCCACACCCACGAAAGGCCCCAAGCAGCCGGCGACTTCAGGTACGGATCGCGTACGTCATCGAGCACGGCGCGGGCCCGCGGAGGCAGCTTGCCCGCCAGGCGTCCACCCAAAAGCGGTTCCATCACAAACACCGCGAGCCCGCGCTCGGCGGCTGCTATAAGTCCCGCCGTCCCCGCTTGGTAGCGCTCTCCAGCGTAGTTGTACTGGATCTGGCAAAAATCCCAGTCATACGCGTCAAGCATCGTGAGGAAGTCCGCCGCACTGCCGTGGTACGAAAAACCTATCTGGCGAATACGCCCCGCAGCCTTTTGGTGCGCAATCCAGTCCTCGATGCCCAACGCCACCACGCGCTCCCACTGGGCGGGCGAGGTGATGTTGTGCATAAGGTAGTAGTCAATATGGTCGGTCCGCAAACGGTGCAGCTGCTCGTCAAAAAAGCGGTCGAAATCCTCCGCACATTTGCACGAAGCGTGCGGCAACTTAGTCGCCAGCAACACCCGGTCGCGCAGCCCCAAGCGCTCAAGTGAGGCGCCCACGCACACCTCGTTACCGGGATAGAGATACGCGGTATCCAGATAATTAATCCCCTGCTCCACCGCACGGGAAATGATGGCATCGGATGTCTTCGCATCGGGGTGTCCCGGCGCACCGGGAAATCTCATGCAGCCCAGACCCAGAGCGGATATTCGGTTACCACTTTTGGGGTCAACGCGGTATTGCACGCCCCCTCCTTTCGCCATCAGCACCCCGGCAAGACGAAACACAATGGTCACGCCATCGAAACACATTGGAATCGCAATCGAGAACGTATCGTAACGTAGCAGAAATCGAGCTGTCACGGCACCGCTTTAACATCAGCAAAAAGCCCGATGAAAGGAGCCGCCCATGCCCGCGCTCGACCTTTGGAACCTCGCCTCCCAGCTCAAAAGCAACGATTATCGCTGGGTCGACCTCACCCACACGCTCTCATGCGACACCCCGCACTGGTTTGGCTTTAAGCCATTTGAGTCCACCAAGCTCTTCGACTACCTGCCCGGCACGCCCGAGGACATGCTCGCGCCCATGCGTTGCTTCCAGTATTCGGTCGCCTCGCAGTACGGCACCCACGTCGACGCGCCGCGCCA
The DNA here is from genome assembly GCF_015557435.1 of Collinsella aerofaciens. Classification (GTDB taxonomy): domain Bacteria; phylum Actinomycetota; class Coriobacteriia; order Coriobacteriales; family Coriobacteriaceae; genus Collinsella; species Collinsella aerofaciens_Z. Next base: position 16,421 of record NZ_JADNOH010000096.1, read on the forward strand.
CTTCCATGTCGAGGGTCGTTCCCTTGGAGAGATTGAACCCATCGAGTTTATGCATCCGCTCTGCGTGATCGACAAGCATGAGGAGTGCGCCGCGAATCCCGACTTTATCCTGACCATCGAGGACCTCAAAGCCTGGGAGGATGAGCACGGTCGCATTCCCAAGGACGCTTTCGTCGCCTTCCGCTCCGACTGGTCCAAGCTCGCCGACCTCGAGAACAAGGACGAGGACGGCCAGCCCCACTACCCCGGCTGGGACCTCGGCGCCATCAAGTGGCTCGTTGAAGAGCGCGACATCGGCGCCATCGGCCACGAGCCGGCTGACACCGACCCGGCGAGCGTGACCACGCGTGAGGACGCCTACCCCTACCCCGGCGAACAGTACATCCTCTCGGTCGACCGCTATCAGATCGAGGTCATGGACCATCTAGACGAGCTTCCCGCCACGGGCGCCGTCATCTTCTGCACCTTCCCCAAGGTGCGTGATAGCGTCGGATATCCCGCACGTGTCTTTGCGGTCTGCCCCGCGTCATAAGTTCCCATGCGTTTGTTCTTCTAAATACGGCCATCCGGTGCACGCGACATGGCCCGGCGGCATACAATCCATCAGGCGCCCCATACGCGGGCGCCTTTTTATGGGGAGATGATTCACATGCAGATCAACAAGGTCGCCTTCATCGGCAAGGGCGGCGTGGGCCTGCTCTACGGCAGCATGATCGCCCAAGCGCTCGGCAACGACGCCGTCGAATACGTTATGGACGACGCGCGCTTTGAGCGCCACGCGGGTGATGCGCTCACCGTCAACGGCAAGCCCTGCGCGCTCAAGTCCGTCCGCGCGAGCGAGGCGACGCCCGTCGACCTGGTCATCCTCACGGTCAAGACAACCGGGCTCGATGTGGCGCTCAAAACCCTGGAAAGCGTCGTGGGACCCGACACGCTGATCGCGTCGCTGTGCAACGGCATCACGAGCGAGCAGAAGATTGCCGAGCGCTTTGGCTGGGAGCACACCGTCCTTGGTATCTGCCAGGGCATGGACGCCGTGTTTCTCAACGGCGCGCTCACCTTTACCAATGCGGGCGAGATCCGCTTTGGTGCGGCCGCCGGCACCGACCCCGCGACCGTCACCGCTATCGACGGGCTCTACACGCGCTGCGGCATCGCCCACACCGTCGAGGACGACATCGCCCACCGCATGTGGGCAAAACTTATGCTCAACGACGGCATCAACCAGACTTGCATGGCCTACGGCGGCACGTACGGAAGTGCCACGGAACAGGGCTCCGAGCAGCTCCGCAGTTTTGTCTCCGCCATGCGCGAGACGCTTGCGGTCGCCAACGCCGAGGGTATCGAGCTCACCGAGGCAGACCTAACGCAGATGGTGCATCTCATCGAGGGGCTCGACCCCGCCGGCATGCCCTCGATGGCGCAGGACCGCGTCGCGCAGCGCAAAACAGAGGTCGAGGAGTTCGCGGGCACCGTCCGCCGCCTCGCGGCCAAGCACGATATCCAGGCGCCGCAGAACGAATGGCTCTATCGGCGCATCCGTGATATCGAGGCAAGCTGGTAACGCCGCCGCACCGCATCCAACAGTCTCAATAGCAAAAACCGCCGCAAAGGGCACTCCCCTTGTGGCGGTTTTCATGTTCAGCCACGGCCAACAGTCATTTTCGCAACAGCTAGAGATGCGACTCCGGAACCTCGTCCTCATCGTCGCGACAAAGGACAACACCGGCGCTTCCCAGCAGTGTGACCGCGATCAGCGCGCCGACCACAATAGGAGCAGCCCCGCACGAGCCCTGCATGCCTGCGACAAACGCAGCTGTAGGGCCAAGACAGCCAAGTACCAATGCGACGGCGGCGATAGCGATATCTCGAGCGTTCATGAGACCACTTCCTCCACGAGAAAGACCTTATTTCTCATGAACCAGTGTGCCCCGCATGCATACGCCCAGCGTACCGCCACGGTAAGGGCTCTGTTAACTCAAACGCACATAAAGAAAGGGCGGCTTTACGTTGCCTAAAAGCTCAGTAAAGACGCCCGCCCATCATGTGCCTATTTTGCTCTGATGGCAGATTACCAACCGGTGTAGTAGTCGGTGGTTCCGGCGGCGCAGCCGGAGTCATAGACCTTGCAATCACCCTTGGAGCCCGTAAAGGTCGAGCCCTGGGCCATATCGCCCGCGGCAACAACGTAATAGCCGTCGGAATCGCGCCAGAAGCCCTCAGAATCCTGAGTCCATTCGCCCGTGCGATAGTGATAAAGCACATTGCTGCTGTAATAGGTCTCGCGGCGCCCGTTGTAGTTATTGACACCCGCAGAGCGCGTCAGGCCCGATCCGTTCGCGTAGGACGCGGCAGACGCGTAGGACGGAGTGTAGCCGGCGTTGTAGTACGAAGCCTGGGCGGCCTCGGCAGCCTCTGCCTCGGCGGCAGCGGCCTCGAGCGCTTCGCGCTTGGCATTCTCAAGCGCAGTGCGCAGCTCATCGAGCTCGGTCGACTTCGCGTCGACCTCCCCCATCGTCAAAAGGCTGCCCGCACCATCGATACAACCCTGCAGCACAGCGCGCTCGTCATCGGTGGCATAGTCACCATACATGTTTAGGATAATCTGAGCGCGCATCTCAAGGGAATCGCGCTTGGCCTCCATCGAGGCGTTCCACTCCTGCATGGAACCATAACCATCGCCGCGATAATCAACGGGCTGTACCAGCGTCGTCTCGGACGGCGTAGATCCAACCGTATCGGACAGTGTTGCCGCGTGGGCATCAGTTGTGCCGGCGCCCGCCAAAAGCGCCACGGTCAGAGCGGCGGAAAGGGCGGCGGCTTTCGGTTTTCGTGAATCGATCCTCATGTAGCTGGAAACCTCCGTAGTGCGTTTTTGCTGCGTTTGAGCTGCGTGTGATTCGATCGCGCTGCATAGTACCTCGAGCAAATCGCGACCTGCGGTTTTACTCAAAAGGCGCACGTCAATTGCGTAAAACTCACATCCTCTCAACAGGAGTTTTCCACAACTCGAATGCATAAAGCATGCCAAAAACCCTGTAATAGCGCCCTTCCTATGCAAAAAAGGCGCCTGCGCAACCATTGCTTGCGCAGGCGCCTTGAGCAGGCATTTTATGCAGTTATACCTATCGAGTCGCAAGGGGTCCTTGCACAAGTCGCCTTACTCGTCCAGCGCGGCGAAGGCCTGCTTCAGATCCCAAATGATGTCCTCGGCGTTCTCGGTACCGATGGAAAGACGGATCGTGGAGGGCGTGATGTTCTGCTCGGCGAGCTCCTCGGCAGAGAGCTGGGAGTGCGTGGTGGTAGCCGGGTGCACGACGAGCGACTTGACGTCGGCCACGTTGGCGAGCAGCGAGAACACCTGCAGATGATCGATGAACTTCCAAGCTGCCTCCTGGCCACCCTTAATCTCAAAGGTGAAGATCGACGCGCCACCGTTGGGGAAGTACTTCTGATAGAGCTCGTGATCGGGGTGCTCAGACAGGCTCGGGTGGTTCACCTTGACGACATGGCTGTCACCAGCCAGGAACTCAACGACCTTCTTGGTGTTCTCGACATGACGGTCGACGCGCAGCGACAGAGTCTCGGTACCCTGGAGCAAGATCCAGGCGTTGAACGGGCTGATGCAGGCGCCCTCGTCGCGCAGCAAGATGGCGCGGACATAGGTCGCGAAGGCAGCGGGACCGGCAGCCTCGGCAAACGAGACGCCATGGTAGGAGGGGTTGGGCTCGGCGATCTGCGCATACTTGCCGCTCGCCTTCCAGTCGAAGTTGCCGCCATCGACGATCACGCCGCCCAGCGAAGTTCCGTGGCCGCCGATGAACTTAGTTGCGGAGTGGACAACGATGTTGGCGCCATGCTCCAGCGGACGGAACAGATACGGGGTGCCGAAAGTGTTGTCGACGACGACCGGCAAACTATGCCTCTTGGCGATCTCGGAGATGGCGTCGATGTTGGGAATGTCGGAATTGGGGTTGCCGAGCGTCTCGAGGTAGATGACCGTGGTGTTGTCCCTGATGGCACCCTCAACCTCTTCCAGGTTATGAGCATCGACAAACGTGGTCTCGACGCCAAACTGGGAGAGCGTATGCTCCAGCAGGTTGTAGGAGCCACCGTAGATGGTCTTCTGAGCCACCACGTGGTCACCAGCCTGGGCAAGAGCCTGCAGGGTATAGGTGATGGCAGCGGCACCGGAGGCGACGGCAAGACCGGCCACGCCACCCTCGAGCGCGGCGATACGGTCCTCAAAGACGCCCTGGGTGGAGTTGGTCAGACGGCCGTAGATGTTACCGGCGTCGGCAAGACCAAAGCGGTCGGCGGCGTGCTGGGAGTTGCGGAACACATAGCTCGTGGTCTGGTAGATAGGCACGGCGCGGGAGTCGGATGCGGGGTCGGCGCTCTCCTGGCCAACATGAAGCTGCAGGGTATCGAAACCAAAGGTGTGCTCGGGGTTGTTGATGAACTGGCTCATGATGATCTCCTTGATCGAACGAAAGTAAATAAATAAGAGAAAAGTAAGTCGCTGTCTCCTGATCACGCCAACGGGCGCAAACAGGAGCCCGGCATTCGTCTTGGCAAGCAGTTCATATGCGGTCCTCCTTTTGACATCCCGGTTCCGTGGTCGGCTTAATTACCTACCTCCTTTGTATGTTTTGAATAGTACGAGCATTGTTTCGCTCGGTCAATCACTTAAAAGCGCTAACCTGTTATCGGTTTTTTAGATAGCTATCGAAAGGACGGGCACCGATGACCCTCCAGCAGCTTCGTTTTCTTATCGCCGTGGCAGAGTCCGGCTCAATCAACGCCGCAGCTCAGCGCCTCTATACCGCTCAGTCCAACATCTCAAACGCCATCAAAAGCCTAGAACAAGAGCTCCATCTGGAGATCTTTACGCGCTCCAGCCGCGGCGTCACGCTCACCAACGACGGCACCGAGCTTTTGGGCTATGCGCGCCAGGTCGTAGAGCAGGCCGACATGCTCGAGGCACGCTACGAGGACGGTGGCACCCCGCAAGCCCGCCTCGCCATTTCCGCCCAGCACTACGCCTTTTCGGTCGAGGCCTTTGTCAACGTAGTCGAGCGCTGCCGCGACAGCAAGTTCGAGTTCATCATGCGCGAGACCACCACATCGCAGATCATCGATGACGTCCGTGCGTTTCGCAGCGATATCGGCATTCTGTATCTGGATGACTTTAACGCCCGCGTTCTGCAGAAGGCCTTCGCCGATGCTCGCGCAAGCTTCCATCCCCTATTCGACGCGACGGTCCACGTCTTCGTTAGCGAGCGCCACCCGCTCGCACGCCGCCCGCAGCTGTCCCTTGCCGACCTCACGCCCTATACGCGCTACAGCTTTGAGCAGGGAACCTCAAACTCCTTCTATTACGCCGAGGAACCTTTTAGCTATATCCCTTGCGACCGCAACATACGAATCTCGGACCGCGGAACACTTACTAACTTACTTATCACGTCGAACGGTTACACCCTGTCGACCGGTGTCCTCTCCAATGAAATGCAATGGGGCATGGCATCGATCCCGCTAGCAGACGCCCCAACGATGCACGTTGGCTACATCATGCACGACGAGCGCAAGCCCTCTCTCCTCTTGCAGCAATACCTCGACGAGCTCAACCGCATCATCCATGCCAACTAACAGTCGGAAGACGGGGTAGAAATCGTAGATTGCTGGCCCCCGGCGGGCATGGCGCTACAATGGTCACTCACATGAAATGCACTCAACGAAAGGAAGCCCGTGAAGGTCATCATCTACACCGACGGCTCGGCCCGATCAAATCCGGGACGCGGCGGCTACGGCGCCGTGCTCAAATACACCAACCCCGCCGGCAAGACCTTCACCTCCGAGCTTTCGCGCGGCTACGCCAAGACCACCAACAACCGCATGGAACTCATGGCGGTCATCGTGGCGCTCGAGGCGCTCAACCGCCCTTGCGAGGTCGAAGTCCATTCCGATTCGCAGTATGTCGTCAACGCCTTTAACAAGCACTGGATCGACGGCTGGAAAAAGCGCGGATGGAAAACCGCCAACAAGCAACCCGTCAAGAACCGCGACCTGTGGGAGCGCCTACTCACCGCCAAAAGCAAGCACAAGGTTGAGTTCATCTGGGTTAAGGGTCACGCCGGTCACGAGCTCAACGAGCGCTGCGATGAGCTCGCCACCACGGCGGCCGACGGCAGCAACCTCGATATCGACGCCGGCTTTAACGAGAGCGACCTGTAATAGCGTTTTCGCGCAGCTTTATATCCCCACGCGCTACACTCATCCTGTAGACCAAACAACGCAAGGGGGACGTATGCTGCGCATCGCGACCATCGGCACATCCATGATCACCGACGACTTTATCCAAGTCGTCAACGCCAACGACCAAGCCGCGTTTGTGGGCACGCTTTCACGCGATGCCAATCGCGGTGCCGCCTTTACCGCCGAGCGCGGTGGCGAGCGAAACTTTACTTCACTCGATGAGCTCGCGGCAGCCGCCGACGTCGACGCCGTCTATATCGGCAGCCCTAACGCACTTCACTACGAGCAGGCCCTTGCCTGCATCGCCGGTGGCAAGCACGTCATCGTCGAGAAGCCCTTCTGCGCCACCGAAGCGCAGGCGCTGGAAGTCTTCCGCGCTGCCGAGGCGGCAGGTGTCGTGGCCCTCGAGGCCATGCGTCCCCTCCACGACCCCGCCTTCCACGCCATCGAGGACGCCCTGGGCGAGATCGCCCCCATCCGCCGCGCCTCATTGCGCTTTGGCAAATATTCCTCGCGCTACAACGAGATTCTCGCGGGACGCGCCACCAATATCTTCGACTGCAATATGGCATCGGGTTCCCTCATGGACATTGGCGTCTACACCGTCGAGCCCATGGTCGAGATTTTCGGCATGCCCTCCGGCCTTACGAGCATGGCTACTCTGCTCGACCCCGCCACGCGACAGCTCACGCACGGCCCCATCGACGGCTGCGGTTCCATCCTCGCCAGCTACGGCGGTGGCCGCATCTCCGTCGAGCTCGCGCACTCCAAAATAACGAATGACCTGCTGCCCTCGCAGATCGAAGGCGAGCGTGGCACTATCCAGATCGACCATCTGTCCACGCCCCGCAACGTCCGCATCGACTATCGCGGCGATGTCGTACGCGGCTCGGCGACCGAGGCACCGCGCGAACAGGGCGACAACGGCCGCGTGCTCGACCTGCCTAAATCGAGCAACACTATGGAATACGAACTCACAGACTTTATCACCGCCATCGGCGGCATCGATAACGTTAAGGAAGAGATTTGGGAGACCCCGGCGGGACGTCACGAACTTGGCCACTACCGCGATGTCACGCTCGTCTCATTGCGCATCATGGATGCCGTGCGCCAGCAGGCCGGCATTACCTTCCCGTCCGACGCAGGCAAGCAGGCCTAGCGATGGGCTTCTTCGATGCGTTCTTCTCCAGCGTCACCGGCGGCAGTCGAGAGCCTCAAAAACCATCAAACATTGAGTTCGAGTTGCGCCGCAGGCTTACTGTGCTCGCAAGCGACGAGGCCACTCAAGACACTCCCCTGCGCTATTTCCTGCGTTGGGCGGGGCAAGTCCAGGGCGTTGGTTTTCGCTTTACCAACACCAACCTCGCGCAGGTACGCGCACTCACCGGCTGGGTGCGCAACATGGAAGACGGCTCGGTCGAGATGGAGATACAGGGAGCTCCGGCAAACGTCCTATCTCATCTCGAGGCGCTTCATGCTTCCTACGAGCGCATGGGAACGCGTTTTCGCCTCGTAGAAGCCCAGACCCAAGCCCCACTTGCCAATGAAGACAGTTTCATTCCTCGTTATTAGTATTGTGTGCTAAATACGGTATCATTTACCTACGACCGTTGATAGAAAAGAGGCGAGGCGCATGGCGGTGCAAAGAAGGAATACCAAGCAGCGAAAGCTGGTTCTTGACGCCGTGCGCCAAAGTTATAACCATCCCACCGCCGACGAAATCTACAACGTCGTGCGCGCGCAGGATGACAAAATCAGCCGCGGTACAGTCTACCGCAATCTCAATCTCTTGGCCGACGCCGGCGAGATCCTCTCCATCAAGACGCCGGGCGGCAGCCGCTTCGATCGCACGATCGAGCCGCATGCGCATATCATCTGCACCTCATGCAGCCGCGTCATCGACGTACCGCTCCCCTTCGATGCCCAGCTCGACGCCAGGGCGTCCGAGCAAATCGGCTGGCACGTCACGTCGCACTACACCATCTTCGAGGGTCTCTGCCCCGACTGCCGGTAGATGTTTGGGACATGCCTACTCAGCAAGTAGACGACGCAGCTCTTCTTCGACCGTGCGCACGTAGCGGACACGGTCATTGACACCGCGCATGCTGGGATTGCAGCTCTCCATCAGATAGGGATGGCCCACCACGTTGAGCATGTCGCGATCGTTTTCGTTATCTCCAAACGCCATCATTTCGTTAGGTGAGATCCCCAGCGCACAACCATAATCGGCAAGCGCGGACCCCTTGCCCGAATCAAAGCCGATAAAGTCGGTCCATTCGGTTCCCGACGTCATCACATCGACCCGGTCGCTAAAGCGACGCACAAAATACTCCAGCGCCGCCGGCTGCTCCGCCTCGGGCGTCTGGAAGGCAATCTTAATGACATCCTCGTCAATGTCTTCGGGACGGTCGACTACCGCCACATCACAATGGACCTCATAACGCAGGTGGTCAACAAACGCATCGTTGCTGCTCATGGTGTAGAGGTGTCCCTCGCACGAAAGGGTCACGTCGGCATGGGGGTACGCAACCACGGCATTCGCGATATCCATGGCCAGGCCACGCTCCATAGAACGCTTGACCACGGCACGCCCCTCGCTCATGACCAGGGCTCCGTTTTCGCATACATAGGCGAGTTCATCGGCCACCGGGGCAAACAGGTAGCGCAGGCTCGCGTATTGGCGACCGCTCGCCGGCATAAACACGATACCGCGACGATGCAGCTCATCGATAAGCTCAAAGGCCACGGAACGCGGCTCGCGCTCCCCCGGATGCAGCAACGTGCCGTCCAAATCGCATGCAATCAGCTTGATTCCCTCAAGACCCATATGCTTCCCCCAAAGCCTCCTATCAACAGCAAGACGGACCTTGATCGGTCACCCCTCAAAGCCCGTCTTGCGCATACGCGCGCTTAGTCGCGCGTCTTTTTAACGATGGTAAAGTCCGGAGCCATGCTCACGACAACATCGGCCGCGCTCGACGTAAAGCGTCGACCCGCATCGAGCTCGTGCGAAACAATCGAGATTCGAGCTCCCTCGACACCGCGAAGCATACGGCCCAAAACCGGCTGCACCGGCGTATACATGCGCACGGTATGCTCATCCGAGTCACCCCGGAAGAGCGGCGCATGCATGTTGCCGATCTCCCAGCACGCATGCGCGAGCGCAATCGGATCCATGCGGTCGACTTCGACCAAATAAACCTCGGCGCTGCGCAGGCGCACGACAACCGCCACGGGCACCATGCCCGAACGGTCAATGGCGAGCACGTCGCCATCGGCAAGACGACCGCCGTCGGCAGTATCCAACCGAACATCGATCGTGCGCCCCAGCTCCGTCACGCCCACAAACGCGCATGCATCAGCCTGGTCCCAATCGAGCAGTAGCTCGTCAACTTCAAAGACACCGCCCAGCTCCCGGCGAAGCAGGAGTTCATAGGACGGATCGTTGAGATTTCCCAAGCATGTCGTCGAAACCAAGCGTTCAGGCATACTCTAGTCCTCGACCTCGACGAGCTCGATATCAAAGTTGAGATCCTTGCCGGCGAGCTCGTGGTTGGCGTCGAGCGTCACGGCCTCGGGCGTCACGTCTATGACCACGGCGGGGACGGGCATGCCGCTCGGCGTGGACAGGAAGAGCTTCATGCCCTTCTCGATCTGCTCGATATTGGGGACCTGCTCAGCCGGGAAGGTCAGGACCATCTCGGGATTGTGCTCGCCGTAGGCATCGGCAGCGGGAATGTGCACGGTCTTCTTCTCGCCCACCTGCATGTCGACAACAGCGGCGTCGAAGCCCTTGATCATCTGACCGGCGCCGCAGGTGAACTCCAGCGGCTCGCCGCGATCGTAAGAGCTATCGAACTGCGTGCCGTCGTCGAGCATGCCACGATAATGGGTCTTGACCTTCTTGCCCTGGTTGGACATGGTAACCTCCGTGATAAGGGCGGCGCACAACGCGGGCCGCCATGAACATATGGCGCTAACTATACCCTAGTCATACAATTTGAAGACAGTTTGCAAAGAAACGCTGCAACCGGAGGAACTATGGCATATCCCATATTTGACCTACACTGCGACACCGCCGACCGCATTGGCTGGGCCACACTCGATCTCGACTTGCGCTTCACCGCCGGCAGCGACGGTTATTTCCCCGGCGACGAGACGCATCCGCAAGACTTCGACCTCATCGAGGGCAACGCCTGTGCCATCTCACTCGCAAAGATCGGCAAGACCCCGTGGGCGCAGTGCTTCGCCACCTATATTCCGGACAAGATTCCCGCCGCCCACGCCGCGCGCTTCCAAGCGCAGATCATGGCGCACATGAGCGGACAGGCCATGCTCAACCACGACCGCATGGTCAACGTGCAAAGTGCCTCAGACATTCGTCCCGCGCTCAAGGACGGCAAGGTCGCCTGCATCCACACCATCGAAAACGCCACCTTCTTTGCCGAGGACCCCGCGCTCATCGAGGTACTCAAGAGCCTGGGCGTACTCATGTCATCACTCAGCTGGAACGCGCAGGGACCGCTCGCGAGCGGACACGACACTCATGCCGGTCTCACCGCTGCCGGCATCGAGGCACTCACGCAGATGGAGCACGCCGGCATGGTACTCGACGTCTCCCACCTCAACGACGAGTGCTTTGACGAGGTTGTCGCCCATGCAACGCGCCCCTTCGTCGCCAGCCACTCCAACTCCCGCGCGGTTTGCGGCGTCAAGCGCAACCTCACCGACGACCAGTTCCGCACCATTCGCGATATGGGCGGCATCGTCGGCCTCAACTACTGCAGCGAGTTCCTCTCTAACGAAGCGACAAAAGAGACCGCCGCAGACGTCACCTTCGACCAGCTGGCTGCACATATCGAGCATTGGCTTGACTTGGATGGCGAGGACGCCATCGCACTCGGTGGCGACTGGGACGGCGCCACGGTACCCGACTTCCTCTCCGATGCCAGCAAGATGCCTGAGTTCCAAAACATGCTCTCCAAGCGCTTTGGCAAGACCGTGATGCAAAAGCTCTGCAGCGACAACGCCCTCGCCTTCTTCGAGCGTTATTAATTTCACATCCCTTGAGCGGGCCGGCATGCCGGACGGTCGACATGCCGGCCCGTTCACAATCCAAAGGACCGCTTTTGACGCAGCAGTTTACGATTTCCGCATCTCGACCGGATGGCACATCCATCCCCGTCATCGTCACCAAAAAGCGCGTCAAGAACTTTAACCTGCGCGTCACTTCGAGCGGCGAGGTCCACGCCAGCGCACCGCTCGGCGCCAGCCGCGAGCGCATCGAGGCATTCGTTCAGCGTAACAGCGTGTGGATTATCAACCGCCTTGCTCGGCGCGAGCAGCGCCAGGCGACAACCGACGAACCGCTCAGTCCCCGCTCGACCATTGCGCTTTGGGACAAACCCATCACTGTTCAGGACGCACTCGACCACAACTTCGAATCGCCCGCACCGCGGCCCAAGCAAGCCACGTTCGCAAGCTTTATGGGTGCTAGCGAACCGGATGGACGCCCACAGGCCCGGCAACATGCAAACTTCGACGGCTTATCACCCGAAGAGCTCCAAGCCCGCATCGATCAACTCTATACGTCCGAAGTCGCCGCAGCGCTGCGCGACATGGTGCACGCGTACGAAATCGCCATGGGCGTCACCGTGGCCCGCGTCTCGGTACGCAGCATGAAGACGCGCTGGGGCTCATGCACGCCCAAAACCGCCACCATTCGCATCGCACGCGAGCTTGCTGCCTACCCCATCGAATGCCTCGACATGGTTGTCGCCCACGAGCTCGTCCACTTGCTCGAGCCGAGCCACAACCAGCGCTTTCATGCCCTCCTCGACACGTATTGCCCCGACAACAGAGCACTTTCGCAGCGACTCAAGCGACCGCCCGCCGACGATATCTAGCGTCGACTAGCGCACACGCTCGATCTCGACACCGCAGCTTGCCAGGGGCAGGCCGACAGGCGCCCACGGCTTATCGAGCTTGATGCGCACACCAAGCAGCGAGGGGTAACGGCGCAGTAACATCTGGGCTGTCCCCTCGGCTGCCGCCTCGATGAGCTTAAACGTATGCTCGCGCAGATAGCCGTCGACATCGTGGCACACTGAGCCGTAGTCGATCGAGGCGTCCAAGCTATCGTGCTCCCCCGCCGCACGCAGGTCGGCATAGAGCACAAGCGACACGACGAACTTCTGTCCCAGCGCGTTCTCCTCGGGATACACGCCATGGTTGGCAAAGACCTCAAGGCCGTCAATGACAATACGGTCGGCATGGCGCAGGTCGTCATAGCTCACATGGGGCACCGCCGTCGCAGTGGAGATATCGCCCCTGCCGCGACGGGCGAGCTCGGCCCCCTCAGTCTTGGTTGCATTCTCGGGTAGTTTTTTATTACTCATCGCGATCGTCTCCTTTACCTAGGACCCCGATCGCGCATACCGACTACACGCGAATCGACAGGTTCTTTTTATCATCGCTCCAGTTGCAAGCATTGCGCGCGGGACATGCAAAGCAGGCACGCGATGCTTTGTCGGCCGCATAGAGCAGGCGCTCGAGCGGCTGGCTGTTCACGCGCAGCTTTCGATGGCCCAAGATAGCCGTCTTAATGGCTGCGGCGTCGGCTGGCGCAAACGCCACATCGTCGGGCATGCCTGTAAGAATTGCATCGGCGACGCGCTCGCTTGCAACATCATGGGATATACCCGATTCATACTGTTCATCTTTGCCGATATCGTGAAGAAGCGCCGTGACATAGATGACTTCGCGGTCAAACTCGAGCTCTTCCTCAAGATTCTTGATCCACATAATGCGGGCGACATCCAACAGATGGTCAATACCGTGGCGGCAAAAGATGCGCCCCGATTCCAAGCGCGCAATGTTGCCCAGATGGCGCCGGAACAGACCATTGGCGCAGATGTAATCAATGCGAGGCATGGCGCCAAAAGGAGTCAAGCCAGAAGCCATAAAACCGCGACGCGGCGTTCCCTCATCGGTGTTCGATGCAAAGTCGTTAACGACCCTCATAGTTAGCGGCCCAACATCCTAAAGAACCGCTCCTCGAGCGCCGGATCGGTCTCAAAGACACCGCGACGAGCAAGCGTCACGGTCTTGGTGCCGGGCTTTTGCACGCCGCGCATGGTCATGCACATATGCTCTGCCTCCATGAGCACGATCGCCCCCTGGGGGGCAAGATAGTCCATAAGGGCATCGGCAACCTGCGCACACAGCTGCTCCTGCAGCTGCAGACGGCGGGCATAGACCTCCACCGTGCGGGCAAGCTTGGAAAGCCCGGCCACGCGGCCATTGGGGATATAACCGATCGCTGCCTTGCCATAAAACGGCAGCAAATGGTGCTCGCACAGCGAATAGAACGTGATGTCGCGCTCGATAACCAAATCGTTCGAAGCAACGGCAAAGGTTTTGGACAGGTGCTCCTCAGCGCTCTGGTCCATACCGCCGGCAATCTCACCATACATACGGGCAACACGCGCCGGGGTCTCCAGCAGGCCCTCACGAGTTGGGTCCTCGCCTATGCCCTCAAGCAACAGCTTAATGGCGGCCTCGACTTTTTCCTGATCGACCATCTGGGCCTCACTTTTCCGATTTCACGTTCGCGCTATGGTACCACGCCGGCGCACAGCCGCCACCAGCTACATAGTATGGGTCGAATAGACAGGATCGTCCCGCCAAAGCTCCACAGCGTCGCAAAGCGCAACATCCTCACGCGCAGCACGGGCGCGCGTGGCGTTCATATCGATCACACGCTGATTGCTCGAGCCCCTAAAGCGCAGCGTGATATCGTACAAATCCTGAACAAACGGACCGTCCACCAACATATCGAGGCAGGTAAGGATACGGTCCGTGACCTCGGTATGGTGGCAACCGCCCGGCATAAGCTCCTCGAGCACATCGCCGGTAAAGCACCAAATGGTCTTGCCCGACCCCACAGGATAGGCCGCACGCACGCGTTCTATAAAGTCAACAAGCCCCGCCTGATTCTCGGGCTCCATGGGCTCGCCACCCAGAATCGTCAGACCGTCGTTAAAGGGATGGTCGAGGCTCTCGATAATCTTGTCCTCGACGGCGCGATCGAACGGCTCACCCGCAGCAAAATCCCACGCGACAGAGTTAAAGCAGTTCTTGCACCCACGACGGCACCCGCTCACAAACAGAGAAGTACGAACGCCCTCCCCATCGGCAATGTCGAAATACTTAATGTTCGCGTAGTTCATAAGTGACTCTCCCGGGAGGCCGGGACATATCATCCCGTCCTCAAACATTCTCGGCCTGCGGCCTGCGAAACTGCGGGCGGGACGATATGTCCCGGCCTCATGCAAAGGGTAACTCAATGAACGAAGCGAACATCGAGTATAGGGTTCGAGGTCCAATAAAAAATGGGCTGCAGCTCAACCGCCATTGAAAGCAAATCGCCACCGCAGATCAACTCATTTCCGCTTAGAACTTCGAGGAGTGAGCAGACCGCGTGCTGCATCTCAGCTACGTCAACTTGGCTGCACCGTAGCGAGACGCCGGACCTTTGCTCGATATGAGTTCCGCACGAACAGGAGGCGCCAGTGGCGCCTCCGTCGTGAGTCAGGACTGTCCGAAATAGCGAGCAAATGCCCAAGCGGCCCTCTCGGTTCAGCCCCGGAGCGGTATTAGAGATGCAGCACGCGGTCGCGGATCTCCTCGGTTCGACCCTGGTTCCAGAACTGGGTACCGATGTAGCCGCACGTACGACGAGCGACGTTCATCTTCTCCTGGTCGCGGTTGCCGCAATTGGGGCACTCCCACACCAGCTTGCCGTCATCCTCGACAATCTTGATCTCGCCGTCGTAGCCGCACACCTGGCAGTAGTCGCTCTTGGTGTTGAGCTCGGCGTACATGATGTTGTCGTAGATGTACTGCATCACGCGAATGACAGCCTTGAGGTTGTCCTGCATGTTGGGAACCTCAACGTAGGAGATAGCACCGCCCGGCGAAAGCTGCTGGAACATGCCCTCGAACTTAAGCTTATCGAAGGCATCGATCTCCTCGGACACATGGACGTGATAGCTGTTGGTAATGTAGCCCTTGTCCGTCACGCCCGGGATAATGCCAAAACGGCGCTGCAGGCACTTGGCAAACTTGTAGGTCGTCGACTCAAGCGGGGTGCCGTACAGCGAAAAGTCGATATCGCTTTCGGCCTTCCACTCGGCGCACTTGTCGTTCATGCGCTGCATGACGGCCATGGCAAACGGCGTGCCTTCCTTCTCGGTGTGGCTGTGGCCCGTCATGTACTTGACGCACTCATACAGGCCGGCATAGCCCAGGCTGATGGTGGAGTATCCGCCCACGAGAAGCTTGTCGATCGTCTCGCCCTTCTTCAGACGAGCGAGGGCGCCATACTGCCACAGAATCGGTGCGGCGTCAGAAAGCGTACCCATCAGGCGCTCATGACGGCACAGCAGGGCACGGTGGCACAGCTCAAGGCGCTCGTCGAAGATCTTCCAGAACTTGTCCATGTCCTGATGCGAGCTCAGCGCGACATCGGGCAGGTTAATGGTCACAACGCCCTGGTTAAAGCGACCATAGTACTTGGGCTTGTTCGGGTCGTAGTTCAGCGCGTTGGCAACATTGTTAAAGCCGTTGCCCGAGCGGTCGGGCGTCAAGAAGCTGCGGCAACCCATGCAGGTGTAGCAGTCGCCGTTGCCGGCGGTCTCGCCCTTCGACAGCTTGAGCTCGCGCATCTTCTTCTCGGAGATGTAATCGGGCACCATGCGCTTGGCGGTGCACTTGGCAGCCAGCTGGGTCAGGTAGAAGTACGGGGAATCCTCGTGAACGTTATCGTCCTCGAGTACATAGATAAGCTTGGGGAATGCCGGGGTAATCCAAACGCCGGCCTCGTTCTTAACGCCCTCGTAGCGCTGGCGAAGCGTCTCCTCCACGATCATGGCAAGGTCGTGCTTCTCCTGAGGCGTACGGGCCTCGTTAAGATACATAAAGACCGTCACGAACGGCGCCTGGCCATTGGTGGTCATAAGGGTCACGACCTGATACTGAATCGTCTGGACGCCACGACGGATCTCGTCACGCAGGCGATCCTCAACAACCTCGCGGACCTTCTCGGCAGATGCAGAGACGCCGAGCTCCTCAAGCTCGCGAGCGACCTCGCCGCGAATCTTTTGACGACTCACCTCAACGAACGGGGCGAGATGGGTCAGCGAGATAGACTGGCCGCCATACTGGGAGGAAGCAACCTGGGCGATGATCTGCGTCGCGATATTGCAGGCAGTCGAGAAGCTGTGCGGCTTCTCGATTAGCGTGCCCGAAATAACAGTGCCGTTCTGGAGCATGTCCTCCAGGTTCACCAGGTCGCAGTTATGCATGTGCTGAGCAAAGTAATCCGAATCGTGGAAGTGGATCAGGCCCTCATTGTGGGCATCCACGATCTCCTGGGGCAGCAGCACGCGCTGGGTCAGGTCCTTGGAAATCTCGCCGGCCATGTAGTCGCGCTGAACGGAATTGACGGTCGGGTTCTTGTTGGAGTTCTCCTGCTTGACCTCTTCGTTATTGCACTCGATCAGCGACAGGATCTTGTCATCGGTCGTGTTCTTCTGGCGCTTCAGGCTCTGAACGTAGCGATAGATGATGTAGTGGCGGGCGACCTCGTAGCAGTCGAGACGCATGATCTCGTCCTCGACCAAATCCTGGATCTCCTCGACCGAAACGGTGTGGCCCGCGTTCTCGCATGCCTCGGCGACGTTTTGCGCCGCATAAACCACCTGGCGGTCGGTTAGACGAGAGCTCTCCTCGACCTCCAAGTTGGCGGCGCGGATGGCATTGACGATCTTATCGATGTCAAAGACAACCTCGGTGCCGCTGCGCTTGATGATCTTCATCCTCTTGCCTCTTTCGCGTCGTAGCCTCATTGCGCTTCAGAGCCAAACGATGCCCGGCAGGGCTTGCCCCTGTCTTGCGGCGCCGTCGCGCAATCTGTGTTCTCGATAAACCATAAGTCCTCATGCGGACAATCCTCGCGGCCGATCAAGCGGCTCAAAGGCGTGTCCAAATGGGGCGAATAAGGTCTTCGTTCTCTGTCCGCCATCTATCATACGACAAAGATGCATCTATATCCTGTATTCTTTTTTTAGGTCAAACACAACATATAGTGTTTCAGCAGGTCAAAGCAATTAGTCATTTTGCAGACGCATTATAAATGAGGGGTATTTGACAAGTCGGTAAAACGTTACCAACACGGCTACCTGCATGGCAGTTATAAAACCCCCTTAGTCAAGCCGCTGACAAATCCTACCAAAATCAAGCCGCTCACGCCAAAAGAATCCAAAAGATTATGCTTGACCAACATGTTGCGGTCACGCTCGGTCAGGACGCATGCAATCAGCCGGCGCCCCTACGGGATGCGAAGACCATCGCGCACAAACCTTGGATCAATATTTGGTGGCTTATTTGGCGGCGTACTTGGTGACAAAAAACAGCCCAGAGGACATAGCCTCTGAGCTGCGAACATTTGGTGGGCGTTAGAA
>NZ_JADNOH010000097.1 GCF_015557435.1 Collinsella aerofaciens
CCTATGACGTTCTGATTCGTAGTCAGACCCTCTATCCAGCTGAGGTAACGCCGCAGCGCAAGACATATAAAACCACTTTAGCTTATTGGAGTCAAGCACAATTTCAAACTTTTTTGTGGAACGCAGTCTTGTCATGCTGCTCCGCATATACCGCCATTCCCCGTACGATCGATTGGCTTTTCGATCACGTCAAACTTAGCATCAAGTTCCCTCAGGAGCGATCTCACCCGCTGGGCACAATCATAATCGGCAAACGAGATGCTCAACATGCGAGCAACCTGATTAGATGTCTGGACCCCATAGAAATGCTCTAGGGCCACAAGCCCCTCGTGCGCCACAAACGTCTCAACCACATGAGGCGACTCCTCGTAGCACCATTGCGTCAACGGCCCCTCGCTCGTCTGTCGAACCACCAGGCCACCCATGCCAGACGGCTCACACGTCACAAGCAGGTACTCCCCGCCCTCGTCGCTCTCAAACAAAACCACCCGATCATCAAACAGCTCCATCGCGTCCCCTTTCTCTCGCTCTTATTTAGCAAAAGCATAGCAGGTAGATGGCTGTATACAGAACAGTTGTTCGTGTGTTTTCTATTGAGCTGTCCGCACGGCATGGTATGGACCTGCGCACGAAATAGGGCGCCCCCGAAGGAGCGCCCTTGCATATCGCCTATGCAGCCAAGTTACGCGACCGGCTCGATCTTCTCGAGGCCGCCCATGTAGGGACGCAGGACCTCGGGGATCGTGATGGTGCCGTCGGCGTTCTGGTAGTTCTCCAGAATGGCAGCCATGGTACGGCCAGCCGGCAGGCCGGAACCGTTAAGGGTGTGCAGGTAGCGCGAACCCTTGAAGTTCTCGGGGTCGCGATACTTGATGTTGGCGCGGCGGGCCTGGAAGTCACCGCAGTTGGAGCAGGAGCTGATCTCCTTGTAGGCGTTGTAGCTCGGCAGCCAGACCTCGATGTCGTAGGTCTGACGGGCAGAGAAGCCCAAGTCGCCGGTGCACAGGCTAATCACGCGATACGGAAGGCCCAGCTGCTGCAGCAGGTACTCGGCCTCGGCGGTCATGCTCTCGAGCTCCTCGTCGGACTCCTCCGGCTTAGCGAACTTGACCATCTCGACCTTGTCGAACTCGTGCTGACGGATGATGCCACGGGTATCGCGACCGGCGGAACCGGCCTCCTCGCGGAAGCAGGGGGTGAAGGCGGTGTAGCGGCGCGGCAGGGTGTCGGCGTCGAGGACCTCACCGGCGTGCAGGTTGGTGAGCACGACCTCGGCGGTAGGGATCAGGAAGTTGTCGCCCGAGACGTGATAGGCGTCGTCCTCGAACTTGGGCAGCTGGCCCGTGCCGAACATGGTCTGACGCTTGACGACGATGGGCGGCCACCACTCCTTAAAACCACGGCTGGTGTGCGTATCGAGGAAGAAGTTGATGAGGGCGCGCTCAAGACGGGCGCCGGCGCCACCGAGAACGGTGAAGCGGCTGCCGGAGAGCTTGTTGCCACGCTCGAAGTCGAGGATGTCCAGATCGGTGCCCAGATCCCAGTGTGGCTTAAAGTCGAAGTCGAACTCGCGCGGGGTGCCCCAACGACGGCGCTCGATGTTCTCGTCCTCGTCCTTGCCGTACGGCGTGGCCTCGCAAGGAATGTTGGGCAGGTGAGCCATGAAGTCGTACTGCTCCTGCTCGAGAGCAGTGCGGCGCTCGGCCAGACCGTCAATCTTCTCGTTGACGGCGCGCACGGCCTCCTTGGCGGCCTCGGCCTCGTCCTTCTTGCCCTCCTTCATCAGGGCGCCGATCTTCTTGGACTCGGCATTGCGCGTGGCTTGAAGTTCCTCAACCTCGGTGATGACGGCACGACGCTCGTCGTCGAGCTCAAAGAACTTCTCGCGATCCCAAGACGTCTGGCGGTTAGCCATGGCGACATCGATGGCATCGGGGTTCTCGCGAACAAACTTGATATCAAGCATTAGATCCTCCGGCGATATACATTCCATTTAGGTTGCAACCTTGTACATGTATGGGCAAGTATATACTTATGAGCGTTTACGACCCAACTCAACTACGCAAGAAGGCACCCAATGGACGCAGTTTTTTCCTTTTTGTTTGGCACCCGCACCGGTTTTGCCATCCTTTTCGCCGGCGGCATCCTGCTGTTTGCGATTATTGCCTTTGTAATGGAGAAGCGCACCCATAAGATGTATGTCGACCGCGGCCCCAAATCCGAGGACGAAGAAGACAGCTTCTGGGACTAACCCGCCAAAAAGGGACAGGTTTATTTTGGTCGGTTTTATCCGGGCAAACGCAAGCGCCCCGCAACTGGAATTGAGCCAGTTGCGGGGCACTTTTCGCTAAAAGGACAAAACCGCAGGAAAAACCTGCCAACATAAACCTGTCCCTTTTTTGGTCGGTTTTACTGGAGGGTTGCGTCGATTGCCTTGACCAGGGCGCTGCGCATGCCGGCGTCCTCGAGCGCAACGACGCCCTTGATGGTGGCGCCGCCGGGCGAGCACACAGCATCCTTCATCGCTGCGGGATGCTGGCCAGTTGCAAGCTGCAGCTTTGCCGTACCCAGCACCATCTGGCTCACAATGCGATAGGCATCAGCACGCGGAATACCGTGCTTGACCGCTGCATCGCCCAGGGCCTCGATTGCCATAGCGACAAATGCCGGAGCGCAACCACCCACCGTGCCGCCCACGAACAGCAGGCTCGTATCGAGCTCGACCACCGCACCGAGCTTGCCAAGCAGATCAAGCACCACTGCGCTCTGCTCATCACTAAGCGTGGAAGCCTTCTCGCAAGCGATGACGCCCTCGCCCACCGAAACCGGCGTGTTGGGCACCGTCGAGATATGCGCGACGCCCGGCAGGACCTGCTCCCACTTGGCACTGTCCCAGGTCCAGGCAACCGACAGAACGACCTTTTTGGCAAGAGCATCCTTGAGCGGGGCGAATATCTCCTCGATCATATACGGTTTGACCGCAGCGACCACGATATCGGATGCGGCGACAACCTCGGCGGCATCGTGGCAGGCGACCATGCCGCGCGCCTCGCAGCGCTCAACCAGTGCGTCGTAGCGACCCGCGCAGGCGCACATGTCGCTCGCAGCTACACCGGCAGCGATCCAGCCATCGGCCATAGCGCTCGCCATATTGCCAAAACCGACAAATCCAATCTTCATATCTCATAGTCCTTTCAGACACATTCCTCAAAACGAAAGGTATTGTCCCACGCCATTGTTTCGTATTGCCGACCTATTTGTGATACGGCTCGCCACGACTGATCTTGCAGGCACGGTAAATCTGCTCTAGCAGCACCACACGCGCCAGGTTATGCGGCAAAGTAATGCGTCCAAAGCTGAGCATCTCGTCGGCTCGTGCGCGCACGTCATCACTCACGCCGTCCGAACCGCCGATTACAAAGGCAATGTCGCTGCTGCCTCGCAGCATAAGATCGTCGAGCCTCGCCGAAAACTCCTCGCTCGAACGCTCCTTGCCCTCGATAGCCAGCAGGATCACATGCGCTCGAGACGGCAAGGCAGCAAGAATCGCCGCCCCCTCCTTGTCACGCGCGGCATCCACACCGCCCGCCTTGGCCGGGTCGATATCGGCCACCTCGCGCATATCCACCTTGGCATAGGCGCCCAGACGCTTCGTGTACTCAGCGCAGGCATCCTTCCAAAAGCGCTCTTTGAGCTTGCCAACACAAACGACGGTGTATTTCACGCGTGCCTACTCCTTTGACTCGTTCTGAACCTTACCGGCAGCCAGCATCTGCTCGAACATAGAGGCCGACTGCGAGAAGTCACTCGGCAACACGACCGTCGAGTTTTTGCCCGTACGTGCGAACTCCGTCATCATCTCGGTCCACTGCGTAAACATGAACAGCTGGTTGGCCTCATCGTTGCCAACACCCGTCTCCTGGATAATCTCGAGCGAGTCCTTGATGCCCAGCGCGATCGCCTTGCGCTGGTTGGCGATGCCCTCGCCCGCCTTTTCCATAGCCTCAGCCTCGGCGGTCGCCTCGGTGACGCGCTTGATGCGGTCTGCCTCGGCGAGCTCCTGTGCCGCAGCGCGCTTGCGCTGGGCGGCGTTGATGTCGTTCATGGAGTTCTCAACCTCGGTCGGCAGTGCGATTTTGGTGATGAGCGTCGACACGAGGGTGAAGCCGTAGGCGGCCATCTGCTCGGAAACGGTAGCGTTGACATCCTTGGCGATGTCATCCTTCTTGGCAAAGACCTCATCGAGTGTGTAGACGGGGATGGAGGAGCGCAGGGCGTCGGTGATGAAGTCGCGCATCTGGTCGACGGGCTCCTGCAGCATGTAGTAGCTCTTGTAGATGCCCGAATCTGCCGGGCCGGCGCCCATGTCATAGCTCACGTGGTACTGAGCGGAGACCTCAAGGCCAATGGTCACGTTGTCCTGGGTCTTAACGTCGATGCCAAAACCATTTTTCATGGTGCGCAGACTCACCGTGGCGGCCTTGCGGTCAATCACGGGCACCTTCACGTGGAAGCCCGCGTTGACGATACGATTGAACTTACCCAAGCGCTCGATGATCACAGCGTGCTGCTGCTCAACGACGTAGCAGGCGTTGGGGAGCAGCAACAACAGGATGATGATGGGAATCAAAAGGCTGGTAAGGGCGGCGATGATACCGGAAAACAGCATGGTCTCTCCTCTGATAGGCACACGTTGCCATTAGGATACCCGTCCAAGGAGATCGTGCATAACAAAAAGCTCCCATTGCTGGGAGCTCTTTCAATCAATGGTGCGGGCGAAAGGACGTCCGCGTATCCGCTTCGCGGATCCGCACCGGCTTCGCCCGCCTGCCGGCGGACTCGCCAGCTCGCTAAAAACGCTCCGCGTTTTCTTTACGCTCGCTCCTTCGCAGGTTCAAGTCCCCGCGGTGGGCCCATAACAAAAAAGCCCCCATTGTTGGGAGCTCTTTCAATCAATGGTGCGGGCGAAAGGACTTGAACCTTCATGGGGTTGCCCCCATACGGACCTGAACCGTACGCGTCTGCCAATTCCGCCACGCCCGCGTGCAGGAATTAGAATAACGGAGCGCCACCGCGAACGCAAGAACTATTTTTGAAAAAGTTTGCAGGCATTTTCCCAAGCGGCATGCGCGATTGTTTCGGCGTCCTCACCAGTGCGATCGACACGGTCGTTAACCAGCGCGTTTGCCGTAATGGAGATCATTGCGGGCTCGCATTCAAGACCGCGGATGGGCTCCGGAGCCATATACGGGCAATCCGTCTCGAACAAAATTCGATCGAGTGGGGTTGCCGCAAATGCCTCGCGCACGTCGTCGTTGCGCTTAAAGGTGGCCGCACCACCATAGGCGATATAGCAGCCCAGCTCCACAAAGCGCTCCATCGTGGCGCGGTCCTCGCCAAAACAGTGCAGCACACAACCGGCCTGGGGCACGCCCACCTCACGAAGCACGTTGTAGGCGTCCACGTGCGAGGTACGCTCCTGGTCCATGTCCTCGTGACGCAGATGCAGCTCCACCGGCACGTTACGACACACGGCAAGCTCGAGCTGGCGCGCCATGCAATCAATCTGCACGCTGTGGGGCGCCGGCGTGATGTCGTCGTCGTAATCCATGTGGTAGTCCAGACCGATTTCGCCAATACCGGCACACAAAGGGTCATCAAGCGCAGCAACAACCTGCGCGTGAATGTCGTCGGTATAGTCCGGCGCGCCATACGGATGCACGCCGGCAAGATACTTGATCTGCGGGATATCCTGCATCGGCAGAATTTCGCGCACGAGCCAGTCGCTATAGTCCGTCACGCTGCGCTTGTCGGCGATGGGGTCGAAGACCGTCACCAACAGGTCGATGCCTGCCGCCTTGGCACGCACGAGTGTCTCGGGCACATCCTTGCCCCAGAACGAAAGCAGATGCGCATGTGTGTCGGCAAGCGGTGCCAAGGGCACGGGACAAGCAACCGTCTTCTTTTTCTTGGTAAACGTCACGCGTTCGGCATTAAGCGTCATGGGAAAGCTCCCGAGCCAGGCACACAAAGTCGGCGACGCCGAGCGTCTCGGCGCGCGTGGTAGGTGCGATACCGCAAGCCTCAAAGGCGACATCGAGCACGTCCTTGGCAAAGCCGTTGGCGCTCATGGAATTGCGGATGGTCTTGCGACGCTGAGCAAATGCAGCGTCAATCACGCGGGCCACAAATTCGCGATCGAGTCCTTCGGGCACCACACCGTCAACACGGTCGATACGCACGACGGCCGAGTCCACGTGTGGCGCCGGCATAAAGCAACGCGGCGGCACCTCAAAGCGACCCGTTACCTGCGCATACAGGCCAAGCTTTGCCGTATAGCCGCCATAGGTCTTGTTGCCCGGCACTGCGGCAATGCGATCGGCAACCTCCTTTTGCACCATGACGACGGCGCGCTTGAGCGCCGGCATCGTCTGGAAAAATTGCAAAATGATCGTCGCCGCCACGTTATAAGGCAAGTTCGCGACAAATACCGTCGGCTCACCGCCCGCAGCCTGCTCAATCTGCTCCGGGCCCACCTTAAGCGCGTCGCCCATGATAAAGCGGAAGTTGGCATAGTCGGCGGCGTGGGCGTCGAGCACCGGTTCGAGCTCAGGATCGGCCTCAATGGACGTAACGCACGCCGCTTCCTGCAGCAACGCAAGTGTCAACGTACCGCAACCCGGACCCACCTCGAGTACGCGCTCGTCACCTGCAAGCTCGGCAAGCTCGCAGATACGCTCGATCACATGATTGTCGATTAGAAAGTTCTGGCCCAGGCGATGCTTGGTCGCAAGGCCAAACTCCTCCAGCAGCTCCCTTGTTGCCGTGGGGTTTGCCAAAGGCGAAGTTGTCATAGTTGCCTCCTTAGCATGATGGCGGCGTCTTGAAACGAAAGGGCATGGACCGTTGCGGCCATGCCCTTACATCTAAACAGCAAATTGCCGATATGGCGCTCGCGCGGTCTCTACGCCAGACGCGGGAACAGCGGATCGCCCTTCTCGACGGGCTGACCACCAGCAAGCAGGCCCCAAGCGCAAATGCCCTTGAGGTCGTCGGTCGCGGCCTCGTTCTCGCAGGACAGGCGGCGCAGGGCCTCGGCAGAGGTCTGAGGCATGAGCGGCATCAGCAGGTGAGCGGCAATGCGGATGGCCTCGAGCAGGTTGTAGATCACAAACGCCAGCTCGTCAGCCTTGGCCTCGTCCTTGGCAAGTGCCCAGGGCTCGGAGTCCTCGATGTAGTGGTTGGCGGCGTGGATGAGCTCCATGACCTCATCCTTGGCTCCGCCGTAATCGAGCACGTCCATCTTGGCCATGTAGCGGTCGACCAGGCCATCGGCGATCTTTGCCAGCGGGTTGTCGAACGCATCGAACGATGCGGGCTTGGCGGGCGCGCAACCGTCAAAGTACTTGCCGCTCATGTTGAGCGAACGCGAGATAAGGTTGCCCCAGCTGTTGGCCAGGTCGGCGTTGTAGACCTGCTCCATGCGATCGAAGCTGATGGCGCCGTCGGTACCGGGAACGACATCGGTCATAAAGTAGTAGCGATAGCCCTCGACGCCCAGCATGTCGATAACGTCCTGCGGAGCGATGGCGTTACCGCGGCTCTTGGACATCTTCTCGGCCTTGCCGGTCTCGGCATTGCGCACGGTCAGGAAGCCGTGGGCAAAGACGTGCTCGGGCAGGGCCTCGCCGATGGCCATAAGCATGGCGGGCCAAATGACGCAGTGGAAGCGGATGATGTCCTTACCCACGATGTGGAACTGCGCGGGCCAGCGATAGGCCAGCTCGGCACGCGCCTCGTCGGTGTCGACACCGTAGCCGACGGCCGTCATATAGTTGAGCAGCGCGTCAAACCATACATAGGTCACATGGCCCTCGTCAAACGGAACCTGGATGCCCCAGTCAAAGCTCGTGCGACTCACGGAAAGGTCGTTGAGGCCGCCCTCGACAAAGCTGCGAACCTCGTTCATGCGGAACGCAGGCTCGACAAAGTCGGGGTGCTCGTCATAGAGCTTGAGAAGCTTGTCCTGGAAGGCGGAAAGCTTAAAGAAGTAGGACTCCTCCTGGACGCGCTCAAGCGGACGGTGGCAGTCGGGGCATAGATGCTGGCCGACGCTGCCGTACTCCTCGTCGCCCTTCTGGACCTGCGTATCGGTGAAGTAGGTCTCGTCAGGCACGCAATACCAACCGTCGTAGCTGCCCTTATACAGATAGCCGGACTCCTTCATGCGCTCCCACAGGTACTGCACGGCATGATGCTGGCGCGGCTCGGTGGTGCGGATGAAGTCGTCGTTGGAGATCTCGAGCTTGCTCCAAAGCTCCTTGAAGTGCGGAGCCTGGCTGTCGGTCCACTCCTGCGGCGTCATGCCATGCTTGGCTGCGGCCTCGGCGACCTTCTCGCCGTGCTCGTCCATGCCGGTCAGGAACTTGACGTTATAGCCGGCGGAGCGGCGATAGCGAGCCTGAACGTCGGCGATGATGGTGGAATAAGCCGTGCCCAGGTGCGGATCGGCGTTGACGTAGTAGATGGGCGTCGTGATAAAGAACGAAGGCTTGCTTTGATCCATGGGGTTTGTCCTCCAGAAAAACGTTGCATACAGGGGATGATTCTAGCGCAAGGGCTGGATATCCTCCATCTATTGCATATCGAGCACCATGGCATAGACATCGCGCTTGCGGCGCGAATACTTCTGAGACAGGCGCTTGGCCACCGCAGAGGCGGGCTCCCCCTCCTCGAGCGCGGTGCGGATATCCTCGCGCAGGGCATCGTCGGGATCCGCTACCGCAGCGCCAACCGGCGCGATGCCGGCCTCCTCGTCCTCGCTCGGCGGCGCGATGACCAGCGCAATCTCGCCCTTTACCTCGCCGCGAGCACGCAGCTCCTCGGCAAGCTGGTCAGCGGGCCCGCGCAAGACCTCCTCGTGCAGCTTGGTGAGTTCGCGGCAGACGGCAAGCTCACGCTGGGGAAAGACCTCCGCCACGGCCTCGAGCGTCGCCACGATGCGATGTGGAGACTCGTAGAAGATGAGTGCGCCGGGCACCACGGCAAGGCGCTGCAAACGGCGCACACGGTCGCCGTGCTTTCGGCCCAAAAAGCCCTCGAAGAAAAAATGCTCGCAGGGAATGCCGGACGAAACGAGTGCCGTGACGCAAGCAGAGGGTCCGGGAATAACTTCGACAGGCACATCGGCCTCACGCGCCGCCTCGACCAGCGCCTGGCCGGGATCGGACACGCTCGGCATGCCGGCGTCCGAGGCAAAGGCGAGGGTCTCCCCCGCCAGCAGACGGTCGACCAGGCCGGCAGCGCGGCTAGCGATCACATTCTCGTCGCAACGGACAAGCGGCTTGGAAATACCCAGGTGCATCAGCAGCTTTGACGTCACACGCGTGTCTTCGCAGCAAATGGCATCGGCGGCGGCAAAAGCCTCGCCAACGCGCGAGGACAGGTCGCCTAGGTTGCCGATGGGCGTGCCGACCACATAGAGTTTGCCCGTATGGGCGCTGTTTTGCGTCATATCAACCTATTCAATCATGCCGCGCTCGAGCGTACCGAGCGCCGCGCGGGCGTCCCATGCTGCAATGCGCTTCTCGGTCTTCCACGTTTGGAAGAACCAACCGGCAGCCGGCGCAAACGAAGCCAGCTGGTTGGCGATAAACACGCGCTCGTAGGCATTGCGGCCCTCGGGCGTAACCGACGAGTTAGCAAAGATCGCCGCGCCCGACCATTCGCCCACCAGCACGGGGAACCCAGTCGAAATCGCCTCTTTAAGCTCGCGCTTGTTACGCGAAATCGCCGTCGTCAGCCCGCGGGGGCTCGTGATGTCGAGCGCATACTCGTCGCGGTAATGGTACAGGTGAAGGTCCATGTAGACGTTCTTGTACTTGGCGCCGCGCATAAAATGCTTCCACTCGCTGGGATGCCCCGACGACGAGAAGACGACGATCTTATCCTCGGGCATATACGAACGGACGAGCTCGTAGGCATCGCGATAGAAATTGCGCAGGTAGTGAGCAGGAATGCCATCCGTCATGGTGAAGAGGCTCTTGCGAACGCTCATCTGCGGCGTGTCCAGCAGCTCAATGCCCAGCAGGCTCTCGGCCTCGCCATAGCGATCGGCCAAGCGCTCGAGCACGTCGAGTGCGACATGACGGCCGTTGGTGGACGAATGCCACTCGGCAACAGCCTCTGGCGTGGCGGGCGAATCATTGGAATCGCCCTGGCCACCGGGCACAGTTGCTAGATCAAGCAGCACGCGGATGTCGTACTTGGCAGCCCACTCAATCGCACGGTCAATGTAGTCGACAACCGAGATGTAGGACGCATCGGACTCCTGCGAGCCAAAGGCATACCAGGGCACCGGCAGACGCACGGCATTGAGACCGATCTGCGCCATGCGACGGAAATCGTCCTCGCTCACAAACGTCTCGTAATGACGGCGCATGCGCTCGTTATAGGCGGCGGTGCCCATGGCCTCCTGCAGCTCGGCCGCGTTGGATGCACCGGTCGCCGCGTATAGCGACGGGGTCACCCAAGGCTCGGGAATAAACCAGCCAGAGAGATTAACGCCGAGTATCCTCTCCATCACTGCCCCCTTCGGATCGTGCAGGCCGAGCCTGCATCGTATTGCATAGGAAAAGTATCGTTTTGAGTATACCCGCGCGTGCGGACAGACGACCGAACGGTCTGTAAAGTGGCGCAAAAGCGGGAGGAATATCTGGGCGGGCCCGAGATGGCGCGCCGAGATGTACATATGCGCCGGAAGTAGGCGGCCGAAAAGCGCATCCCGTTCTGAGCGCGGGATCTGGGACGCAGTTTCCGCCAAAGACCGCAAAAGGAAAGCACATCCCATTCTGACGCCGGATTCCGGGTCGCGCTTTCCCAAGCGGCCTCAAAGCGGAAAACGCATCCCACTCTGAAGCCAAATTCCGGGACGCAATTTCCGCAGAGCCCTCAATAAAAGAAAAGGACCCCTTTGCAGAGGTCCTAGTCAATTCAAGGTGGCGGGGAAGGGAATCGAACCCCTGACACGAGGATTTTCAGTCCTCTGCTCTACCAACTGAGCTACCCAGCCATTTGAGGTGTGCCTTGTTTCAAGGCTTGATTAGTATAACCAAGGACGCGTTCCGGTCAACCGAGAATTTTAAAAAAGTTTTTGGGCACAGCCTCGGTTCTATAAATCGGCACGTCAGAGGCATCAGCCGGCAGCAAGAAGTTTTTCACTCAGAGCCGCACGGGCAAACTCACTTGGCGTCATCCCCTCGGCAGCCGCCCGTCGACGAATGGCCTCCTTCATTCCCAGAGGAATCTTGACCGACAGCGTTGCCGTCCCCTCACCTGAGAGCGGGGGCCGTCCATGCACGATCCCACCAACGGTGTGTTCGCCATCCGGAAACTCTCCGCGCTCGTACGACTCGCACCACGCGTCAATCATTTCATCCGTTACAACCTGACCATTAGCGGCCGTATACGTCTTGCCCATCATCGACCCCTTTGCCGAGCCTGTTCAATCTCCTGCCAAAATTTCTTCTGGACTGGAGACAAGGCATGAATGATAAGCCACCCACGGACAAGCTCGACCGCGACAAGCTCCACGCTTCGTCCGTCTGAGAGCCATCCAATTGCAAGCCATCTCGGCGGCTCGTCCTTCGGCTCGCGACGAATGCACTCAGTAACCGCAAGCCAAGCGCTAAGCACCTGCTTTTCCGTCAGGTGCTTTTTAGCGTTGGGATGGATCTCAACATCCATGCATCTTCTCCTCCATCTTACCCAATTTCGTATGACGAAAGTCCACTGTCGCCAATTCTTAAGCCGGCACGCGTTGGAGAGCAGGAGTCGAAACAATGATTGAAGGACGCTCTAGTACGGCCCAGGCGCCGAGGCAGGAGCACATGCGCCAAGGACGAACGTTTTCGTAGCGCGCGAGGATATTGCCGTCGCGATCGATGAAGGCGATGTCGATGGGATAGGCCATAAAACACGTATGGACCGAAGAGCAGCATGGAAACGCCATGACGAGCGACAGGCCGTTGGCGGCAACCGGACGCCGTCCCAGCATGCCGCGCAGGCGCACGACAAACGACTCCGCCACCACAAACTCGGCCGGCGTCCAACCCAGCCTATTGAGTGCCCGCGCGTAGGCGATGTAGGACGAGACCGCGGTCACATGACCACCCCCGGATGCCATGGATCGACCGTCACCGCGCGCTCGTGCGACAACGTTGTCGGCGCCCCCAGCGGAACGCCAGCGATGCTGAGAGAAGTCGGCCACGGCTCATAGTGCATGGTGCAGGTGTAGGTCCTAAACGTACCGGATAGGGAGAGCAGGCCACCATCTGATGCCTTCGCGCCTTGCTCGCTCGACACTTCGATCTGCAAGTCATAGCCTTCCATGGCATTCAGAATTTGAGTCTGGACCGTCGCCGAGGCATCGGCAGAGCTTTCGTCGCCCTCCCCCTCCGACGCCACGGCATGCGCTAGCACGATGTCGGGCACCACGCGGTCGAAGCGCGCGACAGCGCCGGCAAAGATCATGACGTTGTACACGATGAGTGCCAGCACCAGCAAAACGGGCGTAACCACTGCCATCTCCACCGTCGCTTGGGCGCGCTCCTCGCGCAGACGCATGCGGATACTCATTACGACCCACCGCCCAGAGCGCCAACCAGCGTGGCGACATCGACGGTGAGCGGGATGGAACCGCCGCCGGGCAGAGGAATCTCCGCAAGTGTGAACACCGTACCGCTAATGGTGCGTTCGACTTGATATTCCAACGCCTCGCAAAGCGCCTTGGGATCGGTCACGCCCAACGGAATACTTCGCAGTTTGTCTTGCGCTTGAGAGAGACCCGCAATGTCAGACCCCGGACTCTTAATGACGTTGGCAGAATCGGTCAGCACCGGCTTTCGCAGGCGCAAGTCGCACGGCTCCAAGCCCAGCGCCGCCACGGACGCCGAAACGGTATCGCCGAGCCACGATGCAATGGAGCCCAGCGCGCCACTGCTCCCTCCCAGGCCATCGATCATCTCATCCATAAGCTCGTCGGCCGAGCCCTGAATGTCTCCGTATCCCACAAGCAGCCGTCCCCAAACATCCATGACGCCATCGAGTACGCCGGCAACGCCACCCGAACGCTCCTCCAGCGTCGAGAAAAACCGCGAGAGAACGTTGTTCTGCGCCGTCGCGTCATCGGGCGCCAGCACCGCAGCAGAGATCGCGCCGCGATCGCCAAGCCTGACTGTCGTGTTAAACGAAGAGTTGAGCTCATCGGGGCTCGAGATGGCACCCGAAACCGCAAAGGCAGCCACGCCGTTGCGACCGGGCGGGGCGATACGCGGACGCTCGCCCGAAAGCGCTTTAATGGCCTGGTCAAACGCGTTGCCCGCACGGTCAGCCTCGTCCTCGGTCTGGCGCATGAGCTCGAGCTCTTTGTTGCGGCATTCGACGTAGTCTTCCAGAGCGTCTTTAAACTTGTCAAAGTGATACTCGAAGCCGTTTTCGATAGAGGTTGAAGGCGCCGCAACAGCACCAAGCGACGAAACGCCAAAATGGCATTTGCTGCATTTATCCTGTCCATCGTAATCGGCAACCGAAGCAAATCCGCTCGGCGTCCCTTTCTTATAGTTAGGGCAGGTCGTCCCGTAATGCAGATACGCCTTGTCATCGTTCACGCTCGTCGGCCACACCGCATCGGTATAGAGTTCCGTCGCCCGAACCTCATCAGAGTTGCGCGGCAGCAGCGGAATAAAGGAGGAAACCCTGTCTCCGTTCTCGGTTATATGTGCCCGATCGACCTCCGCGCTCGCATAGATATAAAACGCCTTACGCGCCGCAGACTCTGCCTTCATCTCGACACTCGAGCCGTGGGGCTTCTCATTTGTCAGACGCCAATGGTAGTAGTCCTTCGCGCGATCAAGGGCAACTTGGGGCTCCCACGTAACGCTCGATGAGTAATGCGGATTTTGAACACCGGAGAGATCCGTTAGGCTTTTCGCACGCCCCCACATGCAAGAACAGCTGCCGACCGAGCCCTTGTCAGACCCACCACAATCCGCCAGCCAAGCACGCTCTTTAGCCTTCGCCGTGTCCTCAGAAGCCTTCCGCAGCTCCTCGGCCGCACACTCTAAATCATCTGATGTGTCTTTAATGGCATCGGTCGAGATCTCGGACCCCTCGAGCGCAGCGAAGTCAGACTCGGATGTCCTGGGCACGGCAAGCGCCGTACCGGTATAGGTCACACTATCGGTATCCTGCGCCGACACCGCCTGCGTGGCACGCGCGGCGATCAGATACGGCAGAGCCGTCTCGATTTTCTGTAAGCCTTCCGATGCGCTTTTGGCAAACTTGTTGCGCGTTTTAATGATCTCAATCCCGGTGTCGACCATATTGCCGGCAACCGGCTCGGTACCCGGGATGAGGATGGCGACCAGGCCCGTCCCGATCGTGGCAAACCCCGCCAGCCCCAGACTCAAGATGCTCGCATCAACCACCGTGGCAGCCGTGTGATAGGACGACACTACGTTGGCACCCGCCAGCGCGCCGCTATCAGCCGCCACCTGGGTATCCCCGGCACGCGACATGCTCCATATCGCCGCGGTCGACGAAAACAGCAGCGTGAGCACCACCAAGATGACCACCGCAGAGGAGAGCGTGGTGTAGGCACCGTCTTCGATAAACAGGTCGATACCGGCTCGACCCATAAAGCCGCCTCGTTTGCGGAGAGCGCCTGGTCGACGGCGGGCCGCAAACCCTTGCGTCACCCGCAACAGGCAGCGCCTAATCCCATGCAGCAATCCACGAATCATAATCTCCCTCCAGCCATTCGGGACGCGATTGATACGAGACATCGACCTTGAGCTCAACGTAGCCGCCCTCGGCGGTACCACCCATAGCCTGCGCAAACGCACCGATCACAGGCAACGGCTTGACCTCGCCGGAAACGGACACGGACGAGACGCCACCCGCACCGGCCCGGCCAAGCTCGATATCCCACGACAACGGCCCGCCGGCATGAAAGATCGAAACGTTGGGCACTGCGGCAAGTCGGCGGCGGGTGAACTCCTTAAGATCGTCGTCCTCCGCCGTCGTCGTGGTCATGAGCCGCGCGGTCTCGGCGGCGGCAGACTCCATGACCGCGCGCGTATAAAGCAGGCACACCGGTTGCAGTGCGAGAAGGATGAGCGTCAGAAACGTCGGCAGCAAAAAAGCGGCCTCGACCGTAGACTGCGCCCGGTCCTCACGCGCGATATCAATACAACGCGATGTCCTTAGCACCCGCAGCGGCGTCGATAACCGACGTCGAGGCAACGCCATGGGATGCCGCCCGCTCAACCAGCGCCGCCAAGCGCCCATCGGTGCCAGCACGCCAAAGCCCCGCGATCGCCAGCACGATCGATAACAGCGCCACCGTGACGATGGCGTATTCCACAGTCGCTTGGGCAACCTCTTCACGCAGAACGCCATGCATTTCACGATCCCTCCTTTGAACTTATTGTTTGCGGGACCAAGCGCACGGCGCGCAGACGACACGAAGCATCGCCAGTATCCGCGGCAACCGTCACCATATCGACCCAGCCGCGCCCATCGCGCACGATGGCGCCCCATACGTTGCCCTTAATATCGAGATAGCCGCTCAGGGCGAGCTGGGACGTTGGCACCTCGCGGTAGGCGCGTAACATATCCGCCGCTGCCTCGGTCATCGGTCGGTCCTCGGACCATGCAAGCCGGACCGCAATCGCGTTGTCCTCAGGCAAATCCGTCGCAGTGCCAGACCGCTTGTCGAGCGTCCGCAGAAAGGTTTGCGCCGTGACAGCGACATCCGAATCGTCCGCATCTCGCATCTCATCTTTTTGAGACGCCACCGCCGAATCTGAGCCCGAATCGAAGGCGGCCCCAGGACGCTGCTGCCGCGCGGCGTTAAGCCCCCAAAGCACCGCCGCTATCGCCACGGTCAGGCAAGCAAACACCAGCAGCACCCCGATGGGGCGCTCGCCCTCTACAGGCTGTTGATGCCCTCGCTGATCGCATCCCATAGCTCTTTAACCTTGCCCTTAAATGCGACGATGGCGATAATCGCGATCACCACGAGCACGCCGACCAAGATGGCATACTCGGTGGTACCCTGTGCACTCTCCTCCTGCAGTAGCTCCTTGGCGCGTTGACGAACATGTGCCGCCCGGCAAAACGCCCAGCCCTGGACCTTGCCAGCAGCGTCAGTCATCGTGTTCATGTATTCCTCCCTACATCATCCCGCCTGCTCCCAGCAGCGGGCCCAATATGGACAGAAGCAACGCCGGCAAGATGAGCGTGCCGGTGGGAATCAGCAGCTTGACGGGCACACGCTCGATCTCGCGCTCGACCGCAGCGCGATGAGCCGCACGGATCTCGCGACTTTGAGCGGCCAGCGTCTCGGCAAGTGGGGCACCCAGGGCGAGCGCCTGCCCCACCGTGATGGCAAAGGTCTCGAGCGCTCGCACGTCCAGGTCGCGCGCGGCGGCCAACAACTCGTCCTCACGCGTGCCCACGCCCACCTGCCACGCCATGCAGGCCCGCTCAAGGCGAAGAGCCAGCACTGACCGGCGGTTGGCGCAGAAAATCTCAAGCGCCGCATCAAACGAAAGACCGGCCGAAAGACCCAAGCGCACAACATCGATCATCTCGGACACTTCGCCGAGCGACACTCGCGCCGGGCCGCCCACTCCAACCGCGCCCTTCACTCGCGCGGTCAGGGCATCGACCACTGAGCGACCCGCGGCAGCGACCAGCACCGCCTCGCGCTTGCAGGCCCCTGCGATCTTGCGTGCATCCGCCCGATCCAAACCCGTCGCGACAAATACACTCAGGGCGCACAGGCAAGCCGCAACTGCAACCGGGGCGCTCATAGCTCCACCCGCATAATGCGTCGGATAACCACCAGGGCAACGGCATTGAGGGCAAGACCCAGCACCACAGCGCCCACGCCGGCAGGCGTCGCAAGACCGCGACGAAAATCTGCCGAAAGCAGCGCCAACACCGCGCACATGCCCGCCGGCATCGCCGCGACCATATGCGCAGACATGCGAGCCTGCGACGTCTTGACATCCAGGCGGCGCTTGAGCTCAATGCGCTCCCCCACCATGCTCGACGCCTCGGACAGTAAGTCGGCAAGCGGAGCACCGGTGCGCTGAGACACCTTAAGCGCCAAGGTCACAAGCGAAAGGCCGGGAGCGTCGATGCGCACGAGCAAGTCATCGAGCGCGTCGGTCGCCGAGATACCGCAATCGATCGCCGCCGCCACCCGCAAAAACTCGGTATGCACCGGTTCTTGCGCATGAGCGCCCACAAAGCGCATGCCCTGGGCCAGCGAATGTCCCGAGGCAAGCGACATGGAAAGTGCGGTAAACGCCTCGGGCATTGCCTCTTCTGCATCGTGTTGCTCGCGCCGGCTCTCAAAGCCATCCCGAGCGGCGCCAGCGGCAATCGGAGCAACAAGTCCCAAGGCAAACCCGAGGGGCGATAACGACACCATCGTTAGTAAAACGCAGCAGACACCGCTCGATAGCAGTAGAAACGCCAAACGCCCCGAAGCATCTTCGATCACGAGGCCAAGGCGATGCGCCGGAGCCAGCGATGTCCACGAACGGGCGATCTTTTTCAGCAGATCGTTTTCCACCAGCTCACGCGGCAGCCTCTCTGCCACCGTCTCGAGCGCCTGACGCGCCAGCTCCGCCGGCGGCACCTGCGGCACACGAGGTTCCGCCCCGCACGCCGTCGCAACAGAAAACCCTGCCAAACCCCCTACGACGAGGGGCACAGCGACCTCCATTCGTCCACCTCCTCTTGTGTGAGCGTCCCCGACCGCAGGCCTTCTGCGATAAACGGCGGCTCGCGGTCAAGCGTCCAGGTGCGCTCGGCGGCATCGAAAGTCACATAGCGCTCGAGCTCTACGCCGCCCGACGCGGCGCGACGCACCCCCGAATACGAGGAGACGAAACGCCTGCCATCGGCGTGGCGCTCGGACATCACGATGCCGTCGAGCGCCATGGCAATCTGCTCCTCGATGAGCTCGCTCGGCAGATCGATGCCATAACGTGCAAGCAATGTCAGACGCACCACGGTCTCCTGTTCTGAACCCGCATGAAGTGTGGTGAGCGACCCGTCGTGGCCCGTGTTCATGGCCTGCAACATGTCGCAGCACTCGGCACCACGCACCTCGCCCACCACGATGCGGTCGGGGCGCATGCGCAGGGCATTAGTTACTAGGTCGCGAATCGTCACCGCACCCTCACCCTCAATTGAAGCCTCGCGCGCCTCTAGGCGCACCACGTGCGGATGATGCGCAAACTTGAGCTCGGCAGAGTCCTCGATCGTCACGATGCGCTCGCCGGTGGAAATCTCGCATGACAACGCGTTGAGCAGGGTGGTCTTACCAGATCCCGTGCCTCCCGCAACCGCCAGGTCCTGTCGCAGCGACACCGCGCACGACAGCAGCTGCGCATACCAAAGCGGCAGCGACCCCAGCCCCACAAGCTCGTCCAGTGAGCAGATGCGGTCCGAGAACTTTCGGATGGTGAGAATCGGTCCGTCAATCGCCACAGGCGGAATCACCGCGTTGACGCGATAGCCCGTTTTGAGGCGGGCGTTGACGATGGGGCTGCGCTCGTCGATACGGCGGCCAAGTGGCGAGATAATGCGGTCGATAAGCACACGGATCTGCTCATCATCCTCAAACGCATGCTCGATGGGGTACAAGACGCCGCCGCGTTCAAAGAAAGCCGAGCGGCAGCCGTTGATCATGATCTCGGTAACGGTGTCGTCCTCGATGAGCGGCTGCAACGGCCCCAAGCCCACCACGTCATCCAAAATCTCGTCGATGATGGTCTCGCGCTCGGGCGTCGCGAGATCGGTCGGCTCCTCAACATTGAGCGCCGCCTCCACCGCAGGACGCAATTCCGAGCGGGCAAGTGCCGGGTCGATATAGGCGCTGATACGCGCCACTTCGTCGTAACCCATGCGGTCCATCACGGCGCGCTTGGTGCGTCGTTTCACGGCGCGGCGACGCCCCGCATCTACAGGCGCTGCCGCCGCCGCAGCGCCGGCAGCCTTAATCCTCGTTTGCAGGCTCATCGCTGATCACCCTCGCGCGACCAGGGAAGGCGGATACGCGGGCGTTCGGTGCGCGTTGCACGGTCGGCGACCATATCGCTCCAAGGGCCGACGGCGCACCCCAGTTCCACGAGCATCTCGCGCGTGGCCTCGCGCACGCTAGTCGCAAAAGCGCTGGTCTGCCCCACTGCCTCGTCAGCGCGCCCAAACGCCATGAGCGCGGCGAGATCCTGCCCGCCATCGGCGATACGAATCTTGGAGCTTAACGCACAGGCAATCTCAAAGCGCATGGCGACGTCCTCGTCTGCCCCGCGCGCACCGAACCGGTTGAACACGGCGCTCATGCGCGTGCGCGGCACACCTACTCGACCTGCCAGTTCAATGACGCGCGATGCCGATGCCGCGGACGACACCGCCGCATCGCCAACGACCAGGCAACGGTCGCTCGCCGCCACCGCAGCCGCCACGGCGTCGCCCCAAAAGACCGAGGTATCGATAAAGACCACGTCGGATTCGCGACGCAGAACATCAAGCAGTAGCTCCACCGGACGTGCCATGAGCTCGGCTTGCTCGGGCGCCGCGACGGGACCCCAGAGCGTAACGCCCGGCGCCACGCGCATCGAAGCGGCTACGATATCCGGCTCGGTGAGCGTGCCCGCCGCCGACGGCTCGATAAGTGCCGCCATATCGCGCGGAGCATCGACGCCTAACAAGTCGTAAAGGTTTCCAAACATCAGGTCCAGGTCGAGCACGGCGGCACGCAAGCCCAACAGCGACGATGCGTGTGCCATGGTGGCAACGATCGTCGACTTGCCGCAACCGCCCGAACCCGAAATAGCGCAGATGACTGGAGCTCGATGCGGCGAAGCGGCAGCGTCTGCCGGCGGCATCGGAGGCGGCGGGGCGGGCGTCGGTGACAGCGTCCCTGTCTCCCCCGCCGCAACCACGTGCTGCGTCCAAGCCGGCATGGCTGCTTGTTCGGTCTGCGAGGCAGGCTCGTTCTGCGCAATCTGCTCATGCTGCATCAGCGACAACTCGCCGCACCCGGCAAGGCCCTCAACTTCGTCGAGTTCATCCGCCAGATTCACGCCGTGCACGTATCCCATATCTACTGCCGGGGAGTCGCCAGCATGCTGCGCCGGCCCTCCAGCGTCATCGTATACAAGGGGGTTCCGGGGGCGCCGACCATGCTCGGCTTCCGCTTTTCCATAATCATCAACACGCGGGCCTCTTGTAGCGCGAGGCGCCCCGGGTTCCCTATCAACAAAAGCATCGGGCTCAATCGTCATGCGCCGATCGGAATCAACCGCTCCCTCGCCCGCGCGCCCGTTGCCGCATATACTGTGTGCAGCGATGACCTCGGTCGCCCCCGCGCGAAACAGCACCTCGATATCCGACGGATCGAGCGCTTCTATCAACACGACCACGCGACTCACGCGGCCTTCGGCCGTCAGGCGCGCAACAGTCTTGCGCACATCTTCGGTATCAAACAGAGACGCCGCGATGATGGCAGCCCCGCGGCGCGACGGAAACGCCCGCGCCATGGAAACCAGCCCGTCCAGGTCACCCACGCGAAGCACCTGTGCACCCGCATCACGGCCCTCGACTTCCCGCTGCAACAGCCCGTAATCGCCGCACGCGCAGCACGCAAGCCAGATCGCCTTCATCACTCGTCGCCTCCGCTCTTTTTGCCGCGCGCCGTGGCGGGAATCGTCAAGCTGACCGTTCCCTTGCCCGAGGCTCCCAGCAGTTCCTTGACGTCTTCGGGGTCAGCCGCCAGCGTCACCCATTCGATCTTGCCCTCGCGCGTGGCACCGGAATCCTCACTGGTATCGATCACGTACGCGCCGCACAGCCGATCGGTCACGCCGTCTTTTTGCACATACACATCCACGTAGCTGCCCACGCCCGTAGCACCGCCGACCGAGTGCTCGGCATCGACCGCCACCGAAACGGCGACCTTGCCCTTAGGCACCTCGAGCTTGCGGCTCTCGACCTTGGTGTAGACATTGCAGATCACGGCGTTTTTGGGAATACGCGAAGTCGTCACGTCGCCGCGCACCTGGCGCAGCTCGGTCGCCGCGTCACGCGGCAGCAGACTCGTCAGCCACCCCTGGGTTATGACATTGGTCTCATCGAGGGTCTCGCCCACATCGATATCGCGCGCCGCGACGCATACCTCGACGCGATCGCCACCGTACTTGGCCAAGGTCTCAGCCTGGACCTGTTCGGCTTGTGAGCGGATCGATGAGCCGTAAACCATGCAGAGCAGAGCAGCGAGCACGCCCGCGACCAGACTGATGGCGATGCGCTTGCTCTTGTTCACGGCCGCTCCTCTCATGGCAGTGCCGGGCGAATGCCCGTACCACCATTGTCTGGGCGGTCAGAGTGCAAAGCGGCGCAATCGCAATCTTGGTTTTCGATGTCAAACCAATCGCTGACCAAAAGCTGACCAGCCCGTCAAGCTCGTGGCAAGGTTTTGGTCAGCACGTCAGCAAACTGCATGTTTCGAGGCTTTTCCGCAGCAAAAAGCCGTCTCCCGAACAGTTGGGAAACGGCTGTCATAGGAAAAATCAATTACAGATGGACATCGGGATCGAGCATTTGAGCACTCACGCGCATGGATGACGCCAGGTTTTGGAACGTTTCCAGACGCAGGCTATCGATCTGCCCGGCGTCCTCGGCCTCGCGAACGGCGCAACCCGGCTCATGGGTATGCGTGCAATCGCCAAACCGGCACGCGCGCGATGCCTCGACAATCTCGGGGAAAGCGCGCGCCAGACCCCGCTCGTGACCCACGAGCGGCAGGCTGCGCAGGCCCGGGGCATCGGCGATCACGCCGGCGTCGCCCGGCAGTGCCACCATCACGCGCGCGACGGTAGTGTGACGGCCCTGATCGTCGCGTTCGCGCACACCGCCGGTCGCCAACGTATCGTGGCCCAGCAGCGCATTGAGCAGCGTCGACTTGCCGGCACCCGACTCGCCCAGAATCATGGCGCAGCTCCCGGCGGGCACGCAGGCACGGATCTCGTCCAGGCCGCGGCCCTCGGCAGAGGACGTCACGATCACGCGCACGTCCGGACCCACCAGGCGGCGCACGCGGTCCAGATCGCGCTCGAGTTCCTCGGCATCGCAGCGGTCAGCTTTGGTGAGTACCACCACCGGTTCGGCATCGCAGTCGAGCGCCAACACCAGCGAGCGCGCCACA
Source organism: Collinsella aerofaciens (assembly GCF_015557435.1). Classification (GTDB taxonomy): domain Bacteria; phylum Actinomycetota; class Coriobacteriia; order Coriobacteriales; family Coriobacteriaceae; genus Collinsella; species Collinsella aerofaciens_Z. The sequence continues at coordinate 22,289 of NZ_JADNOH010000097.1, forward strand.
CGGTCGAGCAGCACCTCGCCGGCACCGAGCGCCTGCACGATTAGCACGCTATCCACGTTGGAGCAGAGCACCTGACGCTCCCCGCGGGCACGGCCGCGCCAACGCTCAAAGCTCGTACGGCGCGGCAGCACGCACTCAATCACGCCCATATCGTGCCCGGGAGCGCGGCGCACCGCCACACGATCGCCCACGGCAGGCAGCAGGACCTCGTCCTCGCCGCGTGACTTGGCAAACCCCACAGCATGCTCGGCACGAAACGTGTCATCGGCAGTCGCCACCAGTGGAAACCCGCGATCCAAGCGCACCACGGCGCCAAGCTGCATCTGCTCGGGCTCCTCGACATGCGCGCAGAAATCATCAAAGGCAGCCTGCTGGGCTTCATCGACCGGCAGGTCATCAAACGCCGGAACGTCCCGCAGCGCGTCAAGCCCCGGTACACTCGCCAGCAACTCCTCAGCAGATGCGGGAGCCTCGGTCGCGAGCTTCCGACGACGATCACGCTTAGCCCGCGCCCCCGTCGTCTTTTTCTTCGCTTTAGCCTTAGCCTTGCCCACAGATGCCTCCCAGCACAAAACCACACAACTGAGCAGGTATTTTACCCACAAAAAAGAGTCGGTCGAGCAAACGCTCGACCGACTCACATACTTTCCCTCAGCCAATGGTCCCGAGAGGTTATCCGAAGGCCCGCCCGCCGGGAGGGGTTTCTTCCGAGCGATCCCGCAGCGCGAAGCGCGAGGACCAGCGAGGAAGAAACCCCGCAGGCGGTCGGGCCGGTGGGAAGGATGGCCTTTCGACCTACTCCTTCTCGACCGCGCGCATGATCGCCTTGTAGATCTCCATCAGCGGGATGATCAGGAAGGCCAGGCCCAGCGCGGCAAGAACACCCTTGAGCTCAAGCGTCACGGGGCCAAAGAACATCTCGGCAAGCGTCGGCTGCACGGTTACGATCACCGTCAGCACCAGCGCCAGCGCGGCGGAAGCCCACAGCCACTTGTTCTGCTTCTTCATGGTGAACAGCGACGCACGACGACTGCGCATATTGAAGCAGTGGAAAATTTCGACCATGTTGAGCGTGATGAACGCCATCATCACGCCTTCCTCGTCGGCATTGCCAGCGATCATATCGGCGATGTGGATGTAGCCCATGTCAAAGTACACGCCCACAAAGAAGCTCGCCAGCACCAGCACGGTGATGATTAGGCCCTGGACCACACAGTCCAGGCCCATATTGCCGGCAAAGACGCCGTCCTTGGCGTTGCGCGGCTTGCGCTTCATGATGTCGCCCTCGGCATCCTCCATGCCCAACGCGAGCGCGGGGAAGCAGTCGGTAACTAGGTTCACCCACAGCAGCTGCACCGGCTGGAAGATGGTAAAGCCGATGAGCGTGGCGATAAACACCGAGAACACCTCGGCAAGGTTGGCCGAAAGCAGGAACTGGATGACCTTGCGGATGTTGTCGTAGATGCGACGACCCTCTTCGCAGGCGCCGATGATGGTAGCGAAGTTGTCGTCGGCGAGCACCATGTCGGCGACGTTCTTGGTGACGTCGGTACCAGTAATGCCCATGCCCACGCCGATGTCGGCGCGCTTGATGGACGGGGCGTCGTTGACGCCGTCGCCCGTCATGGCCACGATCTGGTCGCGCGACTTCCAAGCCTCGACGATGCGTGTCTTGTGCTCGGGTTGGACGCGGGCGTACACGCCGTAGTCCTCGATGTGCGCGTCGAGTTCCTCGTCGCTCATGCGATCGAGGTCGGCACCGGTGATGGCATGGCTGCGATCGGTGACGATGCCCAGCTGCTTGGCGATGGCCACGGCGGTGTCGATATGGTCACCAGTGATCATGACGGTGCGGATACCGGCGTCGTGGGCCTCGCGGATGGCGTCGGCGACCTCGGGACGAACCGGGTCGATCATGCCGGACAGGCCGCAGAAGACCAGGTCGTGCTCGAGCGCGGCGGGACTACAGTCGGCCGGGACCTCGGTGTAGGTGCGGCTTGCCAGCGCCAGCACGCGCAGGGCCTCGTCGGCCATGGCCTTGTTGGCGGCCACGAGCTCGGCACGACGCTCCTCGGTCAGGGGTACGACCTTATCGCCCTCGTAGATATGGGTGCACAGGCCGATCACCACGTCGGGCGCGCCCTTGGTGTACTGCTCATACTCGCCGTCAAGGGTCTCGACGACCACGGACATCATCTTGCGGCCCGAGTCAAACGGGGCCTCGCCCACGCGCGGGTGCTCGGCAGTCAGGCCAGTGAGGCCCGCCTTGCCGGCGTCGTTGACGAGCGCGCACTCAGTCGGCTCACCCACGGCCTCGCCCAGCTCCTCGTCCCACTGAGCATCGGAGCACAGCGCCATGCCGGCCAGGAACTTCTCCTTGGGCGCAGCGAGCTCGTGCTTGACGACGGTCATCTTGTTCTGGGTAAGGGTACCGGTCTTGTCGGAGCAGATGGTCTGTGTGCAGCCAAGGGTCTCGACGGCAGAGAGCTTGCGGATAATCGCCTGGCGCTTGGCCATCTTGGTCACGCCAAGCGAAAGGACGATGGTCACGACGGCAACCAGGCCCTCGGGGATGGCGGCGACGGCGAGCGAGACGGCAACCATAAAGGTGTCGAGCAGGGCAGTCGGATCGGTAAGGACGTTGCCCACGCCGTGGCGGAGGATGTCAACGCCAAAGATCACGACGCAGATGACGATCACCATGATGGTGAGGATGCGGCTGAGCTCGGCGAGCTTCACCTGCAGCGGCGTGAGCTCTTCCTTGGCCTCGGCCAGGGCGCCGGCGATCTTGCCCATCTCGGTGTTCATGCCGGTGCCGACCACGACGGCGCGACCACGGCCGTACACGACGGTGGAGCCCATATAGCACATGTTCTTACGGTCGCCGAGCGGCACGTCATCGGTGCCCGCGGCGAGCTCGATCACGTTGGCGTGCTTCTCTACGGGCACGGACTCGCCGGTGAGCGCGGCCTCTTCGATCTTCATCGTGGCGCTCTCGAGCACGCGGCAGTCGGCCGGGACGGAGTCGCCCGCCTCGAGCATGATCACGTCGCCGGGCACGAGCTCGGCGCTCGGCAGGTGCACGAGCTTGCCGTCGCGCAGCACCTTGGACTGCGCCGCGCTCATCTCCTGCAGGGCCTCGAGGGCCTCCTCGCTCTTGGCTTCCTGGACCACGCCCAGCACCGAGTTGACGATAACGACGAACATGATGATGGCAACATCGGCAAAGTCGGGCTCGCCCTTGACCATGCCCGTGAGCGCACTGATGACGGCGGCAACGATCAGCATGATGACCATGGGGTCGGCCATCTGCTCAAAGAAACGCTTCCACAGCGGCGTCTTCTCGGCTTCCTCGAGCTTGTTAGGGCCTGTCTTGGCGAGGCGCGAAGACGCCTCGTCGTTGCTCAGGCCGAGGTTCTCATCGACACCTTGGTCGCTGAGCACCTCCGCCGCGGCGGACAGGTATTCCTTTTGCATATAGAGTCCCCTCCTGGGATTCGGGCCACTCAGCAGATTGATGCCCGATCATAATTCCCAGGAGAAGGGCAAGGGCTCATCAAGGCTGCCGTGCTGAGCGGCAGTTGATAGTGGAGCTATGGTACCCCAAAGCGACGCGTCTAGCCAAAACAATCGGTTTGGAAATATGGTCCGCACGCAACGGTGCAGACCGTGTGATGCTCAACATTGGTAAAACGTTTTTTCTTCGGCACATCGCCAAACTGACATATCGCCCAGATAGCAGCGCTTGGAGTGGTTGGTAAAGATTTTTCATATACCGTTTTTCCCGCAAAAAATGAACTTCCATTTCGGCATACGGTCGATTTTTTGGGGTATTCGGTCGGCATTTCGTTATAATCATCTCGGTTTTATTTCTTATGGTTTATCTATCAGCGCAAGACGATGTCAGATGGAGGTCTGAATGTACAAGCGCACTAAGATTGTATGCACCATGGGTCCCGCCTGCGATAGCGACGAGACCATCCGCGAGATGATCAAGGCGGGCATGAACGTCGCCCGTTTTAACTTCTCGCACGGCTCCTACGACGAGCACCACGGTCGCATCGAGCGCGTCCGCCGTATTTCCAAGGAGCTCGGTCTGCCTGTCGGCATCCTGCTCGACACCAAGGGCCCCGAGGTCCGCACCGGCCTTCTGGTCGACGGCAAGAAGGTTGCCGTCAAGACCGGCGATAAGATCGTCGTCACCGCTCAGCCCACGTCCGAGGATTTCCACGGCACCGCTGAGCACATCTCCCTCGACTACCTGGCTCTGCCTTCCGAGGTCGAGAAGGGCTCCCTCATCCTGATCGATGACGGCCTGGTTGCCCTCGAGGTCGAGTCCGTCAGTGGCCAGGACATGACCTGCGTCGTTAAGAACGACGGCCTGATCGGCGAGCGCAAGGGCGTCAACATGCCCAACGTCAACATCTCGCTGCCCGCCATCACCGAGCGCGATCGTCAGGACATCCTCTTTGGCCTGACCGAGAACATCGACTACATCGCCGCTTCCTTCATCCGTGACGGCGAGTCCGTCCGCGGCATCCGCGAGCTTTGCCGCGAGAACGGCGGCGAGCACGTGACGATCTTCCCGAAGATCGAGTGCGCCTTGGGCGTCGAGAACTTCGACGAGATTCTCGAGGCTTCCGACGGCATCATGGTCGCTCGTGGCGACCTGGGCATCGAGATCAAGCCCGAGCTCGTTCCGCACATCCAGAAGGAGATCATCGCCAAGTGCAACGCGGCCTACAAGCCCGTTATCACCGCTACGCAGATGCTCGACTCCATGCAGCAGAACCCGCGCCCGACGCGCGCCGAGGTTGCCGACGTTGCTAACGCCATTTATGACGGCACCGACGCCGTCATGCTGTCCGGCGAGTCCGCTGCCGGTAAGTACCCGGTCGAGGCCGTCAAGATGCAGGCCAGCATTGCTCTCGAGACCGAGAAGTACCTCCCGGCCCACGCTCCGCTCGAGGTTCCGGCCGATGCTCACGGCACCCGCGTCGTCAACAACGTTGTGGGTATGTCCGCTGTGAACATGGCCACCACCGTTGGCGCCAAGTGCATCACCGTGCCGACGACCACCGGTCGTACCGCTCGCCTGATCTCGCACTTCCGTCCCAACATGCCGATCTGCGCGTTCTCCCGCCACGAGTGGGCCGTCCAGCAGATGATCATGTACTGGGGCGTTATCCCGCACCAGGCCGAGATTACCCAGGGCACCGTCAACGGCACGATCGTCAAGGCGATCGAGACCGCTAAGGAGCTCGGCTACGTCGAGGCCGGCGACCTGACCGTCGCTACCGCCGGCGATCCCCGCATGAGCGTCCAGCTCGAGGACAAGGTCTCCTCGACCAACGTCGCTTACGTCGCTCAGGTGCGCTAAATCGCACTTGCAAGCAGGTTTGCATTGCAAAGGGCCCGGAAGGCTTTGCCTTCCGGGCCCTTTTTCTGTGCGTCGATGCCTCCCGCACGGCATGACACGCAACCAGCTACTTATGGCATGCTATGAAATGTGCAGCTCATTTGCCGTGTTTACGCCCTGCGACGGGAGCTGTTGGTCGATTGGGATGAGCTGTTCACTGCCGGGCCGGCCAGCTAGCAGCTAGCGATCAGGGGCAGAGCAGGAACACCGGGTGATGCGACGCGGGCGGCAAATCCCGCCTCGGTCAGCTCGATGACCTCGGTAAACGTTACATCGAAAAACTCCTCGGTTAGCAGGCGATACGGCGGATGATCGGGCTCGCCGGGGTTTTCGCGTACAATCTCGTGCATGACGCCGATAGTCTTGAGCACATATTCTTTATGGATGGGATACTGCCCAAAACGCGTCGCAGCGGTATAGAGGCGATCGGTCGCACGCGGAATGGAAACGATGCCCAGCGTCTTGCCAAACCAGTCAAAATCGCCCTGCTTTTTAATGCGGAATTCCTCGCACGGCTTGCCGCCGTGTGCTTCCAGATACTGGTTCACACGCGTGTTCCATACCGTGTCGGCCACCAGATGCGACCAGACGCCCAGCGTTAAATCGAGCAGCGACTGCGCCACATCTTCGGACGCAAGCGAGAACTCACAGGCGCCGGGACCGACAACCGGCTCGGCATCCCTGTAGCGCTGAGGATAGTGCACGCGGTTCAGTCGCTCGCGCTCCTCGACAATCGAGGTAGCCTCAGCAGGTTCGCCCGCGGGTGCGCCTTTAAGCAGCGGCGCCACATAGGTATCCCAGAACTCGTGCTCGCGCGGCTTAGGGATAGGCTCGGGCTTTGCAAAGTGCGTAATGCGATACGGAATGGGATCGGCGATGCCAGGGACCATATAGCCCACGAAGATATCCGGAACCACGCAGCCAAACAAAAAGGCATTGCGGTCGCGCACGCTATCGGCAAGCACGCTAGCACGTGCCAGCAAGCGCTCCGTTTGAGCGATATGAATGTTCCAACTTGGCATAGCCACCCCCATAAAACCTGGTTAACTATACCATCACGGCAGAGTCGCACAGGCGGCCATACATACCCTACGCAGCAACTATTCCGCAGCACCGCTTTCGGTTCCATACGACGGCACGGGCGCCTCGACCACATGGTGATATCGATCGATATAGATGGCACGGGCCTCCAGGCGGCGCACCAAATCTTGATGGTGCGTACTCATCAAAACCGTCTTACCGGCAGCAACGTAGGCCAGCAAAAAGTTGACTACGATGTCGCACGAGTCCTCATCGAGCCCGTTGGTGGGCTCATCGAGCACTAGGATATCGGGGTTCATCGACACCACCGCAGCCAGCGCAACGCGCTTCTTTTGCCCGCCCGAAAGCTGATAGGGCGAGGCATCGACCAGATCGGCAACCTGGAACAGCTCCATGGCATCGCGGACGCGGCGCTCGAGCTCGTCTGTCGGCAGCCCCATCTGCGCGGGGCCAAAAGCAACTTCCTCGCCCACCGTAGCGCAGAACAGCTGGGCGTCGGCATTCTGGAACACAAAGCCCACGCGCTGATGAAAACGCTGAGCGGCTGCGGAATCCTTGAGATATGCCGCATCGATCACGTGCCCGTCAAACAGATACGCACCCGCGTCCGCTAGTTCAAGACCGTTGATAAGGCGCATAATCGTCGTCTTACCGCAGCCGTTGGGACCGAGTAGGGCAACGAGTTCACCACGATCGACCTGCAGCGACACACCATCGACAACCGTATGCCCCGCATAGGAGAACAGCACGTCGCGAAACTCGATGAGCGGCACGCTCTTGGCGCCAGTAGCACCGCTCGCGCCCATCACGCCATTCGTATCGTTTGCCAAAACGTCGCCCTTCCCTATCCACATCGACGGCTCGGCCGCCCGCGCTACAGCACCGCGCACAACACGGCGAGCAGCACCACGACGACCGCATAGACCGCATCGCGCCAGCCAAAGCCGCTCCGCGCGGGAGTCGGATACGCACCGGCAAAGCCACGGCAAAGCATAGCCTCGTCCATCGCGCGGCTGCATTCCATCGCCTTGATAAAGGTCATGCCCATGATACCCGCGATCGAATCGGTACGCGAAAAACCCGCAGGCGCACGACCCACGCTGCGCAGCATGACCGATTCGGTCAGATCGTGCGCCGTGCGTCCCAGCACCTCGATGTGCTTGAGCGCCATATCAAACGTAAAGATGACCTCGTCGGGCAGCTGTAGCGTCTTGAGCGCCGCCGACATGCGGCTCCAGGTGAGCGTCCACGAAACGCCCAGCACGAACGACACGTTAATGAACGTCTTGAGCGCGATCTTGAGCATGGCGCCCGCGGCAGAAGCGCCCAGCAGCAGGGCAGGCAGTGCCAGAACCACCGCAAGCCCCGTGGCGCCGAGCGCCGGTACAAAGGTCGCACGCAGCCCGCGTACGGGGCGCACGGCAACGAGCACCAGCGCGATGGCCGCCATCAACATGAGGTACAGCGGGCTCTGCGTCAGACACACGCACAGAACGCAAACGAACATCCCCACCAGGCGCACCGGAGCCGAAACGCAAGAAAGGGCGCGGTCGACCATCGACCCGCCCTCGTGCGCGCCTCCACCCAGGCGAACCCGCTCAAGCAGGCTCGCCAGGTGCAGGACATTCTTTTGCATCACACGATGCCGAGCCCCCGCGGGCTCGTAACGCTCCTCGGCCGCAAGCCAACTAGGCAGCTCGGCTATTGCCATGAGCACCGCTTTCCTTGACCGTCAGCGAGACCAGGCGGAATGTGATGGTGAGCACCGCCACGCCAATCACGCCCGAAAGAATATACATCGCAGCCTGGCCGGCAAAGCCAAGGCCCTGCTCCTCGGAATAGGCCTGCAGATAATCGCCCGTGGGCAGGGCGTCGGCAAAGGTCGGGGTGTCGAGGCCGACCGAAGCCTGCAGGCTGTCGTCGCCAGCCTCCTGAACGGCGGTCGCGGCGCCCTCGGCGTCCCACTCACCCCAGGCGTCACCGGTGGCGAGCAAGCCGAGCGGCGTAGCCACGACAAGCACGGCGACCAGAATGAGCGTGGGAATCAGGGAAGTCTTCTTGGCGGTACCATCGGCGGCAAGCTGGCCATCGACGGCCTCGGGCCCGACGATAACGCTCGGCGCCGTCTTCTTAATGAAACCGTAGATGGCGGCCGTCGCCACGCCCTCGACCACGCCAGCAACCAACATATGCGGAATCATCATGGCCGGAATGGCAACGGACAGCGGGAAGGGGCAGTACAGTGGAGCGCCCGAAGCGTTGGTGAAGAGCATCGGCTGAATACCGAACTCGATCGCCGCGCACAGGGCCGCCAGACACAGGCCGACCCAACCGCTCACGATGGCAGAAACCGAGGTGCCCCAGCTCTTGTCGTGCAGACGGCTGTTGAGCGCACGGAACACGATAGCAGCGGTAAACGGCAGCACAAAGGCCATGTTAAAGCAGTTTGCGCCAAAGGACAGAACGCCGCCGTCGCCAAACAGCAGCGCCTGCAGCGCCAGCGCGACCGAAACCGCGATGGCAGCGGCCTCGGGACCCAGCAGCAGTGCGATGAGCGCGCCACCAACGGCGTGACCAGTGGTGCCACCGGGGAGCGGCACGTTGAACATCATGAGCAAGAAGGAAAATGCGGCGCAGATGCCCAGGAACGCCATATGCTCGCGATCGAGCGTGGCGCGTACCTTTTTGATGCAATGGACCCAAACGGGCACCATCGCCACCGCCATGACGGCATCGGTCTGCGGGGACAGATAGTTATCGGGAATATGCATGAGCCCTCTCAATCAGAACGTTGCGTGTTACGTTTCCAACAATCCGTAACACCGACTCAGCATACTAACAAAAAGGCGCACCGCCCACAACGCAGCACGTCCTTGCAATACGTACGTTATTAACCCAGGTCCACGCACCGCCCAATAAAGGGCCCATGCACTCCCAACTTTCCGGTCACCCGGAAGAAGGTGCGGTCCGCTCGCAACAAGGTTAACGCAGGAACCCGCCCCCGAGAGGGGTTTTCTAAGGCAACATCCCGCAGCCGCGAAGCGGCGAGGACGTTGCCGTGAAAACCCCGCAGGGGGCGGGTTCCGAACAGCAAAGATTACGAGCGGACCTCGCCGTTTACGCCCTTGCACACCTTGGTGACGATCTTCTGGTGCGCCTTCTCGACCTCTTCGCTGGTAAGCGTGTGGTCGTCCGAGCGATACGTGAGCGCGAAGGCCATGGACTTCTTGCCCTTGCCGATGCGGACCGGATCGCGGTAGACATCGAACAGGCGCACGCCCTCGAGCAGCTTGCCGCCGGCGCTGGTGATGCGACGCTCAAGGTCCTCGCAAGTCACGGCGTTGTCGACCACAATGGCAAGATCGTGCTCAACAGCCGGGTACTGCGAGAACTCGCGATAGTTCTCTTGGTTGCGGGCGCCCTTGATCAGCTTGTCCAGGTCAAGCTCAAAAGCAACGACAACCTCGTCGATGCCGCAGGCCTCGCGCGCCTCGGGGTGGATCTCGCCGACCCAACCCAGCACGGTGCCGCCGGACAGAACCTCGGCCGCACGACCCGGCTGCAAAAAGGCATAGCCCTCGCCCTCGACGGGACGGAAGCGAACCTTCTCGATGCGCAGCTGGGCGAGCAGCTCCTCGACGATACCCTTGCCAAAGAAGAAACGCAGTTTACGGTACTTCATGTTCCAAGACTGCTCGCTCCACTGGCCCGAAAGCACGCCCGCGACGGACTTGGTCTCCTTGGGCAGGCTGGCGTTTTCGCGGCCATGGAACAGGCTGCCGACCTCGTACAGGTGCACGTTGGGCGTACCGTGCGCCTCGTTGTAGGCCACGGATTGCAGCAGGCCCGGCAGCAGCGAGCGGCGCATCTCGGTCTGCTCGGCCACCAGCGGGTTCATGAGCACCACGGGGCAGCCGCGACCCTCGGCGGGCATGCCGATCTTCTCCAGGTCGCCCGGGGCGGCAAAGCCAAAGGTCGTGGTCTCGTTGAGGCCGCAGGCGCGCAGGATCTCGCCGACCTTGCGGGTAAGCTTCTGCTCGCGCGTCAGGCCGCCGATGTGGTTCTTGGCAGCCGGAATGGTCGCCGTGACGCGACCCATGCCCCACAGGCGCAGGACCTCCTCGATCAGGTCGATCTCACGCGGCAGGTCGGGACGGAAGCTCGGCGGCGTGACCATAAAGTCCTCGCCGTCGCGCTCGACGGTGCAGCCCAGGCGGGTGAGCGAGCGCTCGATAAAGTCGGGCTCGATGTCGGCACCGCAGATGGCGTGCACACGGGCCAGGCGCAGCTTAATGCTGTCGATGGTCTTGGGCGCGGGGAAAACGTCGACATAGCCGGGAGCAACCTCGCCGCCGGCGATCTCTTCGATGAGCGCGCAGGTAACGTTGGCGACATCCACGCAGCCGGTCTCGTCAACCTGGCGCTCAAAGCGAATGGAGGCGTCGGAGATCAGCGACAGGTCACGGCTGGTGTGCGAGGTGCGGCCGGCGTTGAAGCAGGCGCTCTCGACCATCACGTCGACGGTATCGTCCTCAATCTCGGAATCCATGCCACCCATAACGCCGGCCAGCGCCACGGGACGCTCGCCGTCGGTGATAAGGCCCATGCCGGCGTCGAGCACGCGCTCCTCGCCATCGAGGGTCGTGAACTTCTCGTCCTGCTGGGCGGCACGAACCACCACGCGACGGTGGCCATCGCGCTCGGCAAAGGTAGACAGGTCAAAGGCGTGCAGCGGCTGACCGGTGAGCATCATCACATAGTTGGTGATGTCGACGATATTGTTGTGCGGGCGCACGCCCAGGGCGTTAAGGCGCTTGACCATCCAGTCGGGCGAGGGGCCGACCTTCACGTTACGTACGATGCGGGCGACGTAGCGGTCGCACAGGCCCTCGTCGGCAATCTCGACGGAAAGCTCGTCGTCGGTCGCGCGGCCGGTCTCGGCCTTGATGGCGGGCAGCTCAACGTGGAAATCGCGGTCGAAGATGGCGCCGGTCTCGCGGGCCATGCCGATCATGGACAGGCAGTCGGGGCGGTTGGGCGTGATCTCGCAGTCGAGCACAGTGTCGCTCGAACCCACGTACTCGGCAAACGGCATGCCGCAGGGCGTATCCTCGGGCAGGATCATAATGCCGGAGTGGTCGCCGCCCAGGCCGAGCTCGCGTGCGGAGCAGTTCATGCCCATGGACACGACGCCGCGGAGCTTGCTCTTCTTGATTTTGACGTCGCCGGGAAGCACGGCGCCGATCATGGCCGTGACGATGTGGTCGCCAGCCTCGAAGTTCTGCGCGCCACAGACGATCTGCAGCGGAGCGGGGTTGCCGTCGGCGTCGAGATTCTTGTCACCCACGTCGACCGAGCACACATACATATGGTCGCTATCGGGGTGCGGGGTCTTGGTGAGCACCTTGGCAGTCACCACGTGGTCGAAGGACTCGCCCACGGTGTCGATCGCCTCGACCTCGGTGCCGGTACGGATATATTCGTCCGAAAGGGTCTTGGGATCCTCCGGAATATCGATCATGGTCTTGAGCCAGTCGTAAGAAACACGCATCTAGCTCTCCTTTCATACTGAAAGCCTGCGAAGAGATGCAGGTGGAAACTTCAACTTTGTGAACATTCCTTACAAAGCGAGGGTTGTCCAAGTGCGGCAAATCGGCCCGAAAGAGGAGCGCCTCGTACTATGGTACGCAAGCGACGAATGAGCGCCGAGGTGCCGTGCTTGGGCAAGCCGCAGCCTAGAACTGATTCAGGAAACGCATATCGCCCGTCATGAGCGTTCTGAGGTCGGGCAGGTCGTAGCGCAGGGCCGCGACGCGCTCGGCGCCAATACCAAAGGCGAAGCCGGTGTACTTCTCGGGGTCGATGCCGCAGTTGATCAGGACGTTGGGGTCGACCATGCCGCAGCCCAAGATCTCGATCCAGCCGCTGTGCTTGCAGAAGTTGCAGCCCTTGCCGCCGCACACGTGGCAGCTCACGTCCACCTCGCAGCTGGGCTCGGTGAAGGGGAAGAAGTGCGGGCGGTAACGCGTCTTGCGATCCTCGCCAAACATGCACTTAACAAAGTAGTCGAGCGTGCCCTTCAGGTCGCCAAAGGTGATGCCCTCGTCGACGACCAGGCCCTCGATCTGGTTGAACTGCGGCAGGTGGCAGGCATCGGCCGTGTCGGGACGGTAGACGGTGCCCGGGCAGATCATGTAGATGGGCGGCTTCTGCGACTCCATAGTGTGGATCTGCACGCCCGAAGTCTGGGTGCGCAGCAGCACGTCGGACTCGCCGTGGGCGTGAGCCTCGGGGTGCGCGACGCTGCCGGGGTTGTTGTCGACCACGTAGAAGGTATCGCGGGCCGAGCGGCTCGGGTGATCCATGGGAGCGTTGAGCGCGGTGAAGTTGTAGTAGGAGGTGTCGACCATGGGGCCGGACTCGACGGTGTAGCCGATGCCGCAGAAGATGTCCTCGGCCTCCTCGATGATTTGCTTGATCAGGTGCTGGTGGCCGATCTGCGGACGGATGCCCGGCAGCGTGATGTCGACGGCGTCGTGCTCCAGTGCGCGCTTGAGGGCGGCGGCCTTCATCTCGGTGTTGCGCTCGTCGAGCATGCCCTCAATCAGCTGGCGCATCTCGTTGGCTCGCTTGCCCATCACGGGACGATCCTCGGGGGCGAGCTTGCCCATCATGCGCATCAGGCCGGTGATGCGGCCCTTGCGGCCGAGCAGCTCAACGCGCGCAGCCTCGAGCTTGGCTGCGTCGTCGGCGCCTGCGACGAGCTCCTTGGCCTCTTCCTCGAGTTTGACCAGATCATCAATCAGACTCATGTCTTCCCTTTCGTCTCTCGCGCTCTCCGTTTGCCGAGGCGGCTGCCACCGTCTGGCGTTGTGAAAACGCGGCCCGGTTCGGTAATAAAAAAACCGCCCTCGGGCATGTGCATTGCCCAAGGACGGTTGAATTCCGCGGTACCACCTTGTTTGACCCGGCGGATGTCTGGCCCGCCGCGCCCACTCTGTGCCCCTTGTCGCGAGGCTCACGGCTTCCCTACTGGGGCTTCGCCACCGCTGGCCGCGTGCCCGTTGAGGTCGCTGCTCGGGAGTGAACGCTTGGCCCTTGTCACCGCAGGAAGGCTCGCAGCCCATGACCTTCCCTCTCTTGCCGGCGACGCGGCGGGCAAAACCCTCTCCGTCAACGCATTGGGCTATAGGATAACACATTCTGCGTGTGCATCGCCGCGTTCCGTTTTGTTCGCACTGGGTACAAGGCAGGTAGCTGTGCAAACTGGCCGCACGCCCACCCGTGGCGCTCGACCTGCGAGATCAAGGATATAGGTATGGGAAAGAAACTCGATAAGAAGGCCAAGGCGGGCAAGAGCATCAAGAAGCTCCGCAAGCTCGAGGGCAAGCTGTGGACTCGCGAGTACCTGCTCAAGATTGCCGAGTTTGACGGCGCGACCATTGCTCCCGCCAACGGCGCCGCGGCCCGCGCCGATGCTATGGGCACCCTTGCTGGCGAGCATCACAAGCTGCTGACCAGCAAAAAGTCTGTCGAACTTGTGCGCTCGCTGGCACGAGAGACCGTCGCGGGCGGCAAGATCGACGACCCGCAGCTGCTCGACGAGATCCGTGTGCTCGGCCGCGACCAGCGCGAGGCAAGCGTCATCCCCACCGAGGAGGCCGAGGCCTGGACCAGGCTCACCTGCGAGGCCGATGCCGTGTGGCACAAGGCCAAGACGGCCAATGACTGGGCGAGCTTTGAGCCCTATGTGGATAGAATCGTCGCCCAACTTAAGCATCAGGCCGAGCTCATGGACCCCAAGCGCGACCCATACGACGTTTGGCTCGACCAGTACGAGCGCGGCCTTTCCGCCAAGAGCTTCGATGCGTTTTGCGATGAGGTCAAGGCCACGGTCGTGCCGCTCGTGCACGCCATCGGCGAGCGCGGCCAGCAGCCGGCTGCCGACTTTTTGCACGCCCACGTGCCCGAGGCTGCCCAGCGCGCCATGAGCTTCGACTTGATGAAGCTTGTCGGCCTGGACCTGGACGACACCACGCTTGCCTTTACCGAGCATCCGTTTAGCGAGGGCTTTGCCGTGGGTGATGCGCGCATCGCGACGCACATCTACGAGGACGACTGCATCTCCAACGTCTACAGCATCATCCACGAGGCGGGGCACACCATGTACGAGCTGGGCGTCAATCCTGCCTATGCGCGCACCTGCCTGGAGGGCGGCACTTCCATGGGCATCCACGAGAGCCAGAGCCGCTTTTTCGAGAACACCGTAGGTCGCAGCCGCGCCTTTATGGGCCCGCTGCTCGAGGTGCTGCGCCGTCACGCGCCCGAGGTCTATGGCAGTGTGGACGAGGATACGCTCTACCATGCCGTGAACATCGCACAGCCGTCGCTGATCCGCACCGAGGCGGACGAGCTCACTTATCCGCTGCACGTTATGGTGCGCTACGAGATCGAGCACATGCTGTTTGCCGGCGAGGCCACGGCCAAGGACATCCCCGCGCTTTGGAATCGCTTTATGGATGAGTACCTGGGCATTCCCGTTCCCGACGACACGCACGGCTGCCTGCAGGATACGCACTGGAGCGGTGGCTCGTTTGGCTACTTCCCCACGTATGCGCTGGGTAGCGCCTACGACGCTATGTTTGTGCCGGCCATGTGCCGCGACGGCGTCGACCTTACCGGTGCCTGTGCGAGCGGCGATCTGGCGCCCGTCCGCACCTGGCTGGGCGAGCACATTTGGCAATGGGGTCGCGCCAAGGACGCGCCGGAGCTCATCAAGAGCGCCTGCGGTATGGCGTTTGACGCCCGCTACTACTGCAGCTACCTGCAGGACAAGTTCACCACGCTCTACGAGCTGTAAGGATTGACCAGCACGCCATCGCCAACGCCAACCATGTTGACGCCAATGTCTTGGCAACGTCAGCGAAAACGACCCTAAGCGAGCAAGGTGACGTGAAATGAAAGGGCGCTGACCTTCTGGTCGCGCCCTTGAAATTGAACGTCAGATTGCCGCTTAGGGGCGTTTGCAGCGTCGAGCAGTTACGCGGT